>JAFRSV010000003.1 GCA_017427405.1 Alphaproteobacteria bacterium
AAATCTGCCCTTGTTTCATTGGAATTGTTAAAGGATGTGTATAGTGAATTGAATGCTAAAATCACAAACAATGCATTGCCGACGGGGACAACGGGAACGGTTGTGACATATAATGGCACAAACGCAACCACCGGTGTCCAAGAATTTGGCGAACGCGCGGTTTATGACCCGGCGAACGCATACAATGCGCAAAACGATGCAACGAAACTTGCCACCATGGCATCGGTAAAATACGAATGTGCCGGTTACGAGGCCGGACATGAAAACGACCCGGATTATTGTTGGCTTTGGGCATTACCGAATTAGTGTTTGTTTGCGGGGCAAACGCCCCGTTTTTTTATACTTAAAAACTGTACCCAATCGACAGGCCGGCGAAATTAAACCCAAGGTTCGTTTCGGTAAAATCGCCGTTTGAAAAGTGCAATGTAAAAAATTCCACGCGGGTGCGTTCGGCAATGCGGGCGCCGATGAAAAACTTTTCACCAAATACCAGGCGACTTGACACCCAACGATCGTGGTTATCACGGTAATACGGTCCAACGCCAATTCCCGCATAGATTCCGTGCCATGAAATCGGCGCGATATCCCACGAAATTCCACCGCCAAAAAATGACAATCCGTCCGCAGAATTGTATGCGATATTTTGAATCAGATTAAAATTCATACGCGCCGGGAAACGAAAAATTGTCATTGGTTGTGAATACTGAACCATAACCGATGTCATCGGAACGATTTCCCAAATTCCCGGGTATATCAGGTGCAACAGTGACCCCGAACCCGTACTTTGCGCAACATAAATTGACAATGAATTTTCGTCCGTATCGTCAAAGAAAACATTGTCCGCCGCGTTTGCTGCGCCAAACAAAGCAAAAGCAAAAATCGCAATAAATATCTTTTTCACGAACGTATTATATTGCGAATAAAGTTCATGTGCAATAAAATAAACCTATTGACTTTTTTATGTAAAAATACTTACCATAAAGCACATACAAAAGGGAGAAAAAAAATGAAAAAGATATTTGTATTGGGAATAATTGTCGGTGCCGTATCTGTTTATGGCGCGCGCGCGGAACTTGTTGAAACCGTCACCACCACAGAAAGCGATGTTGTTACGGTTGAAAATCCAACGATTACCGAACCGGTTGCAGAACCAACGGTGGTCGCAACGGAACCTGTGGCGGAACCCGTCGTTGTCCAAGAAGAATTTGATGAAGTAATTGAAGAAGAAGTTCCACCAGAAGAAGAACCGGAACCCGAACCAGTAGAAGAATATCCGGTGCCAACCGAAGATATTCCAGACTAAAAATGATGTGCAAAAAATTACCCGCCGCGTGGCGGGTTTTATTGTTTACAAAAATTTATAAATCTGATATAATGACATGTGATAGTAGTATAGTTTGCAATCGAACTATGCGGTGGAAGGTTTGGAATTCCGGGACATTTAGGAGAGTTTGATGAAAAAAAATTCTTTGCAAAATTTTGGCAAAAATGCATTGGGCACTATGTTTTTGCTGGTTGGTGCGTTTTTGGTTTGTTCAACGTTTTTATCGATGCGGGTTGTGTTCGCCGATCCGATTGGACCGATGCTTGGGAATGACGAAACCCCGGGTGATGGTTTGACACTGGGGCGGCAAAGTCCGCGTAACAGCACGGGCCGTAACGTTCGCGCAACCGCGGCAAGACCGACAACCGGGGCGGCCACAACAACCGCAACACGCAATGTTGTGCAACGCCCAACAACCGATATTGCACGTGGTGCGACCGCACGCGGTGTCGTTTCGCGTGAATTGGCGCGCCGTTCTTCGCGCGGGGCCGCACCGACACGCACCGTTCGCGCACGCACCGCAACGACAAATCCCGCACGCGTATCCTTGCAGGGCGACGCAATTCGCGGAACAAAAACCGTTAGCGGGACATACTATACGTATTTGAACAGTAAACTTTACACCGGGAATTACAGCAATATCGTTGATTCTTCGACGGGGCTTATTTCCGCGGACGCGTATAGCAACTGTTTGGAATCATACTATACGTGTATGGATGAAATTTGCACCGCCCGGAACGAGGCACAACGCCGTTGCGCATGCGCCGGCCGGGTCAAGGCTTTTGCAGAGGCGGAAAACGCACTAAATTCCGCAAACGAAGAATTGATTAAGATTTCTGGGCAACTTGCGTTGCTGATTGCGAACAAGGGCAAGGAAGTTAGCGCGGCTTTCGAACTGACCGATGCGGAAAGGGTTATGAATTGCGTTTCATGGCGTGAGGCAAGTGACAACGGAACAAATTCCAATAAGTTTGGCGATTGGTGCGCGGAACATGGACTTTTCACATCAGGGGCATGTTCTTATTCGGTTGCACCGGCATATTGCACGAACGAAAGTGTTTACGGATTTGATGTCGCCAATTTGGATGGGGCGGGGTCTGATATTTTGGCATCGCTTTCGGCATGGGCGGATGAAGTAAAGGCGAATACTGATACGATTCTGGCTGATAACACGGATTCTGTGTTCCAAGCAATGGAAAATGTGACAACTATTTTGAACGGGATTGGTGGTTCAACCGCGTCAATAATCAACGAAGAAACACGCGATACACTTGCGGAAACATGGGGATACGATTTGTTCCGCTATGCACATAATAATGTTTGTGCGCGGGTGCTTGATTCATGCTTTAACGGAATATACGAAGGTTGTGGCACACCGCCGTCGGGTGGCCGTTGCGCGAACGGGGCAACGTCATCTTGTCCATTTAATTACAACAGCAAGGTCACAATTTCTTCGTCGGGCGATGTAAAATTAAACGAACGCAGCAATATCGGCACCGCCGCGAATGCGTCTTGCTTTGGTTACAGCACGTCGAGTGACCCATATGAAAACCTGCGCGGGCCGGTTGCGGATGCGCGGCGCAGTGTGATGCAGAAATACTTGTTGGATGCGAACGCGGATTGCGATTTGTACGGTGAACAGTTAAAGGCGACCGCACAAAAAATTGCATATCAAAAGGTTGCCGCACAACAGGCGTTGCAACAAAAACGGTTAGAGTTTTATAATAACGAACGCGACGAGGTCTTGTCCAAGGCAACAGCCGCAGGAACGAACTTTAACGAATGTATAAGTGAACTTTGGGATTGTTATGAAACCCAGGCGCAGTCAAATGAAAATTGGCCAGATGCGCGTATTAAAACATATTGCGCGCAGATTGCAAATGTTCCGCATTGCTATCAAGATATGATTTGCAATCCGTCGTATGCACAGTTCAGGGCAGTTATTGATAAACCAGATAGTACTTCCTGTACTTGGAACGCAAGCGATTACACAGCGAATACTTGCCGTAATATTGTGACGTTGAACGAGATATTAAATGGTGCCTCGTCAAATCACAGCAACCCTCCAATGCCAAATGGTAGTGGAAATTCCGCAGATTTCCGTGAACAATGCCTACTTGATGCCCTTGGGTGTCCGGGCGATGGGTGTATCCGTAGTTGGCGACGTTCCAGTGGTAATTAAAAGCTTCTGACTTCTATTAAAACGGCGCGATTGCGCCGTTTTTTATTAACCGCCGGTCCTGGTACAAACCCGTCTCGCATAAAATTTTCGACAAAACACTTGACTTTTGGTATAAAAAGCGTAGTATTTGCATAAACTTTTAGACAAAAGTTAAAATAAAAGGAAAAAATATGAGTGACTTTGCAATCTTTCAAACCGGCGGAAAGCAGTATCGCGTAAAGGTCGGTGATGTTATCAAGGTTGAAAAATTGGATGCGACCGGCGATGTCACATTTGACCACGTTCTGATGTTGGGCGAAACCGTTGGAACGCCAACAATCGATGGGGCGCGGGTTGTGGCAACCGTTGTCGAACAAAAACGCGCGCCTAAGGTTTTGGTGTTCAAGAAAAAACGTCGTCAAAACTATCGTCGCACACGCGGTCATCGCCAATTTATAACCGTGTTGAAAATCAAAGAAATCAAGGGCTAAAGTTAAAGGAGTTTAATTATGGCACATAAGAAAGGTGGCGCGAGTACCGCAAACGGGCGCGATTCAGCGGGACGGAGACTTGGGATTAAAAAATCCGGTGGCGCACGCGTGATTCCGGGCAATATCATTATTCGCCAACGCGGAACCGCCGTTCATCCGGGTGAAAATGTTGGTATGGGCAAAGACCACACCATATTTGCCAAGGTTGCCGGCAAGGTTTCGTTCAAACGCGGTTTCCGTGACCGCAAGACCGTATCGGTTATTCCCGATGAAAGCGAAAAATAATAAAAAAACCGCCGTTCGGCGGTTTTTTTAGTGTTAGTGTAAGTGGTTAGTGAGGGTACATTCGCGCCCGTCATTCCGCGGCATCTATCTTTATGGGGAACTTTGTGCTCTGGGATTTATTTGTAATTATGCGACCGTTTCCAGAGATTACTAACCACTTACACTAACCACTTACACTTTCCACTTTTTATCTTTTTTCCCCTTTTGTTTTATGATATAATTACGGGTAAGTATGAGGGTTTTTACACTTGGATTTTTAATTGCGCTGTATGCGCCGACCGCGGTTTGCGTGGCGGCGGTGCCATCGCGTGTTATACCCGGAACAAATGCGAC
The DNA here is from genome assembly GCA_017427405.1 of Alphaproteobacteria bacterium. GTDB lineage: Bacteria > Pseudomonadota > Alphaproteobacteria > Rs-D84 > Rs-D84 > Enterousia. Next base: position 4,595 of record JAFRSV010000003.1, read on the forward strand.
AATGGGTGGCGACAACGCGACCGCGACCGAAGAACGGTCGGTTGCACCGGTTCGCACGGTTTCTGCAACGCGGACATCAAATGAAAATCCCGACCGTGGTGCAATTACGCGCAATATCGTTCGCACAATTCCAACCGATGCAACACGCGAAGTCCAAACGGCGACGCGTTCGGCGGGGCGCGCGGTTTCCGTGACCCGTTCGCAAACGAATAAAGATTCAACGCGCAACAATCTGGATGCCGCCGTCCACAATGTTGGTCGGTCGCAACGCACCGAAGCCGCAAGTATAAACGCGAATCCGGCGGTGCGGCGTGCGGGACTTACCCTGCGTCCATCCACCGCAGAGGTCGGCGGTCGCGCGATATTGGAATCCGGCGCCCAGACCGGGTCAAACATATCATCGGAAATTGGCAACCTTAGCCCGCGTATCGCAACGGTGCAAACGCGCAAAGAAGAAAAATTGGACCCCGCATCAATCGCCCAGGCCAAAGAACAATTGGAACAAAAGGCGGCATTGAATAAATCTTGCCAAGACCAATATAACGATTGCATGGACCAATTCTGTGCGGTGATTGATGCGAATCAAAAGCGGTGTTCGTGTTCGGCGAACCTTGCCAAATATGTCGCGGTCGAAGAAGCCGTCAAAGAAGCAAATACTAAACTAAATGAAATTGCGCAAAATATCCGTTATGTGGGGCTTTCCGCCGATGAAATCACCGCGATTATGTCCGCGACAGAGGCCGAAGAGGTCATGACCAGTGTCACCGATACAACGGAAAATCGCATGTTGCTGTCAAGAATCGAACAAATGATAAAAGATCCCAAAACAACAAGTTCTTCGTCGTATGCGGTTGATTCATATGGATTGCTTGACATAGATTTAGATTTTTCGTCCGAAGATTTGTCTGATATGTTTAGTTTGGATTTTCTTTCCGGGTCAAATAGTGGTTTTTCAAACCTGCGCGGTGGCGAATTATACAAGGCCGCAAAGCGTCGCTGTGAAACAGTGATAAAACAATGTCGCGATGTTGGCGCAACAAGTGAGCAGATTACCGGGAACTATGATTTGGCGATTGATAAAGATTGCATCGCATATGAACAAGGTTTAACCAAGATGAATGAAACTTTGGTGTCTAATGTCCGCAGTGCAACGCGTATGTTGCAAAAGGCGCGACTCGCGGTGTTGCAAAATCAAAATACCTATGATGCGATTGGTTGTATCGGTGCGTTGGAAACCTGTATGAAAGACGATATGGTGTGTGGCGACAACTATTTCAAATGTATCGACCCGACCAAGAAGTATATCGATGAAAATGGCAATGTTGTTTTGGGGCAAAATATAAATAATATTCAGAAATTTATGGCGAATTACAGCAACGCCGAAATCAACAGCACAAAATTGCAACAGGCATACAATATGACATCATTGGATGACCCAACCTGTTCAGGAAATAACGCAAATGACGGACGTTGCGTGATAAAATACCTGTTAAGCAAAATCGGAATCCAGGCGGACGCAACCGCCGAAGGGCTTTGCCGACCGGTTTTGGATAAATGTCGCGCATATACATATGATGACCGTGGCGCATATAAATCATATAACGATATTGTTGTGAACTATGTCCAACGTGCGATGGTGAATATAAGTGCCGCCCAGCATCAAATTGTGGCGGATTATGCGTCAACATGCCTAAACGATATTGCGACATGTTATAATAGCCAGGTTTCACAGATAAATTCTTGGTCGGCGACGGCGGCGGCATCCAGTGTATATAACATTATGCGTGGCGCATGCCGTAATGTCGCACTAACCTGTGGCTACGCAGTATTTTCTTCGGATACAACCAGTTCCGGTTGCCCTGAAAACCGCCCCGATACATGTATCGAAAACATTTCTGAAATATTCTATCAATCATTGCTGTGTCCGGATAATTCGACATATGATTCAAGCGGCACAAGTACCATTTCATTAAACAACAAAGATGGCGGTTGGGTAAATAAAAAGTGTCGGTGTCTAGACGGGTTCGTTACATTTAATGGCGCATGTTTACCGGCTTGTGAAAATGGTGGATTGTATACATCCGCAGGCGTATGTTCTGATGGTGCATCATGTTACTCGATACCTAACGCAGGCAACGCAAGCGGTTCGGACGCCGTGGATTCTTTATTCTGGGATGGACGTTGTGCATGCACCCAGGATATGTATTTTTATAGAAACAAATGTCGCACCTGTCCGTCTTTTTCTGATTATGTTTCTGATAGGTCAGGCGATATATTTGATGGGCAATGCCGGTGTCAGACAGGTTTTACACCATCGTCAAACAGATTATGTTGCGGGAATAGCACACATGTGTGCATGCCTGTTGGTGACGACACAATCCCAGTAGAACAACAACTGTCCGCAAATTAACTAAAAACCCGCGCCGGATGGCGCGGGTTTGCTTACCACTTCCACTAACACTTTATGCTATTTCCGTGGGAATTTGACCGCCGCCTGGGCCGCGGCAAGGCGTGCGATTGGCACACGGAACGGACTGCACGAAACAGAATTGAATCCGCATTTATGGAAGAATTCAATTGATTCCGGATCGCCGCCGTGTTCACCGCACACGCCAAGGTGGATTTTGTCACCCTTGGTCGCGCGCGCCTTTTGCACCGCGTCCTTTATCAGAAGCCCTACGCCCAATTGGTCAACCGATGCAAATGGGTCGGCAACATAGATTCCGCGCGCACGGTATTCATCCAAAATCTTGCCCGTGTCATCACGCGACATTCCAAGTGTTGTTTGCGTCAAATCGTTTGTGCCAAATTCAAAGAATTCGCAACTTTCCGCGATTTCGTTCGCCAAAACCGCCGCGCGCGGCAATTCAATCATTGAACCAACCGTATATTCGACACTTTCGCCCGTTTCCGCAAACAGCGATTTTGCCGTTGCATCAATTACAGATTTAACGATATCAACTTCTTTTTTCGAACCCACAAGTGGCACTTCGATTTCAGGATGCACCGAAACGCCCGCACGTTTGCATTCCAATGCCGCCGACAATATCGCGCGTGTTTGCATTTCGCAGATTTCCGGATATGTAATGGCAAGGCGGCATCCACGGTGCCCAAGCATCGGGTTTTGTTCATGCAATGCGTCCGCACGCTGTTTCACAAATTCCACCGGTTTACCAATGTGCGTGGCAAGTTCGGCGATATCCGCATCGGTATGTGGCAAGAATTCATGTAATGGCGGGTCAATCAGTCGGATAGTGACCGGCAAACCGTCCATAATCTTGAACAATTCGATAAAGTCCGCCTTTTGATACGGCAACAGTTTCGCCAATGCCGCACGGCGACCGTCTTCGTCTTCGGCCAAAATCATTTCGCGCATGTCTTGGATACGCGCCGGATCAAAGAACATGTGTTCCGTCCGCGCAAGTCCGATACCTTCGGCACCAAAATCGCGCGCCTGTTTCGCATCCTTTGGCGTTTCGGCGTTCGCCTTGACGGTAAGTGTTTTGATTTCATCAACCCATTGCATAAGTGTTCCGAAATTCCCCGTCAATTCCACAGAAACCGTTGGAACCGCACCTTCGATAATTTGCCCTTTGGCACCATCAATGGAAACCCAATCGCCTTCGTGGATAACCGCGCCGGATGTAGTTTTCATCGTTTTGGATTCATAATCGATTTTGATATCTGGGCTGCCCGAAACGCACGGCGTTCCCATACCACGTGCAACCACCGCCGCGTGTGATGTCATACCACCACGTGCGGTAATCACACCTTGGGCCGCGTTCATACCAGCGATATCTTCGGGCGATGTTTCAACGCGGATAAGCATAACTTTTTTACCCGCGGCCGCCCATTTTTCGGCATCTTCGGCATTGAACACCGCCATACCCACCGCGGCACCCGGCGATGCCGGAAGTCCGTTTGCAATAACCTTGCGTTCCGCTTTTGGGTCCAACATCGGGTGCAACAAGTGATTCAATTGGTCGGCACCAACGCGCAAAATTGCCTCTTCCTTGGTAAGCAGCCCTTCGTTCACCATTTCAACCGCCATGCGAACCGCCGCCGCCGCCGTGCGTTTACCATTACGGCATTGCAACATCCAAAGTTTCCCATGTTCGATGGTGAATTCCATATCTTGCATATCTTTATAGTGCTTTTCCAATTTTTCGCGCACATCGCAAAGTTCGCGATAAACATTTGGCATGGCTTCTTCCAATGACACGCGGCCTGAATTATCCTTGCTCATCGGTTGGGGGGTACGAATACCGGCGACAACGTCTTCGCCTTGGGCGTTAATCAGGTATTCACCATAGTATTTGTTTTCACCGGTTGCGGGGTCGCGGCTGAAACACACGCCGGTCGCACTGTCATCGCCGGAATTTCCAAAGACCATCGCTTGGACATTGACGGCGGTGCCCCAATCGCCCGGGATATTATTTAATTTGCGGTATGTGATGGCCTTTTTGCTCATCCATGAACCGAACACAGCACCGATACCAAGTTTTAACTGTTCCCATGGGTCCTGGGGGAAAACCTTGCCAATTTTAACACCGATTTCTTTGAATTGTTCCACCAATTGTTTCAAATCGTCGGCGGTCAGTTCCGTGTCAACCTTGTATCCCTTTTCTTCCTTCATGCGTTCCAAGGTATGTTCGAACAAATCGATATCCGCGCCCAAAACAACATCACTAAACATCATAATAAAGCGGCGATATGAATCGTACGCAAATCTTTCGTTGCCGGAAATTTTCGCCAACGCCCGCACTGTTTCATCGTTCAAGCCCAAATTCAAAACCGTGTCCATCATACCCGGCATAGAAACGCGCGCACCCGAACGCACCGACACCAAAAGTGGGTTTTCCATATCGGCGAACTTTTTGCCCATAATCTTTTCAATATGCGCGATGCCGGCACGAACCTGGTCCATCAAATCCGCCGGATATGTTTGGTTGTTTTCATAGTAATATGTACAAACCTCTGTCGTGACGGTAAATCCCGCCGGAACCGGCAACCCAACCAAGTTCATTTCCGCCAAATTTGCACCCTTGCCCCCCAGCAAGTTGCGCATATCGGCGCGACCTTCGGCATGACCATCGCCAAATGTATAAACCCATTTATTACTCATGGTGTCTCCTTTTTTTATTTTTGTTATTTTGCGAAGCAATTTTTCAAAAAAAAATTCACGATTGCAACGAAAAAGATTTTTATTTTGCAACCGAATTAAAATTTGGCGACAAGTATCGCCAAAATTTAATTTTTTAACATTTTGTTTTCTTCACGCAATTTTTCAAGTTCGTATTCATAGCACATAACTTTATTACGCAAAGTATATGTCACACTGTCGGTCGACGCAAAGACATACAGAAAATTTTGCGCCAAATACCGCAGGCACCTATCTATATCCGTAATGTTCGGCCTGTATTTTGGGTGTTTTTTTACAAAATCTTCTATTACACCTGCAAGTGTCACTGTATTTTTCATATCGATTCCTTTTGTTTTGAAATAAAAAACCACCGAAAAAATTTCAAGTGGTTGGAGTTCAAACGCAAATACAGTTTTGCTGTGCTTATTCAATATATTCGCACACTCCAACCTTTGGTTGGAGGATTTTTTCGTCTATCCTAGACGACTGTATTAGAGAGTTTGAATCTCACCTGCGGAACACCCACGGGCAATCGAATAGTATCAAAATTTTATGCAAACGCAATAATTTTTATTTGTGAATGACTTTTTTTGTGGTATAATATGTGTATACAAAACAACAACAAACAAAGGTCTGCGTCCAATGCGCTAAAAACGTGTTGATGCAGATTTTTTATTTTTGATTCATTTTGTGCTTTACAAAAATTTTCAAAGTTGCTAGGCTGAATTTGAAAGTTAGGTTTTATAGGGTTTTTGTATGGGCACAAGGGCGGGAGTTATGCATAATTTTTATAAAGTTTGCGTTGTTTCTTTGGCGACAATTCATTTGTCGTTCGTCGCATCGGCAACCGAAGTTTTAGCAACACGGGAATACGTGGTCCAAAGATTCCAAGGGGAACGCAGCGGACAAAATGTGACCAACACCCACCAAGGCGACATTATGCAGGTAGATGGCACTGGTTATTTAAACCGCGTAACACCGGTGAGTGATATTAGTACTGCACCTTCGACGGCCAATGCAGTAGTTCCAGTGACGGCGGGTGCGGTTTATGATGCATTGGAAGATAAAGAAGACATAAGTAATAAGTTAGATGGGGTCACATCGGGCGAAAAAATTGGCGACATCGCCGCCGGTTCCGGTGCAGGTCAAGACCAGGTTATGTATCCATCGGCCGCCGCGGTCAAAGAATACGCGGTTCAAAAACCCACATCCGCCGCCGCTGGCCAGGTTTTAACCTATGATACCGGTGCAAATGCAAACAGTCGCCCCGTTGCGAAATATATTCAAGTTCCGGTGGCAACTGGTGATCCAACCAGTAACACGGTAAATGATGTGGCATCAATTTGGTTGCAATAAAAAATCGGCTTTTATGCCGATTTTTATAAACTTTCCCAATAACATATAACCTGGGCATTTTCGGGGGCATCCGCGGTCCTAATACGATGATGCGTGACAAGGCCGTCTATTTTAACATCGGTATAAATTTCAGGTGTCGTTGGGTTTATTTCACGTTTATAGTTTAATTCTATGCCACGCAATTTATGCGTGTTGCGATATTCGTATCCAACACTTTCCGTCGCCCACACCGCATAGACCGCGTTATTTATATGCTGATTTTCATCGATATCATCAAAGCGACATTTTAGCACATGTGTCTTGGTCGCTTCAAAATTCGGAAAACGTTCAAATTTTCGGTCGTATGCGCGCGCCATGCCAACCGGCCACGTGTCGGGTTTTATCCAATCGTCTATACGAACCATGCGACGATTTGCCAAATCAAACAAAACCCATTGCGATGTCGCACGAACCAATAATTCGCCATCCGCGCCATGAATTTCAAAATCACGCGTTGCGCGCACCCCGTCGTGCGCCGCCGGCCATGTTGAATATTCCAACATTTCGCCATTACGTGGCATTTTGATAATATCAACCAAGTAATGCGTGACAACCCATCCAACATTGTTTTCATGAATAAATGTTCGGCCATATCCCATATTTTCGGCGTTGGTGTCACCCATGCCTTGCAATTCATTCATCAATATACCGGGGCGCATATTGCCGTATCGGTCACACTGATATGTTTGCAATTCGCGTTTAACAATCAATTTTCCGTTACTCATTTTATTTTATCCCCGCATCCGCCACGACAAAGTCAACCGCATCACCCGCAACAATGTTATTTGCACGCGCGCCGGATTTTATCAGTCCGTAAAGCGCGGTCGGCACGTTTTGTGGCACGGTCAATGTTTCAAGTTTTGCACCGTTTCCAATCTTGCGTTCCGTGCGCAAACCACGAACGGCCTTTATCGTATCGATTGCATATTGCATATCGGACACATCGGTATCATATTCCGCGTTTACCATTGGATATTCGGTCAAATGGAGTGTTTCGCCACCTTCGTATGGCATGTATATCTTTTGCCACAATTCTTCGGTCAGGAACGGAATAAACGGCGCATACATACCAATTATCGCACGCAATACCGTCCACAATGTCCACTGGGCCGATAGAACCGATTCCGCACCATATTTTTCCGGTGACCAGAAACGGTCCTTGATAAATTCAACATATTGGTCACAGAATATGTCGTAAAAGAATGTATCAATCGCACTGCGTGCATTGAAACTGTCGTATTTATCAAGGTTTTTGCGCACTTCGGCAATCGTTTTATTTAATTCGGACAAAATCCAACGGTCTTCGATTGGTCGCGTTGCAACCGCCGGCGCGTCACCCGTTGGTTCAAAACTTTCCAAATTCCCCAAAACAAATCGCGCAACATTCCAAAGTTTGGTTAGTAATTTTGAACCACGTTTGACTTCTTCATCACTGTACCGGATATCGGTTCCAATCGGTGCGGTTGATACGAAATAACGCAACGCGTCCGCACCAAATTTTTCCACTGTGTCCAACGGGTCAACACCGTTGCCTTTGGTTTTTGACATCTTTTGCCCCTTGGCATCGCGGACCAGTCCGTGGAAATTTAGTGTTTTAATTGGAATATCGCCCATAACATAAATTCCAAGCATCATCATACGCGCAACCCAGAAAAATATAATATCTGCCGCGGTATAAAGCAAATCCGTCGGATAATAACGTTTAAGTTCGGGCGTATCGTCGGGCCACCCAAGTGTCGAAAATGGCCAAAGCCCCGATGAAAACCATGTATCAAGAACATCAGGGTCACGGGTAAGTGTTTTGCCACCCGATTGTTTAATTGCCGCTTCTTCGGTTTCGGCGACATATACTTGACCCTCCGCATCGTACCACGCCGGTATATGATGCCCCCACCAAAGTTGCCGCGAAATTGTCCACGGACGAATATTCTTCATCCACGACATAAACAGATTATAACGATGTTCCGGCAAGAATTGAACTTTGCCCTCTTCCACCGCCGCAATCACCGGCGTGGCCAATTTTTCGGCATCAACAAACCATTGCGTGGTCAGCATTGGTTCAACCGGCACGCCGCCGCGTTGCGAATACGGTGTTGGAATAATTTTATCTTCGATTTTTGTCATAAGTCCGGCGGCTTCGATATCTTCGACCACCGCCTTGCGCGCGGCATAACGGTCCATACCACGATATTTTTCCGGAACCGGATCGGCATTTATCAACTTTGCGTCGGGTGTCAATATGCAAACTGGTGTCAGGTTATGACGAACGCCAACCTCCCAGTCATCAAAGTCATGCGCCGGCGTAATTTTCACCGCACCCGTTCCCTTTTCCGGGTCCGCATGAACATCGGCGACAATCGGAATTTCAATGTTGGTCAGTGGTATAATCGCCCTTTTGCCGATTAAATGTTTTAACTTTTCATTTTCGGGGTGAATCGCAATCGCCGCATCACCGAACAATGTTTCCGGTCGCGTGGTTGCGATTTCAACAAACCCACCATCCGCAAGTGGATAATTAAAATAATAAAACTTACCGTGTTCTTCGCGGGTTTCAACCTCCAGGTCCGATACAGATGTTTGTTGGCGCGGACACCAGTTGACCAGGCGTTTTTCACGATATATTAAACCTTCATTATACATTTTTACAAACAGTTTCGTCACCGCGCGTGAAAGCCCGTCATCCATTGTAAATCTTTCGCGTTTCCATACCGGTGTCACACCCAAAACGTGCAACTGATTTAATATCTGGCCACCCTTTTCATCCTTCCATTTCCATGCATAATTTAATTTTTCATCCAGTGACAATGCATGTGGGTTTATTCCACGCTTTGATAAATCGCGTTCCACCAAAAGTTGTGTTGCAATAGACGCATGGTCGGTTCCCGGTTGCCACAAAACATCAAACCCGCACATACGTTTGTACCGGCAAATAATATCCGTCATAACATTATCCAACGCATGCCCCATATGCAGATTTCCCGTGACATTCGGTGGCGGCATCATAACACAAAAAGGTGTTTGTTTTGAATTTACATCGTTCGACCAAAAATCGTTTTCATCCCAGAATTTTTGAATACGCGCCTCTATATCGCGTGGTGCAATGTTTTTACCCAAATCTATTTTCATATCTTTACCCTTTATAATTATTATTTGATTCTATCAAATAGAAAATGAATTTCAAGCAATCTGTATTATTCTGCACGGACGACGCGGCAAAAGACAACGCCGTATATTTCTGTCGCACCGGCACGCCGCAAGACGCGCGAAAGTTCATTAAATGTTGCACCCGATGTCATAACATCATCGACCAACAAAATCTTTTTCCCGCGCAACGCATCGCGATTTTTAACATTGAATACGCCGCGAATATGTTGTGCGCGCTGTGCGTGCGTTTTGTGTCCCATATTCGGACGATATTTACGATGCACACTGTTAAAGTCAATCGGTGCACCATACGCACGCGCGATTTCCCGCGAAAGAAGCGTCGCCTGGTTATACCCGCGTTGAAACAGTCGCCGATTCGCAAGTGGCACCGGCATAATCAAATCCGGTTTAATATCGACATCGCGCAACGCCCATATCATTGCATGTGACATAAATCGTGCGAACTTTATACGACCACCATGTTTGAACGGCAACATAACAGACCGCGACATATCGTCATATCGACATGCGGCACGAACATATTCCAATTCATTCTTGCCCGCGGCACACACCGGACACAAAGATTTCTTGTTCGATTCGTATTCATCCGGAAATGGATAACCACAGCATGCACAATGCGGCCCATCAATCCAATCAAAATACCCAAAACAATCATCGCACAATTCACCGTGCTTTTTCACCCGCGCCGAACATATCGGACACGCGGGCGGAAACAAAAAATCAATGATTGAATTAAAACATTTGCGACAAAAAGACCCGAACACAGACACGGTGCATTACCAACTTAGACTTTTATATTTTTTCGAACTGGTCCCGTATTTGTTGCGCGTTTGTTTAGTAAGCGTTTCATATTGTTCATTTGAAATCACGCGCAGGACAAAACCTTCTTCATCGCGACTTGATAAAATCGGAACAATACGATTTTCCGAAACGCCCGTATCGCGCAAGACTTGTTCCACAATCGCCAAACGCCGCGCCGCAAGTTTCCGCGCATCGGTTGTTTCGGTTGCGCCCTCTGGGATGGCAATCTGAATCGCGCGCTTTGGATTGCTGACCACTATGCCGGCATATTCCGAAAGCAAATTGTAATTTTCACGCGACAACGCCGAATCGGTATTTTTGAATTTTATTTTTATTTCCAACGGACGAATTCTGTCGGATTCTTCGGACAAATCGCGCGTGGATGTAAAACCTTCGATGGATGTGTCAATATCACTTGCCGCGTCAAACCTATTATCAATAGGATACGTAGAAAGGTGTTTGTTTTCTGATAAAAATGTTTTTCTGAATGCGCGCCGTAATTCCGACGGCGTCATATTTTTCATATCATTTCGAACTTCTTCGATTTTCGGCGATACGTTTTTGCGCGCGACGCGGGTGATTACATCGTCACCATCTTCGTCGCGTGGCACCACAAGACGCGAAAGTTTTACGCCGTCGCCCACAGGTTCCGCAACACTGGCCAGTGTTCGTGTTGGCACCCGTTCCGGTATGGACGCAATTTCACGCGTTGGATTTATTGCCACCGGACCCGAAGAATAAATGTTTGTTTCAACCGACGGCAAATCCGCAACCGGACGCATCGCGACCGATTCTTCGGCGCGACGCTGCATATCCATTAAACGTGCAATTTGTGCGTCCAGCGCACTGGTCCGGACGGCCAATTCAGAAATTTCGTCATCGCGATTATTATTGCGTGCAACCACAGGAACCGGCGCGGGCGCAATTTCTTCTTCGGGTAAAATTTCATTTGATGTAAGAACCGAAAACTCATCCGCGTGCGGCATACGCAACGGCGTGTCATTTTTTGCCCACAAATCAGAACTCGGCCGATTCGGAAGCAAATAATCCGCCATAACCGCACTGCGCGTATTTACATCATTTGCGAAATTTTGTGTGGTGACCGTGCGTGCGACAACACGTTTTTTATCCGTCACCGGATGTACCGAATCCGCAACCCGCGACGCAACAACCGACACCGGACGCGCGCCACGCGTTGATACCGTTGTCAAACCGTATTGTTCGCGTGCCGAAACCGCCGCCCCCGATGTGTTCACCGCCGGCAACCGTGCGCCCGCAAAGGCCGGCAAAACCAATAAAAATCCCAATCCAGAAACCAGAGTTCGTTTCATGTTCCTTTCCTTCCTTACCCCATCATAGAACAATTCACGAATCGCACGCAAGTGTTTTTTATAGCGTAAGTGGAAAGTGTTAGTGGTTAGTGAATGAAAAACCATATAATCAATTTAACGACCGGTGTTTGCAATATCGGCAATCGGCACCCCCGCATTTATTGCCGCAAGCCGGGCCTTTTTTGCCGCACAACTTCCAAGTTCTGATAAATGTTCCGATAAAACCTTGCCACGACGTTCAATAAAGTTTTTATATCGTGGATTATTAATTACATTTATTTTATCCCCAACGCCATCCGCAATAAGTTCATATTTATCTTCGCCATTGTAATAAATTTTCCACTGGTCAACCTGTTGAACTACGGAATCTATATTGGCCATACTGCGATAATAACGACGACGTATAACATCTTCGGGAACATCGTGCCCGCCAAGCGCAACACGTTGTTTAACACGCGCAATATTTTGTTCCAGCGACGCCAATAGCACATAAACAAAAATTATTTGATACCCGTTTTCACGTGCCTGCTTTATATAATTATTGTTTCCCGAAAGTGTCGTTTCAAAAATAAAAGAATCGTGTGTAGAAAATAATTCTTTCATTTTTTGCAAAACGATACGACCGGCAACCTGGGGGCGAACATTGTTTTCGCGCTGAACATCGTCGGTATTAAGAAATTTTATTCCCGGATTTTCACCGATAATTTCCCGTGCAAGTGTGGTTTTACCCGAACCATTAGGCCCCCCAATAAGATAAAGAACTTTGCAGTTATAAATTTGCATAATATTAAATCCCACCTAATCATAACATTCTTTTTTATATTTGCAAGCAACAAACAATCAAAAACCCGCAAAAATGCGGGTTTTTATCTAAGATTATTTTCTTTAATAACACCCCCCACAATATTCGGCACGTGTCGGGTGTGGCGCACAATCAACAACTGGGATATTGTTATAATTTACGGCCGGTGCCGTATAAACCGGTGTGCCCCCAGCAACCACCACGGGTTCAACGCGCGCATATTCACAGTTCACTTCGGTAATAACCGCACGATGTTCGTGTGCCGCGCGTTCCAATGTTGCACGCATTGCCGCCGGGTCGCAATTATTCGTACGAACCCGATAATAATCCGCCATCGCCGGCACAGTCGCCATCGCAACCAACGCAAAAACTAATTTTTTCATTTTTAATCCTTTTGTTTTTTACACCATACAATATAGCACAAACATTATTGTTGTCAAGCAAAGATTCAATTTTTTAATGACCACATAATTAGGAAAACAAGCAACAGAAAAATCGCTTGTCCTAGGAACATATTTCAATTATAATAAGAATATATAAAAACAATCTAGTGTTTTATAAAAGGAGAGATTATGACACACGAAGATTTATGGCGGGCAATAGTTAAACTTGCGGCATCGCGGAATATGTCTTGTTCGGGGCTTGCAAAGTTTGCGGGACTTGACGCAACAACATTTAACAAAAGCAAGCGGTTTAGCAAATATGGTCAACCGCGTTGGCCATCGACATACAGTTTGGCCAAGGTTTTGAACGCCACCGGAATCACCATGTCTGAATTTGTGCATTTTATGCCGGAACAAGGCAAAGACACGGAAAAATAAACAAAAGACAATTATTGCCTACCAAACAAATTCTGAAGTGGAATATTTATTTTCCTGCGGGGCACGATTGTAAATTCGGGATTATTCATGTCGCCACTGGCATAAACATTGCGCAGCTTTTGGTACGTGTTTATTTTGTTATATTCATCCGGTGTCATAATTGCGGTTATCAAATACCGCCCTGGAACATCACGAAAACCAAAGTCAACCAAGCGGTTAGTGAAAAATGCCAATTGCGATCGGTCACGCCGATTTCGCGCATATATTCCCGACGGTCACGCGGCCCAACCGCAGACCGCAAGATTTTATCTAAATCGTTCAGAACTTTTCGAATTTCTTCGGTAATCATGGCGTTTTTACAATTTAACCTCTATCAATTTGCCGCCGATGGCATAGGTCACCGGAACACCGGCGCGGCGGGCGCGTTCTTGGGCACGATGGGCACCACGGTTCGCCAATCGCAACAATTTCGCCGATAATTCGTAATTCTTTTTTTGCATTTATTTCGCCTCTTTCTTGAATTTATTATAAAGCGCATCATCCATTATTTCAAGTATATCACCACAACCCCGCGCGACCAACTCGTAACTATTTTCGCCATTGTAATAAAGTTCCCATTGATTGGCATTTTTTTGTACGTTCCAAAAATTGTGCAAACTGCGTTTATATCTGCGTTTTACATCCGTTTCTGGCACATTGTGGCCACCAAGTTTCACCCTTTGTTTTATTCGCGCCAAGTTTTGTTCCACAGAACTAAGGAAAATATACATGAAAATTATTTCATATTTTTCTTTTTTCGCCCGTTGAATCACTCTATCGTGGTAATTTCCAGAAATTGTAGATTCCAATACTATCGATTCTTTACATTTGAAACATGTTTCTAATTTATCCAATAACATGCGCCCCGCAGAAAGACCGATATTGTCACCAAGTTTTTCGGCAATTTCATCGGCGTTAAGGAAAGTGACCTTTTCTTCCTTGATCAATTCTTTGGCAAGCGTGGTTTTACCACTGCCGTTTGGTCCGGCAATAAGATATAATTTCCTGCTCATGTTTTCATTATATCATAAAAAAGGTAAAAAACAACCGCCACACGGGCGGGTTAATGAATAAAAATTATTTTTTATCAAACATTTCCTGCTCTTTTATCCACTGCATTTGCAAATCGGTATATGGCACTCTTTTACCACCGTGCACGATTACCGTCTTATCATATCCCGCAAAACCTAGCGAATCACCCAATGTCGCTTTTAATTTTGCATCTGCCTCTTTCATTTTTTGTTCTTTTTTATGGTGAACATATTTTCCAACAGGGTTTCTTTGATTTATATCTTCCTTCATCCTAGTAAATTCGTTTAAAACATTATCATATTTTTTCGCGAATTCAGAAATTTCACGAATAGTCCAACCATTAAAAACATTATTAAAAGTTGCTTCCTTTTCTTCATAAAAATCATCGATCGGCAAATGTTTTAATGTTTGTGCTTTAATAATCGCCGCCTCATCTGAATTACGTTGCCAATTTGGATATTTTCTCTCTAACTCTCTATTTACTTCTGTTCTTGATTTTAATTCAACCCCTTCATATTTACGGTAAAAATTTCGCAAAACTTCCATTACTTGCTGTTCAGTTTTTTTCGACATCATTCTACTCCTTTTTGCGGTATTATAGCAACAAAACATAAAAAAGTCAATCCCGCCCAACACGGGCGGGGAATTGGTTATTTGTTATGGGACATGCGACGTGCAAGCCGTTGACACCGATACTGGTGGCGTAAATTGTCCGGCATATCAAATACAGTTTTGTATGTTTTCGTTGTAATTTTACCGGAATCATATTTAATTACGACAACTGATTTACGACCAAAAAAAATGATAAGGCACAAATAGAGTATGCGATTTTGACATATTTCACACCATTAAACACCAGGTTAACGCCGAACGGGTTCCGTATGAACAAACGCTTTGCGTTGCATCATGCCCTTTACAATCTTACGTTGTTTCTCTAATGCAGAAACCTTTGTCGCGTTATCGGATTGCGAACGGTATAATGACGGCCAATTCAGCATTAAACGAATAAAAAGAATTTTCTTCATATCTTTTAACCTTTTTGTTTCTTGCGCGTTTATGCGGAAACAAAAACCGCCACATCTGTCTCGCTGTAGCGCCAGTGAAAGCGGATGGGCGGTTTAAACGGTTTTTACGTCGATTGAGTTTAATTCTGGCGACGACCTACTCTTCCGTGGCTTAAGCCAAAGTACCATCGGCGATACGGGGTTTCCCTGTCTGGTTCGGAATGGAACAGAGGGTGACTCTCGCTCTATAATCACCAGAATTAAACTCAAAAGAACATCATAATATTTCTCCAAAAAACCTACTACCAAACATTCCCTGGATGGCGCCACGCGCCACTGCGGGAATTTTGGTAATGACAATTTAATGCAAAAATCATACAAAACGTTCTCTTCAAGCATTTCGTCTGAACAAGTCAAACGAAAGATAAAAAGTCAATGGTTCGATTAGTACGGTTCGGCTAAACCCCTCGCAGGGCTTACACCCACCGCCTATTAATGTCCTAGTCTAGAACTGAACTCATGGGGATATCTTATCTTGCGACCAGCTTCCCGCTTAGATGCTTTCAGCGGTTATCTGTTCCGAACATAGCTACCCTGCAGTGCCGCGGGCGCGACAACAGGTACACCAGGGGTTCGTTCGACCCGGTCCTCTCGTACTAAGGTCAAGTTCGCTCAAATATCCAACGCCCACAGTAGATAGGGACCTAACTGTCTCACGACGTTATTAACCCAACTCACGTACCGCTTTAAATGGCGAACAGCCATACCCTTGGGACCTGCTCCAGCCCCAGGATGTGA
>JAFRSV010000004.1 GCA_017427405.1 Alphaproteobacteria bacterium
ATGATCGGAGGGGTGCCCAGTGGAACTGGGCGGGGTGGGGGTGAAGATAAAATATGTTTCTTTTTTTATTACCCCCACCTCGTCGCCGTTCGGCGCCACTCCTCCAGGGGAGGAGAACTACCCATACCCCCGGCTGTTCAGCCGGACCCCTTTCCCAGGGAAAGGGGAGCCCCCCGCCCCGTTCCACGGGGCACCCCTCTATAAGAGGGGAACTTCGCTTTCTGGAATTTTTGCACAAAAAACGGGCGCATCCGTCTTCGCTACTGCTCTGTCGCGATCGGACGTGCCCGTACCCGTCGCGGCACGCCGCGCCGTGGTCGTGACGGACTAACACCAAGCCAGGGCAAAGCCCTGGCGCAGTCTCGGCGTAGTCACGTCGCCACTTTTATCACACGAAGTTTTAACGAAGTGTGATTGCGGTGACGGACGAAGACGGATAATCACTATTTCGAAAACGAATAATCCATTTTCAGGTGATCTGGATTATACGTGCCGTTCATAATGCCGATTGTATCTTCGACAATAACGATTTCTTCATTTGTGGGAATCATGAACACTTTGATTTTGCTGTCGTCCGCGCTGATTACGGATTCGCCCGCATCCAATCGCGCCAACGCGCGCACATTTTTATCCGCATCGATTTTGATGCCTAATTCTTCTAATCCCTCACAGAATTTCCCGCGCAGGTAATCGTCGTTTTCGCCAACGCCCGCGGTAAAGACCAACGCGTCCACATGCCCAAGTTCGGCCATAAACGCACCGATATATTTCTTTACGCTGTGCACCTCCATTTCCAATGATAATTTGCAATCAGGGTTCGTTTCGCGGTTGCTTTCGACATCGCGGCGGTCGGCAAAGCACTTTGTAATACCGACATGCCCGGAATCTTTGTTCATGTGCTTTGTCATCTGTTCCGGCGAAAGTTTTAATTTATCCATGACATAGAGCAACGCGCCCGCATCCACATCGCCCGGCCGCGTTCCCATCATGAGTCCCGCCGTCGGCGTCATCCCCAATGTCGTATCAACCGCGCGCCCGTTCTGTATCGCAACACCCGACGCGCCCGAACCAATATGCATAGTAATCAAATTGCAATCCGCCGCATTTCGCCCCAACATAACCGCGGCACGCTTTGACACATACAAATGGCTTGTTCCGTGGAAACCATAGCGCCGCACGCCCAATTCGCGATACCACGCGTCCGGCACCGCATAGCGATACGCGTATTCCGGCATAGTTTGCAAAAACGCCGTATCGAAAACCGCAACCTGGGTCGCGTTCGGCAACATTTGGCGCGCGCTTTCGATTCCCATCAGTGACGCCGGAATATGCAGCGGCATCAAATCGCGCCAGTTTTGAATTTCGCGCATAACCTCGTCATTAATCTCAACCGACGAAGCATATTTCGAACCGCCCATCACAACGCGATGCCCGACACCACGAATTTCGTTCATATCGACCGACGCCGCACGCAACATGCCCATAACGACATTTAACGCATCGTTATGATTTTGCATTGGGGTTTCTTTCTTTTCTTTTTTTCCATCGGGATATTTTTGCGTGATAAAAGAATCCGGTGACCCGATTTTTTCAACATTACCACCAACAATCTGCTTTTTTGAATCGGCATCAAAGATTTGATATTTCAAACTGGATGACCCACAGTTCAGCGCCATAATATACATATTCGTTCCTTTTGGTTTATGATTATTACAACGCACAACGATAGCAAACAAAATCGCCCGTTTCAATAGTAAATGTGATAAAAATTACGAAAGATTAAGCCGTTCGAAGTGGTCCTTGACTCCTAAACTGCGCCAAATATCCACTTGCCTTCGTTTCTGCAAGAGACGGGGTCACTTTGTTACCATAATTTTTTAATATGTCTTTACGCTTAATAGCCATACTACCCAAAGTAAATGCATGTGTCATACCGGTTTTTTCCAGCATGTTCCAATATGCAATCAGTTCTTCATACGGATCTTTACGATCTGATGCCCAATTTGCTACAATATTGTGGCGTTTTTTAGAATCATCATATAGTTCGACATCATCCTGTAAATTTGACACCGATACTGTTGTTGTACCAACTGTTACGGTCGTGGCGCCAGTACTAAGCGCATTTTTTAACTCATACTTAATTGTTCCGGGAGTACTCTCATCCCCAATAGTGGTCTCGTCCACAACCAACCCAGATAAACCACCACCAGATGCTAAGGTTGATAGTTTTAGTTCCACGGCTAATCTTGTGTTTGAATCTTTAGCGTTGGCTAATTTCTGCGCATCTTCTGCTTCCCACTTTTTATGGGCATCGTTCAAAATTTTATTTTTAGATATATCATGACCAATCTTTGTCCTGCTATGTGATATTAAATTACGGGCCCCAGTGATTGCCAAACCAACCCCCAACACACCGGCACGAACCGTTTTATCAATAGCACCTGTGACGAACTTTACACCTTCGTTTTTGTTCCATGACAAATCTTTATTAGAAAATACATTGAATAAATCTTTATCTTCTTTCAAGTTGTTTAGGGTTCTACTTGTTGATAAACCATATTTTGCAACGGATAAAATTTCTAACGCCGTTTTTGCTTCTTTGGTTTTTCCTTGTTTGACTGCCTCTGCAATCAAACCAGAAACCAACTGATTCATTTGTCCCCCGTTACGCAAAGCGCCCTCTACGGCCTTTGGCATAGTTCCTTTTAATTTTTCAATAGTGTCAATAAACCAATTAAAATGATCCGTTGATGTTTTACTAGATTGCAGTTTGCTTAAAATGTCACTTTTCTTTGATAATATACCCTCTAATCCATCGGTAGGTTTGATTTTTACTTTATCAAAAGCTTTGATAATATTTTGTGACCAAGGGCTGAAAAATAACCGTGTTCCACGACTTGGGTTTGTAAATCGCCTAAGATGATTTTCATACGTATCGTTTTTCCAATCTTCTAATTCCTGCACCCATGTCTTTTCATCTGGGTATTTTTCGGGAACGTAATCTTTTGAATCTTTATTTCTGTAATCTGTGCTTTTGATTGCCTCAGTTAAAGGTTGCGAGATGGTGCTTTGTGCCTTTGATAAAAAATCAGAACGCACAGAAGATTTTGTTAAAAGTGTATCGAAAATTTCTGAGAAATCGCCCTTAAACCTGTTAATGTGATAGGATTTGTTACGAATGCTATACCATTTTTTAGAATCTGGATCTAACATAGATAAATCAACAGGAGGAATGCCGGCTCCCCCTGTGCCAACTAGTATTGGTAAGATACTCGGATCTGGATATTTTTGGTAATAATCTACAAACTCAACAACTTGCGCTAATTTTTTGCGTACAGTAAGATCTGTATCATATTTTTTTGTGCCAATGTCTGAAATCAACTTATCATAAGTATAACCATCGGTAAATATATCTGATAAATTATGTTTAAACGGCACTGTTAAACTGGCTCTGTTAGTGGCCAACCATGTTCCTAAATTGCTAAAAGCAGTGTTGGTGTCACTAGTAGCCGTTGTGGTGGTAAATGTTTTAGAAGAATCTCCAAACCATTTTGCAATAAAATCCTTTGTTGCTGCCTTGTACGGGCTTTCAAAGCCAACAGATGGTTCCTTAGCAGAATCCATATCTTGAAATGTCTCTTGGAAAGCATCAAATAATTCCTCCCATTCTGTTGGACTTAATTGATATTCGTTTGCTACACCACAAACTGTTCCGCTAAGCAGATCTGGTAAAAGTTTATCCTTGTAATTATCATTCCAATGTTTCATATGTCCTTGAAAATCGCCGTTTTTGGCATATTCATCAAAACGCGCACGCACCTCTGGCGGCATCAAATCAAAATGTCTTTGGGCGAAATAATCAAACAATTTGTTTTTCAAAGATAATGCCATCGCCGACTCCTTTGGTTCTGTCTTGTCCCACACACTTATATTATTATAGTGCAAATTTGACCAATTTTCAAGTGTGTAAAGGTTGACAAACGACTATGGCACAGATTGATATCGAAACCACGGGTTGTCGTCTTGTGAACGCAAACCCAAAACAAAAACCGACACAAGGCCGGTTTCGATTTTTGGTGGGGCCACAGGGACTCGAACCCTGGACCCAATGATTAAAAGTCATTTGCTCTACCAACTGAGCTATAGCCCCCAAACTCTATTATCCCAACAGTTCGGGCGAAATTATGACACAGTTTTCAAAAAAATCAAGCAAAATGTTGTTAAATTTTCCACCAACACTTATCACTTCTTACTTTTGACCTGAATGTCGCGCAGTTTTTTATATTCGCCGCCAAGTTTGACCAGTTCTTCATCGGTTCCTTGTTCGACAATTTCACCGTCTTTGATAACGCAAATTATATCGGCATCAAAAATCGTCGACAGACGGTGTGCAATAACAAACGTCGTCCGCCCGCGCATCAAATCGCGCAATGCTTCTTGAATTAGTTTCTCACTCTTTGTGTCCAGTGCGGATGTTGCCTCGTCCAACAACAGTATCGGCGCATCTTTAAGAATCGCGCGCGCAATCGCGATGCGTTGCTTTTGCCCGCCCGACAGCAACGCGCCACCTTCGCCAACGCATGTTTTATACCCGTGCGGAAACGCCGTGATAAAATCGTGTGCATTCGCCGCGCGTGCCGCCGCAACAACCGCATCATGCGACGCATTTGGTGCACCGTATTTAATGTTTGCCTCGATAGTATCATTAAACAGGAACACGTCTTGCGACACCTCTGATATATTTTTGCGCAACGAATTCAGCGTGTATTTCTTTATGTCTGTTCCGTTTATTGCAATGAATCCATCGTCCGGGTCATAGAAACGTTCAATCAAATTAAACATTGTCGTTTTGCCACCGCCACTGGGGCCAACCAGGGCGCAAACCTTGCCCGCCGGCACATGCAGGTTGATATTGCGCAACACCGGTTCTTCGGGCACATAAGAAAACTTTACATTTTTAAATTCAACGGACGGCCGTACCGCATGCAACGCGTTTGCGCCGCGCACATCGCGAATCGTCGGTTTTGTATCCAAGAAATCGAACAAAATTTCCGCGGCAAGTAAACCATGTTGCACCGTGTCACCGGTATTCGTGATGGACTTTGCCGGTTTATACGCGGCGGTAAGTGCCAACAAGAACGCCGTAAAATCACCGGTTGTAATCGCACCACTTACAATAAAATGCCCGCCCAAAATCATTGCCAAACATAGGCCGATTGAAATCATAACCTCTAACAATGGCGATTGCAGTCCGTTCGCCTGTGCGCTTTTATACGAATTTATCATTGAATTATTCAGCACATTTGCAAAACGTTTTGATTCTGCATCTTCGGTGGCGAACGCCTGAATAGTTTTAATTCCGCGCAGGGTTTGATTCAAATGCTGGGACACATCGTTCGCAATACCAAACGATTGCCGCGACAATTTCCGCCGCCGCCGCATAATCGCAACCATCGGCAATATAATCGCCGGCACCAAGAACAACAATACCACGCACATTTGTGGCGCATAGTAAATCATAAGGCCCACCGTGATAACCAGGGTTGCAACCTCTTGCACAACCTTGACCACGGTGCCGGTCACCAGGTTCAACACCGCGCCCGCCTGGACCCAGAAATAGTTAAGGTGTTTGCCAATCCCTTCGCCAAAAAATCCGGAAATGTCCATGCGAACCATATGATTATAAATACGCTTTTGCAACATCGCACTGGCATTAAGGCCCGCCTTGGACATAAGCAGCGTCTGCGCATACCGAAACGCGCCCTTGGCGGCGAACGCGGCGATAATAAGCAGCCCAACGATATATGTTGAATCCATATTTTTTTCGATAAACGCCTGGTCTACGACACGTTGAACAAGTGTAATCGTGTACCCTTCGGCCGCCGCGGCGCAAACCGTCGCAATAACACCGGCGATAATCCACTTTAATTGCGGCATACCGATTTCGCGCCAAATTCGCACATACAATGACCATTTGATGCGTCCGTTTTTCGGGTCACCGTGAATAAATTTTTTAATAGAATTTATAATTTTTTTCATAGCGGTTTGATTATAAAAAGTTATTTTATCGGTGTCCAGAAATTTATTGCTTGACCTAATTTTGCAAATTATGATAAGATACCAAGCGAACAAGGTGGGAACCTTTGTTCGGGCCGCGAGAAGCCCATACTACCCGGTGCAGAGCATCGCAATCCGTTGTGATTTCCCACGGTGTTTTTGCATTGGCTAAAATCCCCCCGATTGGTCGGGGTGCCGGCGGTATATAACAGGTAACCCCGAAATCCGTCGGGATCATTGGTAGTATGATTTCTCAACACCCCGACCGCATTGGTTTCCATGCGGAGTTTTTTTTATAAAGTAAAAGGAGAGCAAGCATGAACATCGGGAATATATTGGTATTTGGATTGGCGATTGGGGTGATTGGGGTGGCCCATGCGACGGAACCAGACGATGCGACAAAGAAAAAGACGGTAACATCACAATATTACGTCGACACGGCGATTGAAACGAAGCAACCGGTTGTTGGTGCGGAAAGTGGAAATTATGTGGTAACGTACCCGAACAGTGCGGGCACAGACACGGAACATAACGAGGCGGGCGAAATCAACAAACGTCACATATCAACGACACTGACCGTTGGGAACAATGGTGGTGACGGGATAAATGCGGCGGCGACGGACATACCGACGGTTGGTGCGGTGAACACGGGATTAAATGGGAAACAAAATAAACTATCCGGGACGGCGGGGAAACTTGTGACATACGGTGGCGCATCGGGTACGGTGGGCAGTGCGGATGTTTACAACGAAAGCGGATCATATTCAACCCAAACGGATGCGTTGGTTCGTGCGTCGCATGTGAACAGTGCGGTTGCGAATGGATTTGCGGGGTTACTAACATGCAACATGTGGGAAACGGGTTATAACGCGACGAACGACCCGAATGGCGATCATTGTTTGACATATTCTGTGAACACGGATGTGTTATCCGGGACATATGTTCCGCATAACTAGCGCGATTTCCCCTTTCCTGGGGGAAAGGGGTCCGGCGGGACCGCCGGGGGTATGGGTGGTTCTCCTCCATTGGAGGAGTACGGCCTAGCAGGCCGGGAGGTGGTTAGAGGGTTCGTTGTTATTTCGTATTCTCTAACCACCCCGTCCGCTTTCGCTGTCGCTACAGCGAGACACCCCTCCACAGGAGGGGAACTCCCCTTCACGAGGTGAAGGGGAATAGCAAAAAGGAAAGGAAAATGAAACGTATATCGATACTTGCGGGTTTGGTAGTAATTGCAACGGGCGCACATGCGGCGGACCCGGCGACACGTGACATCGCGACCAGTCAGTATTATGTTGAAGAACAATTATCGAATCGTCAAGATATGGTTCCGGCAAAAACGGGCGACAAAGCGGTGACCCCCACGGGGACGCGTGGGACAATCGGCGAACGTGAAATCAAAACGGATTTGGGAAATGAAACGACGAACCAATCGGACACTGGGCTAACGACGATTGAAACGGTGAACACGGCACTGGACAATAAACAGGCGACATTATATAAACAACCGACGGTAAATGTTGTGACATATACTGGAACGAATAATGATTCAAATGCAACCAATAATTATTATGGTGTTGGTGTTGCGACATCCACACCGATATACGATGAAACGACGAATACGTATGGGAATGGCCTGGTCCGGGCGGGAACTTTGAATACGGCGGTTGCGAATGCGGTGAACGACGCATTGACCCAGGTAGATGAAACCGGTAACGCATCAAACAGTGGAACGCTGTGGCGAATAAATGATTTAAATACGGTATTACCGATAACAATGTATGCCGTGGCAAGTGATATACCAACATCGTATTGTTATAAACGCGTTCAAACGGATAGCACCCATACGGACGCCCGGAACAGTTGTTCAACGACATTATATGATGATTTTGCGCGTGGTGATTGGGGCGTTGTAATGCCACGTGAAACGGGGATAACATATAACGGGACATGCACGGGGAATTCATGCAACAAGGAAATCCGTGGTATCAGTGCATGCACGGACCAAACGTTTAGTGGATATGCATATGGTGTAATGGCACCGGATGGTTTAACCGCGACATTACAAACGGCGTATGAAAATGGTAAAAGTGGTGGAACACCATCGGGGCGGTATTGTTATTGCCGTGCCACCGAACCACATATTGGTACGACCACTGCGGCTTCGCCCTGGGTGTTCCGCTACACGCGCAGCTCGGCGTCTGTCTGTGCACTTTCCTGCGCGTACTACTGCGCGAACAGCGTTCGGTACGGCGCGCGTTTTCGGGGCGCGGTGTTCGGTGGGGTCGCGCCCTGATGTCACGTAATGCGATTGGGGCCCCGAAAAACATGAAATGTTTTTTGGGGGCGTGTGTGTGGCGCGCACGCGCCACCGCCCACAAAATGCCAACGGCATTTTTTGGGCCGTAATCCCCTTTCCCCTGGAAAGGGGTCCGGCGGAACCGCCGGGGGGTATGGGAATTACCCCGTCCCGTCACCGCAAGCGGTGCCGTGGCCACCCATTCTTAGGAAGAAGGGGAATAGAAAGTTTCCCGGATAAAACCGGGAAAAAAGGGTGTGTCGCCGTTTTCAGTTGCGCGCATATGCCGTGGTTTTGATGTCCGAACTGCGGCTTCGCCCTGGGTGTTCAACAACACGAACAGCTCGGCGTCTGACTGTGCACTCAACTGCGCGAACAACTGCGCGAACAACGTTCGGAACAACGCGCGTTTTCGGGGCGCGGTGTTCGGTGGGGTCGCTCCTTTGGTCACTTTTACGATCAAAGAAATCGTTTCGCCAACCTGTGGGACAAAGTGTGTATGCACTTTTCGGATGGCATTTCATCCGGTTTGGAAATGCCTTGGTGACATCAAAGGCGGGGCGACATAACCTGGACGATGACGGGGCGCATGGGTTTCATGCGGGTCCGGCCGGCCAAATACAAAACGCAGGGGATGTTTGGGCCAGTAGTTTGTTTTGTATCATGACGAACACCCACAACATCCGATAGACCAAAAGAGATGGCAAATGACACTTGATGAAATTCAAAACCTTGCCACAAATGATTGCCCACGGTTTTCCGTGTTCGCACACGACCAATTACCAATGCCCGGTGTCAAAAAACACCTTAGCGAGATTTTAAATCGTGAAATTCGCGTCGTTGATTTTAAAATAAAAAAATCTAAACAACGTGCCGGAACAGATTGTATGCAATTTCAATTCGTCATCGATGGCGAAGTTTGTGTCGCATTTACCGGCAGTAACGTCCTTATGGACCAAATACAATCTGCAAAAGTGAACGGGTGTATGCCGTTCGTTGGAACAATCGTAAAAATTGATAAATATTTTTCTTTTTCATAATGAAAACTTATAAAAACCTGTGGGAAAAATTTATTTCTGTGGAAAATTTTGAACTTGCCGCGCGCCGCGCCGTTAAAAGCAAAAAATCAAAAAATGCTGTGCGACGTTTTTTGAAAAATAAAGACCGATTGTTGAAAAAATTGCGTGAAAAAGTAATCGCCGGAAAATTTAAAACTTCGGTGTATAAAACATTTACTGTGTATGAACCAAAACAGCGCGTTATTTATAAATTGCCACTTTATCCCGATCACGTGTTGCATCATGCATTGATAAATATACTTGGCCCAATTTGGCAAAAAATGTTTATTCGCGATTCTTTCGCATGTATTCCGGGACGTGGGCTGCATGCCGCATCAAAACGAACTATGGATTTTGTGCGACGAAATAAATTTGTCTTGCAATGTGATATTAGAAAATTTTACCCAAGTATCAATCACAACAAAATGATGCATATAATCGCACGCAAAATTCATGACCGGCGGATGTTGCGGATTTTAGATGAAATTGTTCGATCGGTTGGTGGTGAAAAAAATCTGCCGATTGGAAACCTTACCAGTCAATGGATGGGGAATGTTTATATGAACGAACTGGACCGGTTCGTAAAACAGGTTTTGCACTGGCGCGATTATATTCGATATTGCGATGATTTTTGCCTATATGGAAATGATATACATGTTATCAAACGTGCCGCCGTGAAAATTCAGAAATTTGTCGAACGTGAATTAAAAATGCTTTTTTCGCATAGTGTAATTCATCGAACTGTGAATGGAATAAGTTTTGTGGGATACAGGCACTTTAAGAAATTTATTTTGTTGCGGCGTGCACCCGCACAAAAAATCAAAAATCGGATTTTTAATGTGATTCAATATGATGACTTTGGTGAACATGGTGTCGGACAAATTGCCGCGGCATACGGGTGGTCAAAATGGGCGTGCTGTTATAATTGGCGTAATGAATGTTTGGCGTGTGCAAAAGGAAAATCTGAACGCGCATACGTCTTTATTCGTAAAAAGTTGCTTCATGATGCGATAAATTTGAATTGAATTTTATTTGCGTTTTTGAAAAAAATGCTATAACATACGACCATAAACAGCAGTTCCGGATGGTTGGCAGAGCGGTTGAATGCATCCGACTTGAAATCGGACAAGGTATGAAATAAGACCTTCGGGGGTTCAAATCCCTCACCATCCGCCATAAATTTAACCCGCCGAGTGGCGGGTTAAATTTATGATAAAAGGTGGGTAATTTTTTGAACCCCGCACTACGCATGTTTCTTACCAAAAAAATCATAGAAATTAAACCACTGGGTTGGGGCGGCGATGGCGGCGCTTTCCAAAAATTCGGCAAAGCCGTTCGCCATATTGTGGACATTTTTGTCATCTAATTTTTTAATAACCAATTTATACTTTTCGGCACCAATGTTTAATAAGGCCACCGCAAATACGGGGTGCGACATGGCGCGCGCAAACCTGAACACACCCATCGGCAATTCGCAATCGCGCCCGATTATTTGTGCGTGTATCGTCTTGCCCGGCGTTGCGGCGGATACCCGATCGCCCGCCATCATAACCAATTCGCCGTTAGCCAGGGAATCAAACATTTCGCCGGCCGTTCCAACATTCATATCTTCCACCGCATGAATAATTGTGTTTGGTCGTACGGAATGTGCGGATATAAACCGATAAAAAACGCCTGATTGCCTGACTTGTTGAAATGCGTGAATTTTTATATCTTGGCCACCGGGAAACGCGGACAATGCACCGATATTACCGACATGACCGCAAATTAAAAAC
Organism: Alphaproteobacteria bacterium; assembly: GCA_017427405.1. Lineage (GTDB taxonomy): Bacteria > Pseudomonadota > Alphaproteobacteria > Rs-D84 > Rs-D84 > Enterousia. The sequence continues at coordinate 11,187 of JAFRSV010000004.1, forward strand.
GCACCCATCTTTTGTTTAATCAGATTTTGAAATTCGCGCCAATCGGCATCTTCTTGGACAACAAATTGTATGCGATTTTTTTTGTCGCACATCGCCACCATTTTATCGACCAAGGAATCCGCAAAACACCGAATATGCCGCGCGGGGGAAAACGTGGTTGGTTCCATGTTATGTGCAATTTGATATTCATTCAGAATTCGCCGATATTCATCGGAAAACCGCCTGGCGGATTTTGCGCCCATACCAATTATGGTTGCAATAATGCGCACCCAAAATTTCATAAATCGTATGCCAAAAATTCGGTACACCCACAACAACAGTCCCAATCGCCAAATGCCCGCACCGCGTTCCTGTTGCTGATACCATTTCCCTGTGTTCAAAGTGACTTGCCTTTGGTTGTTTTTATTTTATAATCGTTTCATGCAGGTATTTATAGCAAACATTGATTCAATAAGCAAGAACACCGATGATTTTGTGACACTGTTGCCGGTCGGCGACCGTGCACGCGCGACAAAATTCCAAAAACGAACGCGCAAATTGCAATTTATCCTTGGACATTTAATGGTGGCGAACATCGGCAAAAAATATACATCTATCGCGCACAGGGATAAATTGGTCGTCGTCGCAACCGCTTCAAATGCGCACCTTGGTGTTGATATAGAAAATGTATCGGTTAAACGTGACTTTGTTGCGGCGGCCGAACTTATGGGTGAAAATCCACCAAAAACATTATTTGATTTTTATAAAATGTTCACGAAATCCGAGGCGATATATAAACTGGGGATCACGCCGGCGTGCACCCATTTTATAACATACGGCGATTATTTAATCTGTGTTGTGGCAAATAAAAAATTTGCAATGCCGCGCGTGCATAACTTTGATGTTGGGTCAATTTTGACGGCGAAACAGGAATAAAGATATCAAATACCCAAATGTCAATCCCAATCCCAGTGTAATACCCATTGATTGAATTAAAAAGAAACTTGCAAACGCCAATATTCCAAACCCAACCAAACTGGTCAGGAAAGAAAACAAAACCGGCTTTATTTCGTGGTTGTCCACTGCGTTAATATGAAAAATCGAATAATCCAAGGTTAGACCAATAACTATGAACAAACTTAATAAATGAAAGAATGTTATCGGTTGTCCAAACCATGTTAATACTGCGGCGGTTAGTCCAATGGCCAATACGGATGGTGCCAAATAAATCAAAGCTTTTTTCCTGTATAAAAACAGTAATAATAACAACAGGGCAACACCGCATACGGCCAATAATTGATACGATTCATGCGAATACCGTTCCATCAAATCGGTCATTTGTTGCGCGGGCGAAATGGTTATCGCATTTGGTGACGTCGTTGCAAAATCGGTATCAACGTGTGCAACAAGATACATATATTTTCCATCATCAAACATAAATTTTCCCAGTAGATTTTCCAATGTTTTATTGTCGCGAATATCCGAAATTTGAATGGCCGGCGTTTCAACAAATTTTGGTGTCGTCCGAAGTCCAAGTTCTTTTTGAATTTTTCGTGATTCCGATTTATATAACGCACGAATTAGGTTTTGATTTTCAATTTGCCTTTCGATTGATGGAATAATTGTTGCGATATCAAAAAAATATCCTGATTCATCTTTGATTATTTCAGAAGTGCGTAAAGCATCGTTTAATGTTTCGCCACGAATAAGTAAAAATTTAGACGTGTTTACCCCGTTCAGGTCTTGCATTAGCGATTCTGCGGCCAATAGTTCCGAATTTGGTCTATATAATTGCGACATATTATTTTGCGTTTTTATAAAAGGTATCGTCGCGACTATCGCCAAAATTATTGCACCGATTACAAACGGACGATATTTTTTAGAAACGGCATGTGGTACCTTTACGGATGTTTTTTTTGCATCTATTTTTGTCGGCATAAATATCCGCCAACCCAAATAAATCGCGGCAAGCCCGGTAACGGTAAACACGGAAATCTGTTGCAACAAAGATACCCCGGAAAAAGCCAGTGGCAAAAAGCACACAACCGTCGTTAAAAAAGAATGCAAAATGTTTTTATGGATATTGTTGGCGTCTTTGTGAATTATTGCAGTAATGAAATGGAACGAATAATCTATGCCCAATCCAATCAATGTCACACCAAACACAAATGTCAAAATATGCGGTTCGGCAAAGCATAAAAATAAAGCCATCGCCCCGGATACAAACCCTAATCCCAAACTTAATACAACGGGCACCAGTGTGGCGGTTCTGCGAAATAATAACCAATTTAGCAATATGGCCATGGCCAACGCCAGAAATGAAAAAACACTTAATTGCAATTTGCTTGTTTGAGTCATATTCGCAGTGTGCATCGGGATTCCAGACAAGAAAACCCGCACATCATCACCGTTGTATTTTTTTGTCATATTCGTCAAAGAATCAACGGTTTTTACCATGTCGTTCGTGTCGCGTGCACCAACATCCACGGAAATCAAAATATAATGATTGGGTGCAACATATTGCCATAAAAAACCATCGCGCGCGGTCCATTTGCCGTTCGCCAATTTCAATTCGTTTACATAATTTGTGGCCAAAAGAAAGGGGTCGTCGGTCAAACTTAAAACACTTGGCGCCATTGAACCCGAAACAGTTGCAACCGCATTATCCGTAATTTTGCCAAATTCACCATTTTGAAGTATTTCGCGATAATTCGAACTTAAAAAAGAATTCTTGTGAATACGTAATTGGTTGATTGTATCAGATACAGAAAAATCTGTGGTTATAACCGATAAATTATCAAATTCATCCGCACCCAAAACGCGTGTTATTTCTTTCGCGGTCTGTTTCGCGGTGTTTAGATTTTCAGATTTAATGACAACGTTAACAACATTTGAAAATTTGTTTGTTAAATTCCCAATCGGCCAATCGGCATAATTTATTTCAATCAAAGAATTAAGGTTGGTTTGAATTGACAACGGCATACGCCAAAGGCAAGTCGCCAAGAAAGCCCCCAAACACACGATTCCAAAAATAATTTTTTTAACATTTAATTTCATCGGGCGAATCCGTTTTTATGCGTTTGAAATCAATCGTAATAGCCATACCATTTTTATATGCGATAACAATTTGTTTCAAATCTTTTGTATCCCCGGTCAGTGTCAAAGATTCCAAAAATTCGGCCACAGCGGAAATTTTTGGTGTCGCAACCAACACCCAATTCTTTTTAATTTCCGTATAATCCGCGTTAAAAGCGGTCAAAAACATGCCCATGTCGCCGTCCATCATATCTTTTATCATGGATTGAACCTGGGAAAAATGGGGCAGGGCGGATAGCGCATTCGTATCGCCATTTATACAATATGAATCCAGTGTAGACGTGAAATCAAATGCGTTTGGTTTTTGCTGTTTCCATTTAAAGCCTGCGCCCTTTACAAATTTGACGGTGCCGGTTGCACGAAAAGTTTTGGTCGATTCCGGCAAAGTTTTTGTTTGCGTATACGATGCGTGCACGGTTCCCAAATTGTCGGTAAAGTTTTTTAATGTGGCGGGCATTTCGGTGATATTTTGCGCATTGGCGGCGCCACAGATTATCATTGACACCAAAAATAAATTTTTAACCTTTTTGAACGCTTTCTTAATCAACCACCACGGCAATCCACAACATAAATATATATGCAATAAACTTATGTAAAAATTATCGCGCCAAACATGGAAATGTGATATTCCGGTTTCGGGGTATATAACACGCGTTTCCGTGGTGACAATCCGGACCCCCGCGCGGTACAGTTTTACAAAAATTTCAATATCAATACCCATACGCAAAAAATGCAAAGATGATAATACGCGTTCGGTTTCGGCCAATGGATACACACGAAATCCGCACATAGCATCGGGCATATGCCGGTTCATTGTTTCAACCGCCACCCAAAAATTTGTAATCTTGCGACCAATCAACCGGGACCGTGGTGCCGATGAATCATACACCGGTTGCCCCATAACAAGTGCGTTTGGATTTTTTCGTGCAATTTCTATGAATTTTGTAATGTCATTTATATCATGTTGCCCATCCGCATCAATTTGTAGCGCATTCGAAAACCCAAGTTGTAATGCCTTTCTAAACCCGGTTATCATGGCGGCACCCTTGCCGGCATTCTTTTCGTGTTTTATATATGTATAGCCGTATTTTATACATGTTTGTTGTAATTTTTCTGATTGTTTTTTCGCACTGCCGTCATCGACAACAATAACCGGAATTTTATATTCGGAAATCTTCTCGGCAACCCCAACAAATGCATCCGCATGATTAAAACAAGGTATTATTATGACGGGCTTAAACATCTTTATTCCTTTATAACAATTTTACCGGCTGAATACTTTACATCGCCATTTTCATAACAGAAACTAAATTCATCTTCATTTAATTTATTTAGTTCAAAATGCACCATTGTATCCGGCAGAATTAAATTGGTAAATTTTAGTTTTATAATATCATAAGTTTTAACATTTTTATGAAAAAACATTTGAATGAATTTAATAACGAAATGCAGTTGCATCACACCCGGTAAAATAGGGCAATTTTCAAAATGTCCCTTGAAATATGCGGAATCCCCTAAAAAGATAAAATCCGCGGATAAAAAATTGTCATTTTTTACCAAGTTTTTTGCGATTGGTTCTGCCACGGTGGAACGCAAAATTTCGGCAATTTCGGACTTTAATATCTTGCCTTGGGTATTCATCGGTATTTTATTAACAATTCTAATTTTTCGTGGCAATGCGACACTTGGAAAATACGCCGATAGCCAATTTTTTATATCTAATACAAATTCATGCCGTCCATGCACGGTTATAAAATCTTTGCCCGCATCGGTTAGGGTTAAAACGCACCCAATAACGATTCGGCCATTTTGATTTATGGTCGTCACATAACAACCATCAACGAATTTATGCGCCCCCAATTTTTCTTCATATTCAGGCAACGATATCCGTTCTTCGGCAATTTTAACAATTCTGTCTGCACGCCCCTTTAACAAGAATTGCCTTTCATTTTGCATCTCTATCACATCCGACATTTGAAAAGGACGCGCGCAACAAAAATCCGAATCCGCAATTATACAATTATTTTCATCTAAACCGATTTTAACATCATCAAAAACCGTCCAAGACGACCCGTCTTTCTGTTGCCGAAATGCAATGCCACCGGTTTCGGTACTGCCAAAAACCTCAAAAGGTGATACGCCAAAGATTTCGAATGCTTTTTGCGATGTTTCAGGCCTTAACAAACTGCCCGAAGAAAAAATGCCAATGCAATTATTTGGAAAATCATATTGGTTTTGGTATTTTGTTATACCGTCCAAGAACGAAGGTGTGGTCGCAAATAATACATTGGCAAATTTATGTTGCGATGCCTGTAATTCTTCGGGTGTAAAAATCATACCCGTATCAATTGCGATGCCGGCGGAAAGTGGAATTAAAAACCGCCACAACAAACCGTACATATGATACGGCGCGATTGATGCAATCATCACGGGATTTTTGGCAAAATTATCGTGTTGCATTTTATTATGCATGGCAACTTCGGCCGCCAGGTTATGAAATGTTTTACAGATTTTTTTGGGCACCCCTGTACTGCCCGAAGTGAAAAAATATATCAATCGGTCATCCATATCACAGAAATCCCAATTGCCACCAAAATTTTGATCGATATCAACAAATGTAAAGCCGGCAAAATCAAATTTTTGGTCGGTCACAATTATGTCGGTCAATTCACGCAGTGTATCGATATTTTGTTCCGTTAGCATCGCGGGCAAAATCACATCTTTGCCGGCCTGCATCAACCCCATAAATGTCACATAAAACATATAAATATCATTTGGAATAAATAAAATCACCGTCTTGGCATCCGTGCGGGCAAATATATTCGCCATGCGCGCAACATCGTTTGAAAATTCATGGAACGACACACCCGTCCCACCGCGATAGAAAACCGTCCGTGTCGGTGTGATATTATTGATAAAAAATTTATTTATTTCCGCAAACATCCGTATGCCTTTTGTGAATAATAAACCCAACCACGATCATCATAGCAATCAGAACATAGGAAATCAAACCGTTAAACAAAACCCAAATTTCATCTGATAAAAATACGGTCACGCAAGAAACCACCGCCAAACAAAACATAAAAATCGCCCACGTATATGTTGCCCGACGTGCATATTGTTTGTCGGTCGCACCCAATTTATACCCCATCTTTGTTGCAAACTTTTCAATCAAAGGCACCCCACGCAACGACAGCGCGAACATTAAACACACCGAAATATTCATCAAAACGGGGTACAGTTTTAGAAAAACATCATCATTAAATATAATTAAACCCAAACCAAACAATAAAACGCATATAAATACCCATATATTTTTATTGCGTATAAATGAAATACCCGCCGCGACCAATAAAAATAGTGCCAAAAAACGCACCGCAACGTGCCGTTTTAACGCAAAAAACACGACAAACGGATAGATAACAGTAAACCCAACACCAAGAATCTTAATGATTTTTATTAACGATTTTTTCAATGGCATCAACCATGTCTTGTAAAGTGCGAATTTGTTTGAAATCATCGGGTTCAACCTTGCAACCAATGATTTTTTGCAATCGAACCACAAGGTCCACGGCGTCAATCGAATCCAAATCCAAATCTTCAATCAATAATGATTCTGGTTTCAATTTGTCCGAATCTATATCAAATTCTTTGACCAAGATATTTTTTATTTCTTTAAAAATTTCGTCTTTTGTGTACATATCAATTTACTCCAATATAATGTTTTTTGATTCCGCAATATACGTTGCCAAACGTGCCACAGATTTGAAATATTCCTTGTTGGCTTCTTTATCCGCCTTGAAATTTACCTGATATTTTTTCTTTAATGCCATGCCCAATTCCAACGCATCAATTGAATCAAGCCCAAGTCCCGTTCCAAAAAGTGGCGCAGAAGTATCGATATCATCGGCCGTCACATCTTCCAAATCCAACGCCGATACGATTAGTTCTTTGATTTCACGTTCCAATAATTCCCGTTTCATATCACATCCTTATGCAGGCAATACTAGCAATATACAAATAAAAATTCAAGGAAATTATACCTAAAACAATATGTTTTTGGCTTTTTCTGTAATATCAATTGCGATGGCGCGTTTGTTTGATTTTTTTATCGTATCATAGCAAATCAATGGCATCAGAATAATATCATACACAGATGTCTTATTCCCAATGTCCCACCATTTTTGCTTTTTCCCCAATATGGGCGGGTTGTTTGTGATTTTTATGGGCAAAATGTTTGCCCCGGTTGCCAATTGCAGGTACGCGAACCCGCGGTGCAATCGTATTGTTTTGTTCGGCACCGTCCGTGTTCCTTCGGGAAAAATGACGATATTATATCCCCGCGCCAAAATATCCGAACCGTTCGCGATAAATTCGTTTGGATTCATTGTATTGGATAGATAGGTTTTTCCAATAACCCGGCGGACAAACACATTTCTAAATAAACTTTCCTTTACAACGCACACAGAATTCGGAATTCGTGATACCAAGATAACGACATCAATCAAAGAAGGATGATTGGCAATCACGATTGTCCCGCGCAGTTTTTTTAATTGTTTGCACGCCGGGCAATTTACCCTGATTAAACGCAAAGCACACAATAACCATATGAACGCACGCCAAGACAGATGAATTGTGTTTATAAAAATTTTTCGCTGTTTATCGGACCTGGACACCAATAAAATAACGGGGAATATCGCGGACCCAATCAGCAAACCGCCAAGGCCAAAGATACAAAAACAAAACGCACAAAGAAGTGACCGTATAAATTTAATCATTTTGCATTGTCCAACTTTTTGTTGTCACGCAATTTGTTCGCCCTTGCAAAAAATCCACCATTGTTTCCAATGTTAAAAGATTTGCATCGCAATCGCCTTTTGTGATTTTAATTCCGCGTTTGCCGTGTTTTTTTATCATAAATGCCAATCCAAATGCGTTGTGCGGCGTGTCCAACAATGGCGCGTACATATCCGGATTATGTTCACCCGCAAACACAACCATAACATCGCGGGGTTCCATTAACGCCTTTAATATCGCCATTCCAAGGGTGTTATCGCCCGCCGCAATAGATGTATAACTGTTTGTGTTTCGGGTAAGCAATGAAAACAATCCCGCGGCGGCATTATGCACAGAATTGCTGAACCCCGCCGGCGACATTTCATGTTCTTCAAAAAATTGTTTGATTAACTGTATCGTTTGTCCCCATTCGCCGAACTTTGACGCAAACACGGTCGTATAATCTTGTGACCTTTGGGCAATTTTCCCGGCGATTCCAACGGCGATTTTTTCAATGTTCGACATACGACGACGAACCATGGATGGAATAAAAGAAAAATCCGGCAATTTTTCATCCGCTGATTCTTGCCAAATAATAAAATCATCAATATAGATTTTGTTGTTCATACTTGAAAAATACTTTTTTTTATAGCACAGTGGCATTATATGAAAAAAATCATAATTTGCAAGCAGGTTTATATAAATGACGGTGATATTACAAGATTTAGGTTTTGTTTGTGCGCTTGGGTTGTCGCACGATGAAATTGTTGAAAACGCACGGCGTGGTGATACGTCGGGTATGTTTCGTGTGATGCCGACCATAGGGGAAACATCGGTTCCGTTTGGTTCGGTGAATATCGAAACGCACGAAATAATGCGATGCTATGATTTATTACTTGCGGCATTGCGACAAATTGAACCGGCAATATCGAAATTAAAATCTGATTATGCACCGGACAGAATCGGAATAGTTATCGGTGCAAGTAATACCGGCGTGCACGAGGCGCAAAAACATTTGAACATTGCATTGGAAACGGGTAAATTGCCACATGAATTTTCCTTGTCCGAATTAGAATTATATTCACCAACCGCATTTTTGGTTGAAAAAACTGGGTTCGCCGGCCCCGCATATACCGTATCAACGGCATGTTCATCCAGTGCCAAGGTTTTTCAAGATGCCAAGGATTTAATAGAACAGGGTATCTGTGATGCGGTTTTGGTTGGTGGTGTTGATGCGCGCTGTGATTTTGCACTGAACGGGTTTAATGCACTATCGGCACTTAGTTATAAACACACAAACCCAATGTCGCAAAATCGTGACGGAATCAACCTTGGCGAAGGCGCGGTGCTTTTCATAATGACGCGTGGGATGGACGGTATAAAAATACTTGGCGTGGGCGAAAGTTCCGATGCGTATCATTTAACAAGTCCGGATCCAACCGGTGCCGGTGCCATTGCTTCTATGAATTCTGCATTATTAAATGCCGGTTTAACACCGGAAAAAATTGATTTTATAAATATGCACGGAACGGGAACGATTGCGAACGATGCGATGGAATCTTTGGCGATAAATTCGGTTTTTGGTGACAACACATTGTGTGCTTCAATAAAGCCGTTAACCGGTCACACCCTTGGGGCGGCCGGTGCGGTAAGTGTTGCACTGTCGTGGCTTATGATAAAACACCAATTTGTAATACCACACATTTTTGATGGCGAATACGGCACGGATTGTGCAAAGATAAATTTGGCAACCACGCAATGCAAAAAAAACATAAATAATGTGTTGTGCAACGCCTTTGCTTTCGGGGGCAGTAACGCAAGTGTAATAATTGGACGGTAAAATGGGCAAATATGATTTAACAAAACTTATACCACAACGCACGCCGATGATTTTCTTGTCGGACATTGAAAATTTTGATTATGAAAATCAAACCTTGGTTGCGCGTGTTGATGTTCGTGATACAGATTTATTGTTTGATAAAAACCTTGGTGGCATTCCGTCTTGGGCATGTTTGGAATTTATGGCGCAAAGTGTCGCGGCCTATGTCGGATTGGGCGATTTGCACAATAACCCAAATGCAAGGCCCGCGGTAGGGTTTGTTTTGGGGTCGCGCAAAATATCTGTATCGGCCCCCGTGTATTTGGCTGGACGTTCATACTTTGTGCATGTTAAATCTTTATTTTGTGACCAAAACATTGCGTCATTTGATTGTCAGATTCTTGATGAAAATAACAATGTCGTTGCGGCCGGCGCATTAAACGCCTTTCGACCGGATGATATAACAAAATTTATGGAGAACAGAAATGAATAAAACGGTTCTTATTACGGGGGCAAGTCGTGGCATAGGGCGCGCAATCGCGATATACCTTGCGCGTGCGGGTTATGATTTGGTGTTGCATTATAATTCAAATTCTGCGGCGGCGAATGAAACACTAAACACGGTTAAATCGTTTGGTGTGCGGGCGCGGTTATTGTGTTTTGATATCGCCAATCGCGTGCAAACAAATGATGTTATAAACGCGGATATTGCCCGGCATGGCGCATATTGGGGCGTTATTTGCAACGCGGGGATAAACCAAGATGCACCGTTCCCAGCCATCGAATCAGACGCATGGGACAGGGTGGTTCACACAAACCTGGACGGACTTTACAATGTGTTGCATGCGACGGTTATGCCGATGATTTCTGCGCGCGCCGGCGGTCGCATCGTGGCGTTGTCGTCCGTGTCGGGATTGATTGGTAACCGCGGCCAGGCAAACTATGCCGCATCCAAGGCCGGAATTATTGGCGCATGTAAATCTTTGGCAATCGAATTGGCGCGACGAAATATAACGGTAAATTGTATTGCGCCGGGTATTATCGAAACTGATATGACCGCCGATTTGCCTGATGGTATTGTTGACCAGGCAATACCGATGCGTCGCGCCGGTCGGCCCGACGAAGTGGCAAGTTTGGTTGCATATTTATTATCTGACGATGCGGGTTATATCACGCGCCAGGTTATATCTGTAAATGGGGGGCTTATCTAAAATGACAAGACGCGTTGTTGTGACCGGAATGGGGTTGGTTAGTGCACTGGGGAATGACCCTGATTCCGCATTTAATCGTTTGCACACATATAAAAACACAATTCGTGAAATTGAAGGTTTGTCCGCGATACACGGGTTAAATTCACATTTGGCATCTTTGGTTCATTTTTCTATTCCGGACCATTTTAATCGCAAGGTTTTGCGCACAATGGGCCCAGTATCTGTTTTGGCGGTGTATTCGGCGGAAAACGCATTAAATGATGCGGGTTTGTTGGGTGATTCCGTGATAACAAATGGTCGCACGGGTGTCGCATATGGTTCGTCATTTGGTTCGGCGGGTCCCGTTGCGGATTTCTTTTCCATGGTAAAAACAAATGAAATCGGGAACATTACATCTTCGTCGTATATCAAGATTATGCCGCAAACAACGGCGGTCAATATATCGTTATATTTCAAAACCACGGGGCGTTTAATTCCAAGTGGGACGGCGTGCACATCGGGCAGTTTGGCAATCGGTTTCGCATATGAAAACATAAAATCCGGCGCCCAAGATATAATGATTGCCGGTGGTGCCGAAGAATTTGACCCGACCCAGGTTGCCGTGTTTGATACCCTTTATGCAACCAGTACGAAAAATGATACACCCGACCAAACCCCGTCACCATTTGATGCAAATCGTGATGGTTTGGTTATCGGGTGCGGTGCCGGAACATTGATATTGGAAGAACGCGAACATGCATTGGCGCGCGGGGCCAAAATTTACGCCGAACTTGTTGGGTTTGGCACAAATACGGACGGAACGCATATCACACAACCAAATTCGGATACAATGGCGCACTGTTTGAAATTGGCATTGGAATCGGCAAAACTAAAACCCACGGACATCGGATATATATGCCTGCACGGAACGGGGACAACATTTGGCGATATCGCCGAATCAATCGCAACAAATCGCATCTTTGGTGATAAAACCCCGGCAAGCAGTTTGAAAAGTTATGTTGGTCACACCCTTGGCGCATGCGGTGCATTGGAATCAATTTGGTCGATTCAGATGATGAATAATGATTGGTTTGCACCGACACTGAATCTGAACACGGTGGACGAAAAATGCGGTGCATTGGATTATATAACAAAAACCGGGCGCAATTTTAGTGCCGATTTTGTAATGAACAACAATTTTGCCTTTGGCGGAATAAACACATCACTAATCTTTAAAAAAGGAGGAAAAAAATGAAACGAATAATATCACTTGTTGCTTTGGGAACTTTGACGGCGTGCAGTGCGGCCGGCCCGATTATGCGGCCGATTCATGAAGACCTGCATTCTGCGCGGGCTGATGGTTTTTTAAATCCATCAATTGAACTATCTTTTGGAAAGTCAGAAATTACGGGTAAAAATCTTGGGACATGGGTATCCAACAAGAAAACGAATTCTGTAAACAAAGATGCATCCGCGGCATGTCAAATTGCGTTCCTGTCCGCGGTAAAATCACTGCAAGATAGGGCTGTTCGTGAAGGCGGAAACGCGGTAACAAATATCCATAGTTTCTATGACAAGGTTCCAGAATGGAGTGAAACAACATACCGCTGTAAGGATGGTCATTTGATGAGTGGCGTGGCCCTGCGCGGAACGGTGGTAAAGAAATAATGAACGCCCATTTGGGCGTTTTTTATTTTAATTTTTTCTGATACCTTTTTATTTCGCGCAACAGTTGATTCCGGGTTGAATCAAATTCGGCAATGCGCACGTTCGCAACAGAATCATTATAATCAGCAATCCACATAAGGCGTGAAATCAAACCTTGATTTTTTTTGTATTCTTTGGGATTTCTATTGGTTAAACTATCATTTGCCTGTGCAATAGAATCTATGACCCGGTGCAAATGTTTATTTTGTGCGATTTCCGGTGCGGTTGTCATATACGTCCGTCGTGCCTCTGCATTGTCGCGCAGTTTGAATTCGCAATTTTCAATTTTTTTGCGTGCCTCTTTACGGTCCTCATAGTGGTTTACAATCATCACACCTGCCAATATCAGTATGGCGACGGTCGCACCAACCGCAATTCCATGCCAATCTGTGTTTTTACCCATGTGTTTACCCCTTTGTTCGTACTGTTTTTATACCACATGGAAATAAAAAATCAACCAATGTATAAAAAATCGCCGTATTCACGGCGATTTGTATGTCATTTTATTTGTTTACAACGATTTTCCCATTGCAACGGCGGTATCACTCATACGATTTGAAAAACCCCATTCGTTGTCATACCATGCGGTCACATGAACCAAGCGACCATCAATCACATGCGTTTGCGTTGAATCGAAAATCGAACTGTGCGCATCGTGCGTAAAGTCAATTGAAACCAACGGCAATTCGTTATAGCCAAATGTTTTTGATTCCGCCGCACGCATAGCATTGTTTATTGAATCCACAGTTGCGTCTTTGTTCAAATTTACGACCAATTCTACAACCGAAACATCGGGTGTCGGAACGCGGATGGCGATTCCATCCAATTTTCCCGCCAAATTCGGCAACACCAAACCGATTGCCTTGGCGGCGCCGGTACTGGTCGGAATCATGGACATTGCCGCCGCACGCGCGCGCCGAAAGTCTTTATGGTTTTTATCCAATAATTGTTGGTCACCGGTATACGCGTGCACGGTCGTCATCCAACCCGACACAATTCCAAATTTTTCGTCCAAAACCCGCACCACCGGGGCAAGACAATTAGTTGTGCAAGAAGCATTTGACACAATAATATCATCGCGGGTCAATGTGTCATCGTTCACACCGAATACAATCGTTTTATCCGCGCCCGCGGACGGTGCCGAAACCAAAACCCGTCGGGCACCCGCGTCAATATGCACGCGTGCCTTGTCCGCGGCGGTAAAGATACCCGTGCATTCCATAACAATATCCACGCCCAATTCGCGCCACGGCAATTTTGTTGGGTCTTTTTCCGAAACACATTTGATTTTCTGCTTGCCGACAATAATCATGTCACCGTCCAGTTTAACATCCATGGGCAACCTGCCGTGCACAGAATCGTGTTGCAGCAAATATGCGTTTTGTTCCGCCGGTGCCAAATCATTTACCGCAACAAATTCAATATCATCGCGCCCGGATTCCAACGCCGCACGCAAAACCAAACGACCAATACGGCCAAAGCCATTTATTGCAACTTTTATTTTTTTTGACATAACATACCTTCCTTTATTTTGTTTAATGCCGACCTATCATAGCACCATTTGCAAAAAAATCCAATCTGAATTTTATGCTGCTTGAATTCGGGCAATAGTGCGGTATAATTCTGCATATGAACATAAAAAACGCATATATTATCGCCGGTCCAACCGCATCGGGCAAATCAGATTTTGCACATAAATTGGCGCGTGCCGTCCATGGCGCGATTATAAACTGTGACAGTGTGCAAATATATCGTGGCATTGAAAACATATCGGCAAGTCCTTTTGCCGGCCGTGAAATATCGGATGAAATTGACGGTGTGCCATATCGGTTGTTTTCGATTCTGCCATTGTCAGAACAAATAAGTGTCGCGGACTATATCGGACTGGCGCGCCGTGAATATGATGCGGCGCGTGCAAATGGTTTCGTCCCGATTTTTGTGGGCGGAACGGGGTATTATATAAATGGCCTTGTAAATGGTATCGCGGAAATTCCGGAAATATCACCGGCAAATCGCGCCCGTGCGCGTGAAATGGTGGCGCACGATTTGAATGCGGCGCGTGCGATGGTGGCGGAAACCGGCGCATCGGATTCGCAACGCGTTGCCCGCGCGGTGGAGGTTTTTTTGCAAACCGGCCGTCAAATAACCGAATGGTGGAATGAACCGCGCGTGGGCGCAATTACGCCGACACCATATAAAATATTGATAAACCCACCGCTAAATATATTGCACGAACGAATTGCAACGCGAATTCCAGAAATGCTTTTGGGTGGCGCATTGTGTGAGGCCGAATATATTACTAAAAACAACCTTGACCCAAATCGTGCCATTGGTGCGGTGCAACTGTGTGATTACATAACCGGAAAAATAACACGTGATGCGGCAATTGAAAACTGGATAATCAAAACAAATCAATATGCCAAACGGCAACGAACATGGTTCAAAACGCAATTCGCACCGGACACAATAATAAATCACATCCCCGTCGATGAAGATTTGTTATCATTTTGAACCTGAATTTCGGCCTCTGCACGCGCCTGTTGACGTTCCAATTGTCGTTGCTGTTTTGCAGCAACCTTTTGAAGGATGGTGTTGTATTCGTCACGAATAGCATCGTTCAAACCGGATTCGCGCATCGCACTTGAATACGCGGTTGCGTTCGCAAATTCGGTTTCTAATTTCCCCCATCCGGCATATTCCCAGTCGATAATTCCAACAATATCCATGGTTTTGGGGTCAACAATCATATTATTACAAAGGTCATTATGATTCCACCCATCGCCATCCCCGTTTTTCAAATCATCAATACCTTCGGGTCGCGAATTGTGAACTTTATATATAAAACTTGCAATTTGTTTTGCCAACTTTTCGCGATTTTGGGTTATTTTCTTTACACCCATAAGGTTTAGGTTTTTTCCGGGTATATACGGATATTTATAGAAAATATATTCGCCCGCCGGAACAATTCGTATGGATAAAATACGCACCGGCGAAAATGGCGCAAGTGCATCGGTTATACGCTTTTCACGAATGATTTTATCCTGGGGAACCGCCGTATCATTATGTTTTCTAACCTTAAACACAAATTTATTTTCGACGATAAATCCGATATTCCAACCACCCTTTATCATTTTTACGTCCATAAAGTCCAATTTTGGAAACGTTCGTTTAAGTGCGTTATATTTCCGATACCAATCAAACAACTTTACACGCCGCATATACACGCGCCACCGGCGCACCGGTATAAATCGACACAGGAAATCACAAGCCGCGAAAAAATACATCCACATCAGTTTTCCTTTTATAAATGTTTTATTAAATACTATTGAAACCTATAAAAAAAACAAGTATTTTGTTTATATGTTCAATAAAGGCACAA
The DNA here is from genome assembly GCA_017427405.1 of Alphaproteobacteria bacterium. Classification (GTDB taxonomy): domain Bacteria; phylum Pseudomonadota; class Alphaproteobacteria; order Rs-D84; family Rs-D84; genus Enterousia. The sequence goes on from JAFRSV010000004.1 coordinate 27,133, forward strand.
TTGTAAAGGTTCTTGTTCCAAATGTGGTAAACCATGGTTATGATTACCGCCTGGGGGGCGATGCGGATTTGGGAACATTTGTCCGGTGCAATGTTATGAATCGACCATATATCGGTATCATTTACGGTATCGGCGATAGTAATTTGCCCCCCGAAAAGATAAAAGATGTTGGCAACGTTTTCCCATATAAATTGCCGGTCGCGACACTACAATGGATTCAGAAAATGTCCGAATGGACACTTATGGCGCCGGGGGCGGTGTTGCGATTGATTCTAAATGTGCCGGACGCGTTTAATGAACCAAAGACCGAACAACTTTACGCATATAATTTTGAATCTAAAAATGCGAAAATGACGGAAAATCGCCAAATGGTGTTGGATGCGTTTCAAATAAATAACAACGAACCAATGTCGGCAACCGATATTCAAAATATCGCACGTGTCGGCCCGTCTGTGGTCAAGACGATGATTGCACGCGAAATGTTATTGCCGGTATCAACGCGTCGCGTCGCCGAAAGTTTCAATTATAAATACGCCGATATGGGTAATGTTGAACTGAACCCGGAACAACGTGCCGCCGCCGACAGCATTGGTCGCGATATCGCACACGGCGGATTTTCGGTGAACCTTATTGACGGCATCACGGGCAGTGGTAAAACCCAAGTATATTTTGATTCCGTATGGCGTGCATACAGTGCGGGTCGTTCGGTGTTGCTTATGATGCCGGAAATCGCACTTACCACACAATTTATAAAAAGATTTGAATCGCGCTTTGGTGCGCCGCCCATTGTATGGCACAGCAATCTAACCGCGGCGCGCCGTCGTGATATTTGGCGCGGTGTTTTAACGGGCGAAATAAAAATAATCGTCGGCACGCGCAGCGCACTGTTTTTGCCATGGCAAGATTTGGGCCTGATTATAATTGATGAAGAACACGATTCGTCTTATAAACAGGAAGATATGGGAAATTACCACGGTCGCGATATGGCAATACTTCGCGCGAAACTTGAAAAAATCCCGGTTGTATTGGCAAGTGCGACGCCGTCCGAAGAAACAATGAATAATGTGGTGGTGGGGCGATACGGTCATCATATATTAAAATCGCGATATGGTGGCGCGGAATTGCCAAAAATTGAAACAATCGATTTGCGCGAACACCGACCGGAAGAATACAAGATAAATGACGAGGTTCGCCCCGGCGCATTGTCGCCGATTCTGTGCGATGCAATCCGCGAAACAATCCAAAATCATCGCCAGGTTATGTTGTTTATAAATCGGCGTGGTTTTGCCCCAATTACCCAGTGTAAAAAATGCGGTTGGGTCGCGACGTGTCCCGAATGTTCGGTCGGCATGACATACCATAAAAAGTTGGGAAAATTGTTGTGTCATGTTTGCGGCCGCACCAAGACATTGCCCGACAAATGCCCGGAATGTGGTGACGCGGTTTCCATGCGTGGCGCGGGACTTGAAAAGGTGGAAGAAGAGGTCGCCATAAAATTCCCCGGCGCGAAAACCGCCCTGGTGTCAAGTGATACGATGGTGTCGCGCGGGGCACTGGAAAGATTGGTTGAAAAAATGGAATCGGGCGAATTGGACATCATTATCGGCACGCAAATTTTGGCCAAGGGGCACCATTTTCCGAACCTAACGCTGGTTGGTGTGGTGGACAGTGATATGGGCCTGTTCGGAACGGATTTTCGCGCCGCCGAACACACATTTCAACAGTTATTCCAAGTTGCTGGCCGCGCCGGCCGTGGCAAAATTCCGGGGCGCGTAATGTTGCAAACATATCAACCAACGAATTCCGTCTTGACCGCAATTTGCGCGGGCAATCGCGATGAATTTTTGCACGGCGATATGGATGTGCGCAGGGCTGCAAAAATGCCACCATTTGGCCAATTGATTGCGATAATCGTCGAATCAAAAAAAGAATCGTTGTTAAAGGATTTTTGCGAAACGCTTGCACGGCAAAGGCCAAATGTAAACGGCGCGCGCATAATGGGGCCGATTGTTGCACAAATGTACCAAGTCCGCGGATTTTACCGTATGCGGTTTTTAATTGCGGGTGACGCACGCGCATATTTGCAACCAATCGTGAAAAAATGGATGTCGCACATAAACGTCCCGGCAAACATCCGAATCAAAATCGACGTAAACCCAATGAATTTTATGTAAAGAAAAACCGCGCGTTTTGCGCGGTAAATTATTTTTCGTATCCCAACTTTTGTGGTGTACGCCGTTGAAAACCGAATAACCTGTGTAAGAGTTGTGTTCCGCGATTATAACTATCTGGCGAATTATGTACGGCTTTTTGAATTGAGTTTTCTTCTCTCCCATCAGTTATATTTGTCGGCCATGCAAGAGATTTCGCATTTTTTATTTTCCTTAACCATGCAATTCTGCTTTCTACGATGTTTCTAGAGTTTGCATCATACCGTTTTAATTCCAAATCGCGTGATATTGGAATAATTTCATCAATCATATTTTTAATTACTTGGTCAAATTTTGCACGGTCTACTGTTTTGCCGGTTTCATCAATCGCGCCAGCCTGCATAAGTTTTTCGTGCAAATTATCAGTTATATTATTAAGTTGTTCTTCTATATCAATATAGGACATATTTTTCTCCTTTCTTTTTATTAAACTACTTCTGTGACCGCGCGCAGAGAACCGTCGCGCGACAGTTGCACAACACGAATCTTTTGCTTCATTTCCGCAATCAAATCCGTGCGGTTATATGCGGGTTGCGTGTGCAAAATCCTGTCGGCGAATGCGGCATAGGCGGCTTCGGCACTTTCCGCGTGAATCGTTGTATAAAAATGTTCGTGCCCGGTCCCAAGCATTTCCCAAAGAACCGACGCATTATCCGTTGATATTTCGCCACCAATAATTACGTCCGGCGTCATACGAACAACCAAATCAAGCAATCGCGCATAGTTAAAATCATTTGTTTGTTCGGTTCGGGACAATACAAAATGCACGTGATTTTTTTGCGGAACGCGAACTTCGCGCGCATCTTCGACGGTAATAACACGACTGTTTCGGTCAATCAGCGTCAGCATATGATTCAAAAATGTTGTTTTACCCGTCGCGGTTGCACCGCTTATCAAAATCGGACTGCCGTCATTTATTGCGGACATGAGTCTGTCGTACGGGTCGTCGGGCCGATTCGTTTTTCGTGGTTTTACCTTCATCAATTTTTTACCACGTTCCAGGTGGTATTCGCCGAACGAAGTTTCCGCCACGCCACCACCACGTATATTTAGCGCAACACCGCCCGTTATATCGCGTTCGTCATATTGCACATTTGGTCCGGCAATCGCACTAAACCGATGGTTGCCCGGCAAAGTCGCATAAACGACCGGAATTCCGTGTATCGGATCAAATGGTCGTTCATAAATGTTCGCAATCGTATGAATTAAATCGACAAGGTATTGCTTGCTAAGCACCGGGGCATCATACGCAACCCACGGCACACGCGCCCCATGCAGGCGCATCCACACTTCGCCCGCATGGTTTATCGCGATTTCTTCGACGAAACTTGGTCGATAAAATTCCGATATAGGTTTCAATAAAGATTCTAATACAACATTCGTCATCAAATTCATTTTATCATAAATCGCCACTTGAATCAAAAAAGTTTATTTGTTAGAATCAAAAAAAAGAGAGAAGGAAATGAAGAAACTATTTTTTATATTTTTGGTCGGAACGCTTGGGTTGGCGGGCTGTTCGGAATATAACCGTCGCGATTTTGCCAATGGTGGCGATGACGCACCGTATTACAATGAACGCACAAGTACATTTATGCAGTCGGATAATGAATACGCCGGAATCGATTCTTATCGTCCAAAGACCGATAGGGAACTTGATGAAATCGAAACAAAATGGAACACATCGCGTATGGAAACCCGGTGGCAAGAATACCGCGGTGCGATGGTTCGTGTTCAAATCTTGCTTGGGAATACCGATATGCGTGAAATGCGCCTGCGTTTGATACAAAATGCGGACGGTATGGATGTCGATGGCGATATACGCAGTGTCCTGTCCCGCGTGGCGGATTATGAAATGAAGCGTGTCTGTGGCCGTAATGCCGACAGTATCGTTTTGATTTATGATCGCCCATCCGTAGAGGCAATGCGCCCAACACCGTATTTCGATTATAGAATAGAAGCCGAAGGCGCGACAATGCGCGAATATGGTTTCCGATGCGTTTACAACAACTAAAAACAAACTAAACCCAAAAAACAAAAAGGAAAAAAAATGAAAAAAATGCTTGGTGTATTTGGTCTGTGTGGCGCACTGGTGTGCGCGGGATGTGATGCGGGCGATGTGACCGCACAAAACGGTGATACGGTTATCATCAACTTTGCGGGCTATTTGGATGGCGTCGCGTTCGAAGGTGGCACCGCGGAATCATACCCGTTGGTTTTGGGCAGTGGTCAATTCGTTCCGGGTTTCGAAGAACAATTGATTGGTGCAAAAAAGGGTGAAGAACGTGATTTGAATATCACTTTCCCGGAACAATATGTCCCAAGCCTTGCCGGCAAAGACGTTGTGTTCAAGGTCAAAGTTGTTGACATTCAAAAGAAATAATTTGAAAATCTGTCGAACAAAAACGCCGGAGATTTTCCGGCGTTTTTTTTTACTTGCTGTTCGATTTTACTTTTTTTGCTAATGCGATGTTCACCAATTTTACGTAATCGTCATATGTTTGACAATTTGACAACTTATACACAGATATACTGACCCCAATTTCATTTTTTAAAACACTTCTAAGATGTTCAAACTTTATAGCGTGATTAAGTACCGCCCATAAAGGTTCCATGTCTTCAAGCGTAATATATGTGGATTCGGATTTTCCTTGTTTTACCATGGAATCGTGCACGGCACAACAAATATCCCCAATTTTCAAATACGGATCCGTCGTATCTATTTTGATTTTGTGTTTGTTTTCTAAATTTTCGAATGTTTTCTCCAAATTGATAACCTTTTCACGGTCGTCCTGTATTCGCTTTAATAAACTATGAACCCTGGTATAAGTTTGAACACTATGTTCAAGACAAACGGCATGATTAATATCACACATAATATCCCGAAAAATTTCATGCCTTGGTTTATTTTCATGGGGTCCTTTGTTTTTATTGACAACCTTTTTGATCGTTTTTGGTTTTCCAAATAATATGTTCCGTAATTCTTCAGAATGATTTACTTTTTCATAAACATACCGATAAAGTCGGCTTAATTTTGTGCCTGAAATATCATAATCAACCGTTATGCTAAAGGCATTTTGTACATTTTGTTTAATGGATTTAGCCCCCTTGGTATCAATCAAAGTTTCGGATATACCGTGGCATAGATTTGGTTCATTGTCACCAAACACAATTTTATTAACTTTATTTTTTACCACCAATTTAGTAACGTATTTATCCAGATCTTTGTAAGATTTAGCTTTCGATATGGTTTTTATCGATGCTTGAATTCCGAACTTTTCCCGCAGAATGTTCGCCACCGTATTGAAAGTCATTGTTGTCCTAATTGGCACCCACAAAGGGTTCATACCGGCGCATTCAATCTTTGGATCTATGGCTTTATCATATCCAACCAAAGCGTATGTTACCTGGTTCGCAATGTTATAAACCGTCATTTCCGGTTTTAATTTTGCATCGACTGGTATATCTATGGGTTCGCCAAAAGACAGACATAATAATTCCGATAACTTTTTATCAAAAATTTCGCCTTTCTCTGCTTCAAATTCTGACTTTAGTTTAAAAATTTGCTCATATGGAAAAATACGACGTTCAAGTAAATTGCTAAATACCCCCAAAGTAATAGCAAAAACTTCATGACTATTTAGCAAATTTTTTTCAACGGTAACTTCTTTTGGCGTGTTCTGTGTATTCTCTGAATGTTGCATGAATTCATAAACTTGTTCGCAAATATCATACGTGGTCATGCCGGATATATTACGATTTAACTTTAAGCCAAAAAGTTTTTTTATTGACCTTTTTATATAGTATTCGTCAAAAGGGGATATCTGTACTATATCGCCGATTTTTTTAGATGTGTCTTCATCCCCAAAATAGGGCACAAAGACAATAGTTTTTATTTGTTCCATTATTTCTTTGTATCGCATAAATTTCACCATTTTGTTCTTTCAAGATAACAATGGTGTATTCTATACTAAATTATATTGTTGTCAATAATTTATTCGTCCACGGCCATAATGAAAATCCCGCGTTCGTTTGCGCGTTTTATCACCGCGTCTCGATTCACAACAAAGCAGGTTTTTGTATTCACAACAATTCCATGCAATTTCGCATCCGCAACCGCGTTCACCGTGTCAACACCGATTGCCGGAATGTCAATATGCAAATCTTGACCTGGTTTGGTCATTTTTGCAAACACGCCACCGCTTTTTTTGCGATTTTTTCGCATTTCGACAACGCGGTCTAACATTTTCGCAGTGCCTTCGGCGGCCTCTACCGCGATGACCTGTTTATCCACAACGACCGATGCGCCAATATCCGCGACCCCAATAGTATGTGAAACATCAACCGCGCGTTCAATGTTCGCCATGTCGCCACGCGCCGGCTTTTTTTTCGTAAGCACGCCCGCATGTTCAAAGGTCAGTTCCGGTGCCAAATCTTGTGCCGCGACAACATCAAACCCCGCGTCCGTCATAATTTTATTCAATGCAACCGCCATAGAATCATACCCCCGTTGATGTTTTAACATTTTGAAAAGTGCAAAAAAAGTCCATAAATCCGGTCGTAAATCGGACAAATTCGGATGCCCAATTGCACCAACAAACGTGACCTTTTTTATCCCCATTTTTCGTGCCGCATGCACCGCGCGCCCCGCACCACCAAGCCGAATGACCAAGTCCGGATTTAACCGCGGGTCATAAAAGTTTTTAAGACCGATTACAAACACATCCCAACCCCGCCGTCGCAACGCATCGCGCGTCAAAATCGGCAGATCCAGTGCCCCGGCAACAATCGCAATCTTTTTTTTCATATGTTTAAGTTTAGTCATAAATCATACTGGAATCAAGTCGGATTTTATGATATAATACCACAGAATTATAAATCAGGTGGAATTACCAAATGAAAAAAATATCTTGTTTTTTGTTGGGTGTGTTGGTTTGCGTGTTCACCGCGGATGCCGATGCCAAAAGTTTAACCAGTGAAATTCGTAGCGGTCTTAAAAGTTCCGCATACGGTGGTTCGGCACGCGCACCACGTTCAACGCGTACGCGTCGTCGGGCCGTAAATCACACGCTGGGCAATACGGTTGATACGACCGTTTACGAAATGTCGGATACAATCGTTAATGTTGATGCCGGCGAAATGGGAAGCGAAGTTTTCTATGACGAAAAACCGGTCGAATACGACGAAGACGAAGAATATCGTTTGTTTATTCCAACATCAATGTATATGCGTGCGGGCGCGGGTATGAACCTTGGGTTCGCAACGAAAAAAGCGCGCGTTGGAAATGAAACATACCCGTCCAAAGATTCATGGACCATGTTGTTTGGGCTTGGGTGGAATATGTCATCGTATGTTCGCACCGAATTGGAATTTCAACGTTCGGTATTTCGGTTTAATGATTTGGGCGATGAAAGTGCATATTACAATATGATAAATGGCATGCTGTATTTCGATTTGGCGCGTCGCTATGTCCAAGACGGCGACATCACATACCGTCGCACGATTGTTCCGTTTATGGGCTTTGGCGCGGGAATCGGTATGTATGATTTCAAAGGTGGGGCGGGTGCAAGTGGCCTAATGGTTCCGGTGCCGCGCGCGGAATTGGGTTTGAATTTCATGATTACCGATATGATTGGAATTGATATTTATTATCAATACCAATTGTTTGTTGAACGTGGTTTTGGATGGAATACAACAAAGCACAGTGCCGACAGCGTCAGCAATGTCATGTTGTCATTTCGTATGAATTTCTGATGGGGGACGATATGAAAAAATTATTGATTTGTCTTTTTTGTTTTGTGCCAATGATGGCGAATGCGGAAATCACATACCGCGTACAGAAAACATGGACGGAACGGGGCGAAAACGCCGCACGTGACACGTTCGCATCCAAACATCGTTTCTATGCGGGCGCAATGTATAACTTTTCAATATGGCAAGATTACACCACCGATGACAACATAACCGCGAACGGCCACGATACATCGGGTTTTGACGTAATGCTTGGGATTCGTTGGTTTGACACTTTCCGGATAGAGGCCGACTATTTTACGGCCAAGGCAAAGTGGAACGGTTTCGCAATAAACACGAATACGGCGTTTTTAAATTTACTTGTTGATGCAAGAATCGATAGTTTATATCGCATGTTTTATAAACAAAAACTTATTCCATACATCGGCGCGGGCGTTGGTGCAACCTGGACAGATGGCAAAGATATCGTTGTTGATAATGATACGGTTGCGTCGTTTGCGGTGATGGCTGGTCTTGGAATTGAATTCAACGATTGGTTCACGCTTGATATCGGATATCGGTATATGTATATGTTAAAGCCGGGAATTGATGGGTTCCGCGACCTGGCACCGAATGCGAATCAGATTCGTGTTGGTGCGCGCGTGAATTTTTAAAATATGGATGCGGGGCGGATAAAGTGATAAAAACATGCCCATTATTTTCAATTTGTGGCGGGTGCGTATATGATTTTGCATCACCGAATTACCGTGCGGAAAAAATCAAAAAATTAGATGGATGGAATTTGTCATCCGAACCGTTTTGGACGGATGCGGGGCAACGCCGGCGCGCAGATTTCTGTTTTTCCGGATGCGAATTTGGTTTTTATCAGCGCGGAACAAAAAATATAATTCGCGTTGAACAGTGCCCGAATTTATTGCCGGAAATAAATGCGGTTTTGCCAAAACTGGCCCCGTTGCCGTGGGTTGGTACGGGTTCGGCACTGGTGACGGTTTGCGATAACGGAATTGATTTGGGTGTTGTTTCCGATGTTCCGTATTTTACACGCGAATTCAAAGAATCTGTTGAAAAATTGCCACTTATACGCGTGACATGGAACGGCAACATCGTTATGCAAAAAACGCAACCAAAAATAAGTTTTGCGGGCCATACTGTGGACTATATACCAAACGCATTTTTGCAACCGACCGCACAAAGCGAATCCGCAATGCGCGAATTTGTGGCATCGCATATTGATGATGGCGCGCGCGTGGCGGATTTGTTTTGCGGGCTTGGCAATTTTACATTTGTGGCGAACGCGGACGGACAAGGTCGCGACGGAATGAGCAAAGCGAACATAGACGGATTTGATGTGGTTGGCATCGGTGCAAAGCGCGATTTATTCAAAAATCCGTTGTCGGTAAAGATGCTAAACACATACGACGTAATAATCATGGACCCACCGCGCGCCGGCGCATTGGCGCAAACAAAACTTATCGCCGAATCAAATGTAAAGAAAGTAATTTATGTTTCGTGCAATCCGATAACTTTGCGCCGCGATGCAAAAATACTGACCAATGCAGGATATAAAATCACCGCCACCGCCGCATTCGATCAATTCGTCGGCACCGACCATTGGGAATTGGCGGTTGTGTTCGAAAAATAGTGCTAGATATTGCCTTGTCCAATAAAATGTGATAGAATAGACCGGTGAAGGGAAATAGCGAAATGTCGAAACAGCCGGAAAAACATAGAACTCTACACGCAAGCGGACAGTTTTTTTTGTGTGTTGTTTCTTTGTTTAATTTTAGTGCTTTTGCCGAGGGTGTTGTTGCAAATGATGATATTGCATACAAACACCAACTTATCAAAGAATTAAAAAACGAAATTTCCCAAATTGATTCAGAAATGGCGCGCTGCCAAAAGGCAAAAAAAGGTTGGATTGCGGCGACGGTTGTTGGCGGTGTTGGTGTTATTGCAACTGGAACAGCCGCGATTGTCCAAAGTTCCAAGTTAAAGGAAAAAGAAAAACAAGCAAAAACCGAAGGTGCTCAAAAATGAAAAAGTGTGCTCTTTTATTTTTGCTGTTGATTCCAAGCGTTGTTGTTGCTGATACGGGTTATGACATGGAAATGCAAATGTTGGATGCACAAATAGAATCCCTAACGCGTGAGCGTGACAAGAAGTACACGGACTTAAAGCAATGCGAAAAAACGACCAAGGGGTTCAAAATTGCGGGGATAACGACACTGGTTGCCACAGGCTTTGGCATATATGGAAATATAAAATTGGCACAAAAATTAAAGAACAACGGTGCTGCATCGTATATCAGCAGTGTTGCAGTTGTGGATACCAGACCGCAAGAGGAAAAAGATGAAGAAAGTTGTGAATTGGGGTGTATGACCGAGCCAGAAAAATTTCGTGAGCTATGCAATTGTTAAATAAAATCAACAAAACAAAAGGAGTAAAAATGAAAAAAATATTATTGTATGTCATAGCAGGTGTAATATCTGCATCAACCGTATGTTTTGCAGATACTGCGGGAATAAAGGCAGCATGTGAACAAAGCGACAAATTGTTGTGGGATGCACGTAATGAAAAATGTATACCACGAAATCCATGCGCCGAAGAATATGAAGGAAAGTACGGAAGGTACTGTAATCGCACATTTAAGGATTTTCAGAGTGGCTATGGATTCGATCATTATATTGAATTAATAAATATTTATGCCAGTACGCATGGGCTTAATTGTGAAGCAATTCCGCAAAGCGCAAAATTTTTTGGGCAAGATTATGTCGTATGCCAGGGGACAGACGTAATGGTTTTTGAATTTGATGATATCCAAGATGCCAATGTATTTAATAGATTCGGATATCGAGAGAAATTTTTAGAAGCTCTTTGCGCCGCCGGTGGTGGTTTAATGGCTGATACCAACAAGTGCAAATTGTCGCCAAACTCTGTTTGTATAACTGTAGGAAATACAAATCTAGCTAAAAGCGCCGCGATAAGTTCTGTCACATCGGATACAGGGTGTGAGCTTATTTTGGAGGAAACAGATAATGCTCCATCTGGGTTGCCACAAACACATGATGATGCCTTGTTTATGTATGATCGTGTTAGAGGTTAAAATATATTCCTTAGGCTCAGAGTTCTCACTTAATAGACCAAAAAGAAACACCGCCGTTGCCGGCGGTATTCTTCGAACGGCTTTGAAAGGAAGGAAAGGAGAAAAAGAAATAAGCCGTTCTAAACTTTGCTGGGGTCCAGAGTCCAGAGGAGAGAGAATGTAGGAGGGAGTCTGGAATCTCTGGGCCCCACGAACATTTTCATGCTCGGTCAGGGATTGTTGCCTCTCTGACAAACGAAAATATAATACAATGAAAACTGTTTGTCAAGGCTTTTTGTCAAAAAAATTTTTTGGGTATTTGAATTTTAACTAAAAAAGTGCTAAAAGCCCCGGAAATCCTAGGAAATCGTGCTTGTTGCGACCCGGCACCACACGCGTTAAAATATGATCAAATTTAACAAAAAAAGGAAAAATTATGACACATGAAGATGTTTGGCGCGCGATAGAGCGATTCGCAATGGAACATGGAATGTCATGTTCGGGCCTGGCGCGGTGCAGCGGTTTAGACCCCACAACCTTTAATAAAAGCAAGCGTTGGACCAAGGAAGGTCAACCCCGTTGGCCATCCACCAACAGCATATCAAAGATTTTGTCGTCGACTGGGGCGTCAATCCAGGAATTTACCAAGTTTATTGATAATCCTGGACCTGAACGTGCCGGATGATGGCAAAATGTGGGCCTCAGAGCAGCCAAAAACCGATACGTGCCTGCGCGTATCGGTTCCCCTTTTTTATAGACAGTTGAATTTTTGCGTATTATCATAAACCTATGTTATCTGGATTCAAAATTTTTTCATCTGACCCCGTGTGGCAACAGATTGTCACGGAACTTGGGGCCGCGGTCACGACCGATTCGGTGTTGTGCGATGTGAATCTGGATGCGTTGGATTTGAAAATGCCGGTTTCGCCATCACTGTTAAAATCATCAATTATTGCGGCAACGGACAACACCGCGATTATCGATTCGATTTTTGGGGAACGCGTTTCGCTTTCGCATATACAATCACAAATCGTGACATTGCTTTATAAAAGCGGCGGCATGTCCGCGGATGATTTAAAGGTTGCACTTGGGTACGCACCCGATGCAACAACGCACAGTGTGGAAACCGCGATATACGAATTGCGCAAACTGTACGGTCATGACTTTATAAAAAACATAAACGGAATTTTCAAACTTGGGCGGATATAAAGTTTTTTCTTTTGATAAAATCCAAAGCACGCAAGATTATGCGTATGATATGATTGCAAATGGTACCGCGCGCGACCATTGTGTTGTCACGGCACTGGCGCAATCTGCGGGGCGTGGGCGTTATCGGCGTAAATGGGTGTCGCACCACGGGAATTTGTATGCAAGTTTTATATTCGATTCGCCTGAACGTGACCCGCGACTTTCGTATGCGGTGGCGGTTGCAATTGCGGAAACGCTTATCACATTCGGAATATCGCCAACCATTAAATGGCCAAATGATATTTTAATTTCTGGGAAAAAAATTTCTGGGGTCCTAATTGAATATGCGGGGCGATTCGTTATTGTCGGAATTGGAATAAATGTTCACACCAATCCAACGGTTGCGGAATACGAAACAACGCGCACCGATAAATATACGCGCGCGGATGTCGCAGAAATTTTTTCCGCACTTACAAAAAATCTTGATAAATGGATGAATGCAAAATTCGATTCGGTGCGTGATGTGTGGATGAAACTTGCCATTGGAATAAATGCACCGGTTAAATATCGTGGTGAAATTGTGGAACTGATTGGTATAAACGATTCGGGCGCGTTGGTTGTCCGACGGGGGTCGGAATACCTGTGGATTCACGGCGATGAAATAATGGTTTGAACACCGCGGAAAACCGGCGTTGTAAACAATTACCTTGACTTTTGCACCGTTTTATGATACATTGTTATCATCAACAGGAGAGATTATATAGTTCGCGCTTTTATGTGCGGATTTTTTTATGCCACGCGATACGCGTGGCTTTTTACATGGGGAAAAATCATGCAAATGGAAATAATAGAAGCGCACGATGAAACAACGACATTATCGTATACGGTTGCGCGAATCGTTTATGCGGAAACACTTGCAAAATCTTTGCGCGTTGTCGAAGCGTTAACATCTATGATTTTTAACGCCGCGAATCACGATATAAAAAATATCAAACGCGTTATATCAAATTCACAAATGTTTGAATCTTTGAAAAACGAATCGACGCGTCATGAATTTTTATCTGTGGATGCGTCGCGTCGTGATTTCCAAATGTGCCTGCGCGTGGCAAAAACGATGTTGCACGGAAATTTGCCGGACACGTGTTGTCATGCAACAATGTTTCATCGCGCGGAATTCTTGCCGTCTTGGGCGGTTGCGCGCGGATACATTTGCGACATTGATGGAATTTTATTTTACACATAATTTTTTTACGGGGGCAACATGAGTAAATTTTTTCGTGGCGGATTTTTTGCGAATCGCCGAACACAAATAATGACCGCATGCGGAATTATGTCCGCGGTGTGTGCATACCTTGTTGGCGATTCGGATCTGTTCGCCACAATCCAGGCATTGATTGCCGTTGGCGGTGTTTATATGTTGCATAAAACAAATCAACAAAAAGGAAAATAAAATGGAAAAAGTACCAGAAAAATTTTTAAATGATGATGGAACATTAAACAGTGATGCATTGATAAAGTCATATAATGAACTTGAAAAAAAGATTGGCGGAATGATAACAGTGCCGGATGAAAAATCTGACGAATCGGTGCGAAACCGCTTTATGCGCGCGATTGGTGTTCCCGAAAGCCCCGATGAATATCCACATAATGAATTGTTTGATGATGAAAATGTGCGCAAAGAATTTCATAAAATTGGTTTAACAAATTCGCAGGTTGAAAAAATTTATAACATTGCACAAGAATTTTTATCGCCAATCATATCTGAAATTTTTGCGACCCAACAAGAATCAAATGCGATTGTAGAATTGAAAAAATTTTTTGGTGGTGATGAAAAAATGCGCGATGCATTTGTTGCAATAAAATCATTTGGCGAAAGATTTTTACCCGTTGACGCGTTTAATGAATTATGCTCTACACCCCAAGGAATCCAAGGTGTGTATAAGATGATGCAATCAATGGAACCGCATGTAGAAACGGAAGGTAATGCACCGGAAAAATTATCTGAATCTGATTTGCGAAACATGATGCGCGATCCAAAATATTGGCGTGATCATGATGCGGAATACATTCGCAAAATTGAAAACGGTTTTAAAAAATTATATTCGTAATGAATTTTTTTTTACAAAAATTCACTTTTCTTCTTTACTAATTTTTTTGTTTAATATAAAATGTAACCAAGAACAAAAGAAATTTGTTCTATCCAAAAAAATAGAAAGGAGAGAAGAATGGCATTCACATTCTTGAAAACTGCGGCAAAGAAACCTGCTGCGAAAAAAACTGTTGCGGCTAAAAAGCCTGCGGCAAAGAAACCTGCTGCGAAAAAACCTGCGGCAAAGAAACCGGCCGTAAAGAAAGTTGCGGCAAAGAAACCGGTTGCAAAAAAGACCGTTGCAAAAAAACCAGCGGCAAAAAAAGTTGCTGTGAAAAAAGTTGCGGCGAAAAAACCGGTTGCAAAAAAAACTGTTGCGAAAAAACCTTGCGCAAAAAAATGCGTTAAGAAAAAATAATTTTTCGCTAAACCTATAAAATGCCCGCATATTGCGGGCATTTTTAATTATAAAAAGTTTTCAGTCAGATATGATCAGTCTGACTGAAATTTTTTTACTTGGATAATCCGGTATTCCGGACCCGTTTAATTTTGTTCTTTGGCGCATACGTGCATAACCAGAAAACAATTTTTGGTTCGGTGATTTTTTCACCATGTATAACGTTTAACAAAAGGAATAATAATGTCTGTTTCCATAGATCAAGTATTTGTGAAACAATTCGAAGCCGATGTCCATTTGGCATATCAACAGATGGGCACCAAATTGCGTTCGACCGTGCGCAGCAAATCCGGTGTTGTTGGTAAATCTACAACATTCCAAAAAATCGGTAAAGGCACCGCCAGTACGAAATCACGTCATGGTATTGTGCCGGTTATGAACCTTAACCATGAACCGGTTGAATGCGTGTTGCAAGATTACTATGCGGGTGATTGGGTTGATGCGTTGGATGAATTAAAGGTCAATATCGACGAACGTCGCGTTGTTGCATCCGCCGGTGCATACGCATTGGGGCGCAAAACCGATGAACTTATTATCAACGCGATGACCGCAACCACGCAAAACGCCGGTGATTATTCGACCGGTTTGACCAAAGCAATTGTTTTGGATGCGTTGGAAATCTTGAACGAAAATGATGTCCCAGACGATGGACGTCGTTTTGCGGTTGTTGGCGTAAAGCAATGGAATGAATTGCTTGGCATCGATGAATTTTCATCTGCGGAATATGTTGGTTCTGATTTACCATTCATTGATGGCGGAGAAGTTAAAAGATGGCTTGGTATCACATGGTTGATGCACAATGGTTTGCCGTTGTCATCGTCGACACATCGCGATTGCTTTATTTATCATGCGGCCAGTGTTGGTCATGCATGTGGTCAAGAAGTTAAGACTGATATTTCGTGGCACGGCGAACGTGCGGCGCACTTTATTAGCAACAGCATGTCCCAAGGCGCGGTGTTGATTGATAACAGTGGAATTGTCCGTCTTAAATGCGGTGAATAGCAATAAAAACCTAAGGGGAAAACAATGGCTTTTCAAAATAAAAATTTGTCGGTAATTGCATATGCAAACGGTTTTACATTGTGGCACTATGTTGAAAATGTGACATTGGCAACCATCACGGCAAGCGGTTATTTCAATGCGGTCGGAACATTGATGAACAATGGCGACATTGTTATTATCAACGCATCCGATAAAACTTCGATAAAGAAAATCGCCGTTAGTGATGCCGGTGTGGTGACAACCGCCGTGTTGGATTAGTGTTGATTATTAAAGTATAAACAAACGGGCCGAATTTTTTCGGCCCATTTAATTTTTTTTGAAACAGGGGGAAATAATGCTAACGAAAATAGATTTATGTTCTATGGCATTGTTGAAATTGGGTGAAAATCCGATTCAATCTTTGTCAGATGATACCGCCGCGGCCAAACTTGGACGAACACTTGTTGATTTTGTCATAGATACATTATTGGCGATGCATCCGTGGCGTTTTGCATGTCGTACTTATAATTTGTCGCGCAATGAAAACGGCGAATTTATTGTACCATCAGATGTGTTAAGAATTTTAAAAACCAATGGCAAACTAATGGAAAATAAAATTGTGTCAAATACGGATAGTTTAACCATAACCGCCATTGTCCGCACATCACCGAATGATTTCCCAAGTTATTTTGCATCACTTGTTGCAACAAAACTTGCGGTTGAATTTTGCATGCCACTTACTTCTGACCAGACGGTATTCAGGACATTGGTCGCACTTTATGAAAACGAATTGCAGACCGCAAAATTCATAGACAGCACAACATCGATAAATGCCGGTATAGAAAATTTTTCATTGATAGATAGTCGTTTTTAATAAACAAAAGGGGAAAATATGGGAAATTTTATAAGGACACAAAAATCTTTTGCAAACGGTGAAATTTCAACGAACTTTTTTGAAAACGATGATATCCAAGGCGTTGCATATATGGAAAATTTTGACGTATGTGCCGGTGGCGGACTTAGGCGCAGGCCCGGATTAAAAAAATCAGTAAAGTTGATTGGAAATGCACGGCTTGTTTCATTTTCGGCATCCGAAACCGAAGAATATATTTTGGCGATGATGAATGGTCGCATAAGAATTTACGCAAACGATTCATTTGTTCAAGATGTTTTGACACCATGGACAATTGCCGACATACCAAATGTTCAATATGCACAACGTTTCGGTACGATGATATTTGTGCACCCGGATTACGCACCAATTGTTTTTTATAATGATAACGGCGTTTTCAAAATAAAAAATTTCGCTTTTTCAAAATCATTGGATACCAAAAATATCGAAATTCCGTTTATGCGGTTTGAAGATTCAGAAAATGTCACGATAACCATCACGAATTCGGGTGACACCATACACTTTATTGCAAGCGAGGATTTTTGGACCCAAAACAATGTTGGTGGGCATTTGTTTGCAGTAGGTAAAACTTGGCTGGTGACTTCTTATGTAAGTGCCACAGATATAATCGTTGTGTGCAATGGAACATATACAATGCCAAACGCCCCCGTATCAGATTGGCAAGAAGCGGCATTTAGTCCGCGTCGCGGTTGGCCATCGGCGATAACATTTCACCAAGATAGGTTGGTTTTTGGTGGTGCAAAATCATGGCCCGGTGGAATTTGGATGTCGCATGTTGGTCAACACGGAAATTTTGATATCGGAACAGGCTTGGATGACGAGGCGATATTTTTGACATTACTTTCCGACCGCAGACAGCACATTTGCACATTGATTAGCAGCGATAATTTACAAATATTTACATCCGAAGGCGAATGGGCGATTTCAAATAAACCACTTACCCCGGAATCAGTAAATATAAAAATGCACACATCAATTGGCAGTGTTGCGGATAAATATCTTGCCCCACAACAAATGGAAGGTAAAACAGTATTTGTTTCAAAAAACAAACGCGATATCAGACAACTTTGCCTTGATGATTTGGGCGAAAATTATAACGCAAATAATTTATGTGCTTTATCTGAACACCTTATAACGGATCCGATAGATATCGCATACGACAAAAACATGAAAAAACTTTTTGTTGTAATGTCCGATGGAAATATGGCGGTATTAGATTATGACACATCACTTGGAATATCGGCATGGGGGCGCTATACAACAGACGGACAATTTATGTCGGTGACGGTATCAGGCGAAAAAACATTTGTCGTTGTAAAACGTGGCGATAATTTTTACATTGAATATTTTTCTGATTCAGAATTTGTTGATAACGAAAATTATGAATACAGCGCCAATGTACATGGCCTGCCACTTTTGACATCGGGTCACAACGCCAAATACATAAGAATAACAAAAATAATGGTTCGGGTTTATGACACAAAAACATTGTTCATAAATGGTGAACGCGCAATTTTACCAAATGATGTTTATGACACGGATTCGTCGGGATTCAGTGGTGATGTGTCAATAAATGTTTTGGGAACATCATCAGATTTGGTTGATGCCCCGTGGAAAATTTCTACGACGGACAGTCTGCCATTAAAAATTCTGTCTGTGACCATATACGGCCGGTATCAAATTTAAAAATAAACAAAGGGGATATAAAATGGGACAAATTATTTCAGATGTGACAGATATTTTGAATTACAAAGAAAATAAAAACACAAACGAAAAAAATAAAAATAAAATTTTAGCAGAAATCGCATCGGACGAAGCGGAAAAACAGAACATAGTAAAAAAAGTTCTTGCTACCCAGCGCGCCCGAAATGGCGCAAACGGTATGTCAAATAATGGTATAACCGAAAAGAATGTTTTGACCAGATTACAACAAGAGATTGAAAGGCCATACGATAATAAAAAGAAATCAAACATGATTAAATTGGGAAATATCACGACAAAAAAGAAAAATATGCTTACCTCTATCTTGGAACACCTTGATAAATTGATTTAAGAAATATGAATCGATATAATGAATTTTTGGATTCTTGGAACCAAATTTTAGGGTATAAAACACCGGCGCATCATAGGGAAATGATGAATT
Source organism: Alphaproteobacteria bacterium (assembly GCA_017427405.1). Classification (GTDB taxonomy): domain Bacteria; phylum Pseudomonadota; class Alphaproteobacteria; order Rs-D84; family Rs-D84; genus Enterousia. Next base: position 45,944 of record JAFRSV010000004.1, read on the forward strand.
TTTTAACCGACGTCACATATGGCGATTCGCGTCGGGGGTTGCTTATGGCGTTTCGGCATTCCGGAAAATCAACAATCGTCGGAATTTTCGCAAGTTGTGTATTATATCTGCATCCGGAAACACGCATTTTGATTTTATCCGCGGAAACGCACCTTGCAACACGAATGGTTATGCATATCAGACATGTTTTGGAAAATCATCCGTGGTGTGCGGACATGATACCAAAAAATAAACGCGAATGGGCGGAAAACAAAATAACAATCAACCGACCAATCGGAATACGCGAACCATCGGTTGTATGCCAAGGTGTTTATGGCAACATAACCGGTATGCGTGCGGATTTAATAATATGCGATGATATAGAGGTTCCAAATACATGTAACACGGTAAAAAAACGCGCATGTTTACGCGAAAGACTGCGTGAATTAGATTTTATTCTATCGCCAAATGGGACAATGATTTATATTGGAACACCACACACAATGGATACCATATATCGAACATCCTAGGCCACATCATGCGACGGCATAGAACTAAGCAGACCATGTAAGCGATGCAAAAGTTCTTTGCCTTCATCACCAAACATTGGTAAATATGTTTCGTATTCCGGCATGTCGACCTGCAGGTCGGCACGCACCCGGTCCGTCACATTGTGTCCAAGAATTTCGTTCGCATTGTCCCACATACGATAAGCCGTGGCAACACGAACGATATCATCAAACTTTCGTAATGCTTCGGGATTGTTGAACAGGGCATTTTTTGAACGCGCCACCCAATCGTCACCGAATTTTTTGATTATTGGATTTGCCATGAATCGATTTATGCCATCAAGACTTGGGTTAAATGAATCAATTGCCAAAATCAATTGTTGCAGTTCGTCATTCGCCATGTCTGATGCGACCGCGGATTCCACCATCATGCCACCATATGGCAACAATTCGCGTGCAACAGAATCCATCGGGGTCATGCCGTCGCGCAAATTTTTAATATGTTGAATCAACATTTTCCCGGTGGGCAAATCTTGCAATTCATGCAAGATTTCATCGGTTGCTTCGTCAACAAAAACACGATTCACCGCGCCCCAACCGCCAACAATAACATGTGCCTGGCGATAAAGGTTTAAAAGTTTTTGCGCAATAACACTTGCCCTTGCTTTCATCCCGATTATTCCCCCATGCTGTGTTTTATTCGGCCAAAATCATTATAACCTTGTGCATTGTCGGCGCAGAAATCTTTTCATCGGGCGAAACCATTTGACCGTAAATTTTGCCCTTGGAATCTTTACGCACAACGGCGATATTAGCGGTTGTTTTTTCTTCGGTTTTTAATGAACTAAATTCGGTATCAATAAAAACAGCCAAATCCCCAGGCACAACATTCGCCTTGGTATCCGCAAAAACATAAGATTTTTCCGGTATAAAACCGCCCGAACGTTTAGAGTTAGGAATAATCGCATATACATTACGACGACCTTCAAGATTTGCCGGTGCCGCAATCATTTTCGATTCAGACCGTACGAAACTTATGACCTTGCCATCAGAATGTCCAAACACGGGAATCAATTTCTTGCGGGCATTATCATACAGTTTTGCCCCGTACAAATGTCCATGCGTTTCATCAAAATCGTCCGATGAATCGCCCGGTACCAAAACGGCCTTTACGCGTTCTTTGGCCTTGTTCATTTGTTTGGTTAGTTCGCCAGATTTATAAAGTTCGGCAATTTTATCAAACAAACTTTCGACCGAATGCGCAAACGATTTCGCCAACGGTTCGATTTCGTTTTTATAAACCTCGCGCTGGCCAACCTCTATCTTATGATAAACCGAAAGTGTCATACCCGCGTCCTTGGCGGCCTGGGCAATGGTTTTGCCAGATTGCTGACGTATCCGGCGTAGCCCAGTACCAAATACTTTAAGACCACCGTCTTCGTTATCATTCATACGACGGGTGATTTCATTTTGCCATTTTGATGCAACCTCGTCAGTGTCCTTGATGAAAATGTCTGATAACTTGCACCCCAAGATATTGCAGATATTCAACAACTGCTTTTGATTCAAACGTCGCACACCCTTTTCAATCTTGGAAACGGCGGATAGTGATAAATTTGAACGCCGCGCCAGTTCGGTCATCTTCATGCCCGCGGCAAGTCGTATGTTTCGGATATTGTTTGGAAAAATGATTTCTTCTTGGGCCATATTGAAAACTCCTTGGGTAAATCTTGACAAAATAATAAGTGATTTTCTGACCTATGGCAAGGAAAAAGTGAACACTAAACACTACTATTCGAATTCATCTGGAATTTCATCAATATCAATTGCCATTGGTGCATCAACAGGTTCGGGAACATTTGGGGAATCAGGGGCAAATTCTACACTGCGTCCCGCCATTTCACCAAGGTTATCGAACAAACTATATTCTGCCAAGAATGCGACCGTCACCGTATCCGTTCGGCCGTGACGATTCTTGCCAATGATAATGTCCGCCTTGCCTTTGGCCTTTTCAAGTCGGTTTTGCCACGAATCGACGGATTTTTCACTTGGCGTATTCGAAAGCCGGCGCGATGGGTCACGATTTTGCAGATAGTATTCTTCACGATATGTGAACATAACAATGTCGGCATCTTGTTCAATTGAACCCGATTCACGTAAATCGGCAAGTTGTGGACGTTTATCATCGCGGTTTTCCACACTGCGCGACAATTGCGACAGGGCGATAACCGGAACACTAAATTCCTTGGCCATCATTTTAAGGCCACGCGTAATTTCAGATAATTCTTGCACACGGTTGTCATTGCGTTTTCCGCCAGGCAAAGTCAGCAATTGCAAATAATCGATAACAATAAGCGCGATACCATTATATTTCCGCGCAAGACGCCGCACCCGCGTGCGAATCATCGGCAAAGACATGCCCGGCGTGTCGTCAATAAACAACGGAATTCGCCCGATTGCATCAGAAAACTGCGCCATTTTAAGGAAATCTTCATCCGTTAATGAACCTTCGCGCATCGCCGACGATGGAATTCGCGCCTGGGACGATAAAACGCGCGCCGCCAATTCAGATGCGCCCATTTCAAGACTAAAAAATGCGACCGCGCCCTTATATTGTTCGTTCGCGCGACCGGAATAAATCGCATTTGCGGCATTGAACGCGATATTCATGGCAAGCGTGGTTTTACCCATACCCGGACGACCCGCGATAATAAGTAAATTTGATTTATGCAAACCACTTATTGCGCGGTCCAAATCGGTAAGTCCCGTGGTAAGTCCCGAAAGTTTTCCGTCCGCCTTGTATGCGATTTCCGCCTCAGCCAGGGCGTCTTTTAACGCGTTCGCAATCGGCACGACATCGCGTGACGCATCGCCGGTCATTGCCAAATTGAACAATTTTTGTTCGGCGGATTCAATTTGTGACGACACCGGGTTATCAAGGTCTTCGACAAACGCGGCATCGGTGACCGATTGCCCAAAATCAATAAGTTCGCGCCGCACCGCATTTTCATGAACGATTCGACCGTATTGTTCGACATTTACAACGGTTGCGCCGGCACTTGCCAACTGGGTCAAATACTCAACACCACCAACCGATTCCAATGTTCCTTGCTGGTCCAAATAGTTTTTTGCGGTGATTATATCAAACGGTATTCCGGCGGCAAATTGGCGCAGGGCAAGTTTATAAATTTCTTGGTGCGCGGGGTGCGAAAAATCTTCCGGTCGCAAAAATTCGGAAATTTTTTCAAGTGCCCGATTTTTCATTAAAACCGCGGCAAGAACGGCCTGTTCGGCCTCTAAATTCGTTGGCAAAGTTTTGGGAGTAAAGTCCATGTCAAACATAGTATACGAAAAAAATGTTTTTTCAACGCCTTTTTTATCGGGTTATTCGGAACTAAGAATTCCAATAATTGACAGTGACGGAAACCCGGCGTGGCCGGCGGTTTTTCCAATTGAAAAAATTGACAAGATTCGTGAAACTGTGGGCGAACGACATTTTTCGGCGCAAATGATGTTGCAATATATCGCGCCCGATAAAATTCGCCTTGACCCGGGGGGGATAAAATTATATGACGCGGAATTTGATCCGCACGGGTGCCGAATTGACGAAACGCCGATAACCGGTGCGACAATATATTGGGACCCGTCGGGCGGGCGGCGAAATTCGGATAACAGTGTTTGCGTGATTATTTATCGTGACGACCGAACGCATCGCGCGTTTATTCACGATATGATTTATTTGGTTGTCCCGGACGAAGTTGAATACCCACTTGCATACCAATGTGAAAAGGTTCTGTCGTTTGTGCGCGCACACCGGCAAAGGACACTTGCACTTGAAACAAACGGAATCGGTGCGGCATTGCCGGAAATTATGCGTGAAACAATTGCACGCGCGGGCTATGAAATACAAATCCGCCCGATAAGCAACAGCCGCCGCAAAGAAGACCGAATCTTGGACGCGATTGAACCGTTGCTTACGACCGGGCGACTTTACGCGCACCGGCGCATAACACAAACCCCATTTATATCGGAAATGTTGGCATGGACACCAATTGGTGGCGGCGAACATGACGACGGATTGGACGCGGTTGCGGGGGCAATTTTATGTTCGCCCATACCAACACGCCCCATTGGAACAAACGTTCGCCCCTTTATCGCGAACACAGAATTCAAACTTTAACCAAAAGGAAACAAAATGAAATATGACTTACAACAAATGTATTCACGTGCGCTTTCACTGCGCGAACCATGGATTAAACGCTGGGCCGATGCGCGCCGTTACACAATGCCAACAACCGACGAAGAAATTGCGACACTGTTCGATGGAACGGCGGCGGACGCGGCTGATAATTTGGCGGCGTGTATGTATTCATTACTAACCCCGCCGGAATCGTTGTGGTTAAACCTTATTCCGGAATCCGAAGATTCCCCAGATGCGGCAACGGCGACAATGGCATTGCGTTCGAACCTAAACGAATCAAATTTTTATACAACGGTGCACCAATGCTATCTTGATTTGGTGACGCTTGGAACGGCATGCCTGTTTATGTCTGAATCGCCAATTGGTGCGGCAAGTGCGTTTAACTTTACCGCGATTCCGATGACGGATATTGCGATTTTGCCGAACGCGGTGTTCCACACGGCAACCATGACCGCCCAAGATGTCGCGCGTCGTTATCCCGAATGGACACCGCCGCACGCAATCCTTGACGCGATGAAGCAAAATCCGGAATATCAATTGCGCCTGGTCCAGGCATTGGTTGACACGGAATTTACCGCATGGATAGATGTCGGTGGCAATCTTGAAAACAACATTGTGTCGCGTGGCACATTTGAAACGAACCCATACATCATATTCCGCTGGGCCGTGTCCAGTGGTGAACTGTACGGTCGTGGGCCGGTGCTGCGGGCGCTACCTGATATCAAAACTGCGAACAAGGTCGTCGAACTTGTCCTAAAAAATGCAACCATCGCGGTCAGTGGTATATGGCAGGCCGACGATGACGGCGTCATAAACCTTGGCAACATAAACCTTACCCCCGGTGCGATAATTCCCAAAGCGGTGGGCAGTACCGGCCTTACACCACTTGCAACGGGTGCAAATTTCGATGTGTCGCAAATAATTTTAAAAGACCTGCGCGAACGCATCCGCCACACAATGCTTGCGGACAGAATCGGCACACTTTCGGACAAAGAAATGACCGCAACGGAAATACTTGCGCGGAATGCGGACATGTTGCGTATATTGGGCGCGACATATGGACGATTGCTGCACGAATTTATCCGCCCGCTTTGCGACCGCGGATTGCAAATCCTTGCGCGGCGCGGGGTAATCGACAAAATATCACTGCACAGTGACGCGGAATTAAAATACATCGCCCCGATTGCACAAGTGGTCGCGGAAAACGGAACATTGATATAAGGGGGCGCGTATGGAAAAAATTGCACACGAATACGCCCGCACATTTGCGGGCGCATCGGGGCGGGCGGTAATTGAACACCTGCGCCGGATAACAATCGAAAGGGTGCTGGGGCCACATGCAACGGACGGCGAATTGCGCGCACTGGAAGGTGCGCGCGCAATCGTGCATCAAATCGAAACTTTAATTGAACGGGGGCGCGACAATGCCAAAATCTAATGGATTCGCAAACATCATCGATACATTACGCAGTGGTTGGTTCCTTATCGCGTTTATTGCGGGCATGATATATTGGGTCGCACGCCAAGATAATGCACTGGTCGAACTTGACCGATTGACGACACGCATAACAACACTTGAAAACCGCACGACAATCCTGGAAACCGGAATAGGGCAATTGCAACTAAAAATCGACGGCATCAAAGAAGACCTGACCCTTATTAAAACTGCAGTGATAAAATAGTGTTAGTGGTAAGTGTAAGTGGTTAGTGTTAGTGTGTCCTGGAATAACAAAAAACGGGCGCAATCGCGCCCGCACTAACCACTATCCACTTACACTAAAAAAATCGCCAGATGGCGATTTTTTACCCTTGACCCGATTCAGTGATTTTTGATATAATAAACTTGAATCAGATGGGAATCTGGTTCGGGGCTGTAGCAGGCCTTTTCACGTTCGGTGCAAGGCATCGTAATCCATTGTGATTTTCCACATGTTTTGCACCGTTTTAGATTTACCCCGATTGTTGGGGTGCCGTTGGTTATAATGCCTTTGGCAAAAGGCCACGGAATCAGTAACGTGAATGATTTGCTAACACCCCGACACGTCCCATTTGGCGACGTTTTTTTTGTAACAACAAACAGGGAGAACACAATGAAAAAAATAAATTTATTTAGCCGTAATACAAATTCACCGTCATACCGGCGCATGCCGGTATCCAGTGGTATTGTGGAGAATCGTCACACCGCGGAAGCGCGGTGCCCAGGCATCGCGATAGCGATGACTTGCCCCGCAGGGGATTTTTCATCGCAAGGCGATGAAAAACATAATGTCTGCGACGCAAGTTTTTGCATTCGCAAAAACTGGGTCCCGGCCTTCGCCGGGATGACGATAATTGCGATTGCGGCATTATTTGCAACGCCGTCATTTGCAACGCCAACCGAATTGGACAAGAAAACCGTGGCATCCAAGGCCTATGTCGATACAAAGCAGGATTTAATTGACTCTGGTAATGTGTTGCTTGATAATTTTGATGACAATGATGTTTACCTCCCAGGCCTTGTCGCATATGATTCAACCACACAAACATTAAAGGGTAATAAAGTTGGTATTTTGGATTTGGAAACCTTGAATAACACAGAAACTATGCTTGAGAATTTTGGCACTAGAGATGATTTAGTTCCAACTATTGCGGCTGTGCAGGCAGGATTCGATGAAATTTGGGGAGCTATACCCGATGGTTGGACTGGTCTCGACTGGGACAGCACACTGCCATCGGCTATAAATGCGTATAGTACAACATTCGACAGCACGTCCACACATGTTAATGGGAATTGGCCACGATACAGTCAAGGTTATCTTGTAAGGGCACAGACGTTTGCAAATTCCCTTGCCCTGAAACAAAATAAAATCCCGGCGGGGACGGCGGGCAATGTTGTCACATACAGTGGCACCGCCGGAACAGTGGGGTCTGTGGCCACCGCAAATGCACCAACATATAATGAAACAACCGGTGTACTGGAAAACGGAACAAACATCGCAACCATCGCCGCCGTTGACACGCGTCAGAAAAAAATGACCTGTGCCGGGTGGGACAGTGAAACACACACCGATGAACATTGTTGGCTTTGGAGTATAGAAGAATAATTTCGCAATTACGGATTGATTCCAGAAGACGACTAACCACTAACACTTACCACTAACAACTAAAACGCATTTTTCGTCCAATCGATATGGCGGCCGTGGACAATTATAACGTCGAACCGCGCGTCACCGCGCCATCGCCGTTGCAGTAAATATGTTTCCGCCGCCAATCGCAGCCGCCTTTGTTGTGCGGGCGTAATCGCGCCCCACGCGGTCATTACATCTTTGCGTTTTTTTACTTCAACAAAAATAATAAGTTTCCCGCGTTTTGCGATTATATCAATTTCTGCGCGCCCCGTGTTTCGCCCGGTTGTATAACGCCGATGCAAAATCCTAAACCCATGCAACATCAAAAAAGCGCACGCAAAAAATTCTGAAAAAATTCCGGTTTTATAAGAATCCATATCTTAAAACGCATACGGTTTCGCGGCAAAGTTATCTTGGGAATGTTGCGCGTTAAGGGCACCGTCTTCCGTATGTTTGCCACAATCAATCAATTCCAATTCGCCCGAATACGCCGTCATCATCGGGTCAAAAGAATTATCCGAACTTGCCCAACGCGAATTACCGGCGTTCGGCGCGCCATATTTATCAACAACATTTTGCCACCAATACATTGTTTTCTTGTCGCGTTGATTTTCGAATTTTTCCGCGTCGCCCTCTATTTCATCTGTGTCATTTCGATATACGATTTTCCACACGACATTATCGGTTGCGTTGCTTGTGAAAAACACATCAATCGTTTCGCCCGTGACATCCCGCACCAGGTGCAATTCCGACGCATACAAAACCCCACGATTCCGCGCAAGTGAATTTATACATTTTTCCAACGCCGCCGGCGCATAGATTTTCTGTTGCCGGCATTCGTAATCAAGATTATATTTCCAATCCGGGTGTATCGAATACACAACACTATTTTTCGGCCGTTCGGTATAAAGCCCATCGACGGCGGCGATAAATTTAACCTCGTCAAAATCCATGCCCAACATTATCCCCGCAATATCAAAGTCCGCAACCGGCAACACCGTCGCACCGGCATTCAGTGACATCGTATCCAAACTGCATTCAATATCGCCCGTGTCCGGCGTTTCGATATAGTAATCATCAAAATTGATATTTTCATCGGCCAACACATCATCAAATTCGTCCGCGCGCGCGCAGATTGAAAGCAAACATACAAAAATTCCAACAATAATTTTTTTCAACTTTATTTCTCTTCGACCAAGACCCGTTGCACATTGAACACAAACACCAACGCCGGGTCAATACCATTTTTTAATGCCGCCTGAACATCTTCGATTGGTTGTTTGATATCCCCGATACTATTCACCCAATCATCATCGCCCAAATCAAGATATATTGTTCCGCGCGTTATCTTTGGACTTTCCGACATGTCATTTGGTTTATACCATGTTTTAAGTTCATAATCAACCCGCCAATAATTACTTGACGCCGGGCGATAGATTTCATTAAACACCGTCACCGTCCGCCGCGCACCATTGGCAACCAAACCTTCTATTTCCGGCAATTCATTTTGCCGCCAATAATCAAACGCCGCCGTCCCCGACATCCGCGCCAGTGTTGACCGCCGTGTTGTCCGTCGCGCAATGTTTTCTTCGTCCGGCACGGCATAAAAGTATTCCGTCACATATTTTTGAACAAGCCAATCGCGTAACTTGCGTTTTCCAACCTCGGCCCAGGAATGTGGCATGCCGGGCAAATCGTTAGATTGAACACTGGTGCGTAAAAAACGCGGTTCAACGGCAAACCGTTCGGACGTATCATAAATCGACGCGGCAATACAAATCGCGCCAAAGACCATAATCATGGTCGCAAATCCGAACAAAAATCCAAAAAGTTTCTTCATTACTGTTCCCTGAACGCGTTAAATTCCGTCACATAAAACCCAAGTGTTTGCGGATATCGTTCCACATCGCGCGCAATTTTGACATACGCAATCACATCAAAATCGCCGTTCAAATTCGACCGCACCGACGTCCGCACGACCCAGGTTCCGCCATCTTTGGTTATTTCACCACTGGGCATAACACTAATTTTTTTCGTATCAACATACCAACGTTGCCCCACGCTTTCATACGAACGATACATCGGCAAAACCTTTTCGGTAAAGGAACGAAACATATTGTCGCCCGCCATACAATAAAGGTCGCAACCGGCATCCGATTCAAAAGTGTTGCTTATGCGGTCGGCACAATCGGCACCCCGATTACACGTCGCCCAATTCTTGGAATTCAGTGTCGGGTTATCGGAAATAGTGAACCATTTTTTCGTAAAAATCCCGGCCAATGCACGCTGGGCTGAATCATAATACGGCACAACTATATTCGGCCGAACCTGGCCCACCAATTGCCAATTCCCGCGCATGCCGTCAACGTAAATCACATACGGACTAACGGTGCGGCTGTTTTGCAACCATGGTATCGCAACACAGCATGCGATGGTCAAAAAGAACGCGACCATCACCCACACACCAAACGTGCGGGAAATCGCAATCCGTTTCCCTGCGGGAAATGCGGGCGTATCAAAATCTTCTGGGTAATCCAAAATTCCCCCCTACGCGGTGCCGCGCCGACTATGCGCGATAAACCATAATGCATGCGCACGGACTAAGTTTCAATTCGTTTGTGTCATAACCAATTCCAACCGGTTCGCGGTCATAAATCTGGCCACAGCCGGCAAGCGTCAGTCCCAAAAACATGGCAAGTATAAACTTTTTCATCACTTTCCCCCTTTGTTTTTTTGATTATAAAAAAATCTTCCGCCCCCGGTCAAGTATAAATGCGACAGGTTAAAACACTTGAAATTTGGAAAAAACGTCCTATAATGAAAAACGAAAGCCGATAATCCACTAACAATGGGGAGGCGGAAGAAGAACGGCGGCAAAATACTTGCGCTTATTAGAACTTCCCGGGATTGCCCGTCACAGCAAACGACTCTTTAATGGTATGGCGAACCCAGCGAGAGTTAAAAAGGCAACATTGGCGACAGTGTTGTAAAACAAGGTGGCACCGCGTTGGTGTTGTGTATTCTGAAATACGATATGCACGATATTTAACGTCCTTGTGTTCTTATTATAAACAGTAATAACGAAACATAAAGGAGGTTAAAATGTCAATGATAAGAACGCATATCGCCGAAATTCCACAAAAGATTGGCGAAACCATAACTGTCAAAGGTCACGCGCAAACAATTCGTGAACAATCAAGTGTTGCGTTTATTGTCCTGCGTGAAATAACCGGAACCGTTCAATGTGTTGTTGAACGTGGCACGCCGGCTTTCGAGACGGTAAAACAAATCACAACGGAATCTGTTATTTCTGTGACGGGAACTGTTGTAAAAACATCCAGTACGGAATCGGGATTCGAAATCCATGTTTCTGAATTGGAGATAATATCACTGGCCGAAGCAACGCCGATACCGGTGACCCCAAAAGGCAGTGCCGAAGTCACACCAGAAAAATCGCAAGATTGGCGTTTTTTATCGCTGCGCGCGCCGCGCAGTGCGACAATTATGCGCGCGTTTTCTGCGATGACGGCGGGTTATCATGAATATCTGGAAAAGCAAGGATTTATCGAAATCCAAACACCAAAAATCATGGCGACACCATCGGAATCACGTGCCGAATTATTCAAACTTGAATACTTTGGTCAGACGGCATACCTTGCGCAATCGCCACAGTTATTCAAACAAATGGCGATTGCAAGTGGACTTGAACGCGTGTTCGAAGTCGCGCCGGCATTTCGTGCGGATAAATCTTTCACAACGCGCCATGCGACCGAATTCACATCGTACGATGGTGAAATGGCGTATATTGAAAGTTTTGAAGAAGTGATGACGGAATTGGAACAAACAATACGCTATATGTTAACATCGATAAAAAAGACATGTGGCAAGGAAATCGAAAAGTATTTCGGTATCACAGAGTTCCAATTAAAGAAACCAATACCACGTATAACCATGGCGCGTGCCAAAGAAATTTTGCGTAAAATGGGTTGCGCATCCGAACAACCAGACATCACAACCGCAGAAGAAAAGGCACTTGGCGAATACATCAAAGAACATTTTGGTTCGGATTTTGTCTATGTCACCGAATGGCCATGGGAATCGCGCCCGTTCTATCACAAAAAGGGCGTTGATGAACATGGTGAACCGATATCGGTTTCGGCCGACTTGTTATACAAAGGCGTCGAAATAGTGACATGCGCCCAACGTGAAGAATCCTATAGCAAATTGTGTGAACAATTGCGCGACAAAGGGTTACACCAAGAAGGTCTGCAATGGTATCTGGAATGTTTCCGCTATGGTATGCCGCCACATGGTGGTTGGGGATTTGGTGGTGCGCGGTTTATAAAACAATTGTTAGAATTACCAACAATCAGGGAAGCGATGTTTTTATTTCGTGGTCCATCACGTTTGATGCCGTAAAACGAAAGCCCGCAAACATGCGGGCTTTTTTTGTACATAATTAAAACTGGGTTTCAAACGAAAGCAAGAAGCGGCGTTCACGGTCATGCGGGCCGGTTTTTAGTGGCCAACCCCAACTGAAATTCATCGGCCCCATCGGCGTGTTCCAATATACACCAAACCCCGCGGATGTACGCCACCCACTTTCGATATAGTTCGGTTGCCCAAGGTAAGTATCTTCGCGTGCGGGCGGTTTACCGAGTATACCGTAATCCATAAACACAAAACCCTTTATCTGGTATTCGTCGGGAATAAATATCGGGAAATTTAGTTGCGTTGAACCGTTCGCCTTCCACATACCGCCCAATGAATATGACGGGTATGCCCAATTACGACTGCCCACGCCGGCGACATCAAACCCGCGCAGTGATTCGCCACCCAAAAAGTACCGATACACACGCGGAACATAATCGCCACCAATCGTCTGAATATAACCAAACTCCAACGAAGAACGCAATTGCCACCGGTCGTCCCAAAAATTCACCATTCCAATCACATCGGCGTTATAGCGGAAGAATTCTTCCGTTCCGCCAAAGCCGGTATATGCCACGCCGATATTTCCAACGATGCCGGTGTGTGTGTTCTGTTCAAAATTCGTATTCAAATTATGATACTTGAAATACGTCCCCAGTGTATATAGCGTTGCATCGCGCCAGCCACCTTCTTGCAAATCATAGTTTTGATCGAACGCGGCCGAAAGGCGTAAAATCTGGGTCCAATGGTCGGTCAGTTGCCACCCAAGCCGCCCCGCCACCGTAAGTGAATCGCGGTCGTATCCAAAACCACCAAGTTTTTTATAGTTATACATTGTGTACGACACATCAAATCCGGCCGACAGCGCACGCCCAAACAGGAACGGTTCAGTGAAACTGAACAACGCCTGCTTTTGATACTGGGCAAGTGACCCACGCAACTGCACCGTTTGACCGCGGCCCATAAAGTTATTTTCCGTAATCCCCGCATCAACCATAAATCCGTTTATATTCGACCAGCCAAACCCGCCGGAAAGTTCGCCCGTCGGTTGTTCTTCAACCTTGATATCCAAATTCATCATATTCGCGTCGGGAATCCTACTCGGCACCATTTGGACATCTTTGAAATAACGCGTACGCATCAAACGTTGCCGACCCTGTTCAATCGTTTGCAGTGAAAACGGGTCGCCCGCGCGCATCGGAATCAATTGATTTATCACGGAATCGAACGTCCGCACATTGCCAAGTATATTGATAGAATTCAAATAAATCCGATTTGTTTTTTGTATTTTGAACTTCAAATCAATCGTGCGCGTGTCGTCATTTTTCTGCGGAATCGGGTCAACACTTATAAACGCGTATCCATAGTCCGCAACCGCACCACGAAGCGCGGAAATTGTCGCTTCAACCTCGTCAACATTATATGTGTCGCCGGTGGAAATTTTCATAACATCGAATAACTCTTTGTCCGCAACATCTGAAAAAGGATTATCCAATTCAACCTTGCCAATCTTGTACTTTTCGCCTTCGTCCACATTAAAGACAACCGAATAAAATTGCCGATCGGGCGTAAATGTTCCTTTGGCACTTTTAACCTGAAAATCAACATAGCCGTTACGCAAATAAAACTGGCGCAGCATTTGTTGGTCGTATTGAATTCGGTCTTCATCATAGACATCAAATTGCGACATAAACCGCCACCACGCATGCTCGCGCGAAAGAATTTCCCCGCGCAGTGTCCGGTCACTAAACCGTTCGTTGCCTTCGAATTCAATTGTATCAATATATGTCGGATGACCTTCGGTAATTTCATAGACAACGTTCACGCGATTATCATCAAGCAAGATTTTTTGTGGCTCAATTTTCGTGCCGAAAAAACCCTTGCGCTGGTAAACCGTAAGGATGCGACCAACATCCGCACCAACGACCGATTCATCAAACGCCGCGCGTTCGGCAAGTTTAATTTCCTTTTTCAAATCGTCGGTTGAAACATCATCGTTCCCTTCGACCGTGACCATATTCACAATTGGGGCCTCGGTCACGCGGATTTGAAGCACATCGCCGACATTTTGCACGGATACCCTGGAAAAATATCCACTTTCTTGCAATTTTTTCGCAATTTGGTTTGCGCGTTCCACCCCCACATTTTCGCCGCGTTTAACATCCGCCAGAATTCGAACAGATTCCGCATCCATACGTTTATTGCCAATAACATCGATGCGCGAAATACCGGCATGCGCCGCGCCCATTACAAACAAACCCAAACAAAAAACAATCTTTTTCATCATAATCCGAACACCCGCGCTATATCATTCCACATGGTCAGCATGAATACAAAACCCAAAAAAATCCAACCGCACACGATTACGATTTCCATACCCTTGCCACCTAATTTTCTGCGTGTCACCGCTTCAATAAGTAATATCAGCAAATAACCGCCGTCCAACACCGGTAACGGAAGCAGGTTTATCACACCCAAATTCACCGACAACAACGCAATAATGGACAGCAAAGCAAAGAATCCCGCCGCCAATGCCTGGCCTGATACCTGGGCAATGGTGATAAATGAACCCAATTGTTTTGAAGACCTATCGCCGGTTATGATTTGCTTTAACACAACAACCAATGTCCGCGATTGATAATATGTTTCACGCGCGCCGGCATATAACGCCCCAAAGAAACCCTTTTTACGAAGTTCGGTTTTTGACCCGTCCGCAACCAGTCCCCACCGCGCCGCCGGCGACAACTTTACATTTACGATTTCACCGCCACGCATAATCACAACATCCGCATCATGCGTGCCGGCCAATTCCTTGGCAATGACCAATTCGCCCCAGTTTGTAATTTCCGCATCATCAATTTTGCGGATTACGTCGCCCGGTTTAACACCGGCATTAAATGCGACACTTTCCTGAATGACTTGACCAACCACGGGCAATTGCACATTGCGCGGTTTGAACATAAATATCGCCGAATAAATCGCCCATGCCAAAACAAAATTCATAAACACGCCCGCACCGATAATAATCATTTGCTTCCATGCCGGCGCCGACAGGTAATGCCCAACCTTTTTTGCCTTTGGCAAATCATTATATTTTTTGCGATTGAACATGTCTTCTTGACCATAAATGGAAACATATCCACCAAGGGGCAAACACGCAATTTTCCACACGGTGCCACGTTTGTCGTGCCATTTTATAATCGCAGGTCCAAACCCAATAGAAAACGCATCAACGCGCACGCCCGCCCACCGCGCCGCTAAAAAATGCCCAAGTTCGTGAATAAACACCACAACCCCAAGGACAATCAGTAATGCAATAATCGTTGTTATCGTATGCATTTTCTTTTTTCCCCCTACGCAAGTATCATCCAAATCAGTGGCAACACATAAATCCAACCATCCATGCGGTCGATAATTCCACCATGCGCGCCAAGGACATGACTAAAATCTTTTATCTTTAACCGGCGTTTAACAAAACTTGCGGTCAAATCACCATATTGTGACAGCAATGAAACACTTATACCAATCCAAAGCAACTGTGGCGCGAATGCACGAAGTGTTAAATACCCATACAGAACCGCAACCACCGTCCCGCCGATAACACCGAAAATCTGCCCGGCCCACGTTTTATGTTCCGAAATGCGTTCCCAAAGTTTATCGCCACCGATTATGCGCCCAAACAGCCACGCGCAAACATCCGCCGCACATATCACACACAGCACAAACAGCAATAACATCGGCCGATGTCCCAAAACCAAAAGCGACGCAAAATCAATCCCTAACATGCCAATGAACAATCCAAACAGACCAAGATTTTTTACATTGAACATAACCGCACGTGGCGCGTTCCAAAGGCAATATGCAAATTCGCCAATCATTGCCAAACCCACGATGATACAAAGCCAATAAATACCGTGGATTCCCAAAAATTCCAACCATGCGGCGGCGCCAATTACTAATGCCAAACCGGTCGCGACCAAAACCCTGTTCATTGTATCCGACATTTTTTATTTATCCTTTTTCCCAGAATAATTTGCTTTCTTGCCACCACCAAACCGACGATTGCGTTTCGCATATTCATCCAAAACAAATTGCCAAAGTTTTTCGGACTTTACCAAATCCGGCCAATGTTGTGGCACGAACAGTAATTCCGCATACGCCAATTTCCAAAGCAAGAAATTCGAAATCCTAAATTCATTACTTGTTCGCACCATTAAATCAATAGGTAACAAATCCCCCGTATCCATGAATGTTTCAAATGTTTCACGTGTGACCGGCGCGCCCGCATCAATCGCGGCATTTACGGCGTTCACAATTTCATCTTGCCCGCCATAGTTCAGTGCGAACACAACCGTGCCATCGGTGTTTTCTGCGGATTTTTCTTCCAATTCGTCGCACATTTTTGCCAATTTTTTGGGAAGTCTATCGCGCGTCCCAATCACCCGATAGCGCAGATTTTTTTCCAATGCGTGTTTCAAATTCTTTTCCAATTCGGTATAAAACAGGTCCATAAGGAAATTCACTTCTTCTTCGGACCGGTTCCAATTTTCGGTTGAAAATATAAAGAACGTCACCGTTGTCACACCGCGCGCGATGAACCAATCGACCAAGGTTTCAAAATTTGCAATCCCCGCCCGATGCCCCATCAGGGGCGGCAGACCGCGTGCCTCGGCCCAGCGGCGATTCCCATCGCAAATAAATGCAACATGCTTTGGAATTTTTACCGGCTGTGCGGTTTTCTCTCTCTTTTTAAACATTTTGAACATTTTTTTCGCTTTTGGTTTTGTTATACCGACATAATATCTGCTTCTTTCTGCTTTGCAATCGCGTCAACTTCGGCCCCGCGTGCATCAAACACCTTTTGCAGGTCGGATTCATATTTCCGTTGGTCATCTTCGGAAATTTCCTTGTCGGTGACGGCGCGTTTGATTTTGCCCATTGCATCTTGGCGGATATTACGCATAGAAATTTTTGCCTCTTCGGCATATTTGCCCGCGACTTTGGTAAGTTCCCGGCGCCGTTCTTCGGTAAGTGGCGGCATATTCAATCTGATAACGCCACCTGCACTCATCGGGTTCAGTCCCAATCCCGAATCACGAATCGCCTTTTCAACGGCACCGACATTTCCAATATCCCAAACGGTGACGGAAAGTGTTTGATTATCAGGGGTTGATACGGTCGCCAATTGATTCAATGGCATATCGGAACCATACGTTTGCACCCGCACCCCATCAAGTAAATGCACCGACGCACGCCCCGTGCGGAGTCCCGCATATTCCCCGCGTAAAACATCCAATGTCTGCGCGGTTTTTTGTTCAACTTCTGATTTCAAAGATTGATAGTCCATGTATATATCTCCTTGCTTGTTGGGTACAGGTTAGCAAATCCATTTGACATTTGGCAAGAAGAAATATAAAATACCTGTTCGATATGGGGTTGTAGCTCAGTTGGTAGAGCACTTGCATGGCATGCAAGGGGTCGTCGGTTCGAGTCCGATCAGCTCCACCATCCGTCTTTGCTGGCGCAAAGCCGCGATTAGCGGATTGGGGCCAAGCAAAACGGAATGCCACGGTCACGGCGGCGCGATGCGGCGACGGAACGGGATAAAAGATGTTTTATGTTTATATTTTGCAATCATTATCAAATCCAAAAAACTTCTATATCGGTTTTACCCACAATTTAAAAGGCAGATTAGCCGACCACAATGCGGGTAAATCGTTACACACCAAAAAATTTATACCATGGAAGTTAAAAAATTATTTTGCCTTTGAAGAAGAATATAAAGCCAGAGATTTTGAAACTTATTTAAAGACGCATGCCGGGCGTAAGTTTTGTAAAAATCATTTATAGTACCTTTTTTGTACATGTTTTGAAAACCTGTCGGCATAGGCGGACAAAAATTGCAGAAATTTTTTTAATTTGCCTTTCGTCGCGTTCCGTTCTATAATCCCCGTATGCTTTACATTATGCGACATGGACAAACGGATGCAAACCTTGGTGGACAAATTCAGGGGCGGCGGGATATACCATTAAATGATACAGGCCGAACCCAGGCGACCGCTGCGGTGGAAAAAATTGTTTCGCTTGGAATAAAACGCATTGTTTCATCGGACCTTTCACGCGCGGCGGAAACGGCCGGAATTATTGCAAGTCAACTTAATATAACCGTTGAATACGACCCGCGCCTACGTGAATACAATTTTGGTGATTTGGGCAAAATGCAACCGGGGCAAATTGGTTTGGACATAATAGGGGTATTATTATCAACACCACAAAAAATCAATGCCGAACCAATTCCTGATATGTTTGCACGCGTGGCTGGGTTTCTGAACGAAATCGACAAAAACCAAAACACATTGGTTGTGTCGCATGGCGGAACAATGCGGGTAATGATGTATTATTTTCAATTTGGAAAAGATATAAACCCTGTTGAATTTGTGAAATTTGCCCGTGGTCAACATATTGGCAATGCGCAAATTTTTGCTTTTCAAAACAAAAAATTTGAACTTGTTCGATAATTTTACGCGACCAAATATAAAACATACCCCGCATACGCAATCAGAAATAAAACGCCACCGACACGCGAAAGACGTGACCGGCGCGCCACAAAAATCATTAGCATTGCGACCGCCAACAACGCCACCAACCCGTCCATCACAAACGCGTGTTCAAAGGGCAGGGGGCTTATCGTCGCCGTCGCGCCCAGGACGAACAAAATGTTGAAAATGTTCGACCCAACGATGTTCCCAACCGCCATATCATATTCGCGCTTTATCGCCGCGGCAATACATACCACCAATTCGGGCAAACTGGTCCCCAGCGCCACAAGTGTAAGCCCAATCACGCGTTCCGAAACGCCAATGCGCGCCGCAATATCCGTTGCGGAATCTACGATTAAATTGCTGCCTATGATTAGTGCAGCAATTCCGGCGACAATCATAACAACTGTTTCAACCATTGGAATTTTTTTGTAATCTTCCATTGGTTCGTTTGATTTTTTTGCGATAATGACGGTGTAAATTATAAACGCAACAAACAGTGCTAAAAACACCGCCGCCGCCCCGCGCGATACCTCACCAAACCACAGACCCAATAAACAGAGCATCAGTGTTATAATCCCCACAAACGGCAATTCATAGAATTTGGTATTTTTGCGAATTGGCAATGCCCCAATAACCGCCGTTAGCCCCAAGATAAGGAAAATGTTTGTTATATTGCTGCCAATAATATTCCCAATTGAAACACCGTCCGACCCAGCAATTGCGGCGGTAATACTAATTGCGGCCTCTGGCGCACTGGTGCCAATGGCGACAAGTGTTGTTCCAATTATAATCGGCGGAATTTTAAAACGTCGTGCAACATCCGCCGCGCCGTCAACAAAAGTATCTGCCCCGCGCACCAGCAATACAAAACCAACAATCAATAAAACAAGTGATACCAACATATCAAATATATTATCATAAAAAAACTTTTCTTATAACAACTTTTGTGATAGAATACAAAAAAACAAAAGGGAGAATAATATCATGCCGACAAACACAAAAGTAGATAAAAAAGAAACTCAAAAAATGTATGACAAAGATGTTGCACGCTTTGCAAAGCGAATTGCCATGGCATACAACAGTGATAAAATTCGTTTGGTCACTTCGCGTAATGTGCGTCGTGCGGTACTTTTGCATGATATTGATGCGATAAATGATGTTATTCGGGATATTCCAAATATGCCGGACGGTTTTCGGTCGGATTTTTGTGATGCCTTTATTGGTGAAGATATGTCTGGGCTGGACCTGGCTACGCCCGCAATTTTGGGCTATGCGTATCGCGCCATATCTGCACGCGTACAAAACGGTGATAAAAGCCAGCAGGACCGTCTTGATAAACTTGCGGCACGCATCGACGATTTATCAACGGATTTCGCAAATTCCGGTGGTATGATTGTACGCCAACATGAATGGCCGTTGATAAATATGTCAAATATCGCCAATGAAAATGAAGATTTTGCTATTATGCTTGATGCGCGCATGGCGGATGTAGACGATGAGAAAAAAAATGAAATAAGGGCGAATAGCGATTATGCAAAAAAGATCGCCCAAGATTACGATAAAGCGTGGAATTTAGATAAACTAAGACCAGAAGATGCTGATAAATTGGCAGACCGTTGTGATGAAATTTACGATGTGCTGTACAGTGTGAAAATTCGAAATTCTGTCATGCAGAAGTTTGCCAAAGTCAAATTACTGGATTCCAAAGATCGTGTTATACGGCAATTTACATCTGGAAAACGTGGTGATAGAGAGAAATATGAAAACTATCAGCCAGGTTTTGATATCTTGGAAGGCAGTCGCTTTGAGTCTATAGTTGAACTTGTAGAACATGATATCGCAAAAAGGTATATTGCTGATGTTAATGCCAAGATTGATAAAGATGTGATTGAAGATGAATTTAATGAAACGCTTTTAACCAAATTGTACGAAATTTATGCCGCGGATCAGGTTTCTCGTGGTGCAACCGAAACCCCAGAGCAATTTGCCGACCAAGAATTCCTTAAAAGTTTTGAAAAAATGCTTGAACCTGATGGGGATGGTGTCGTAATTTCTGATAACGGATATAATGTCGCAATTGAAACGCAAACTGATGCGACCATTGGTTGGGTTGCACGTATAAGGAATAAAGTTGGTGGCAATGGCAAAAAACTTGAGAAACTTTGGAAAAAGATAAACCGTTCGCTTGAATATGTTGATGATATGGCGGATGTTCGTATGTCCCGCGCGGCGGTGGAACGTCGTAAAAAACGTCGTAATTTTGCCGGACGTGTCTTAGTTGGATTCAGCAGTTCGTTTATCGCAAGTGCGCTTATCACTGTAATTGCGACCGCGACGGCGGCAAAGATGGGGCTGACACTTGCATCGGGACTCGCGTTGGTTGGCGGTGGCGCGGCGCTTGGTATTATGGGATTCCAAATTGCTCGTTGGATACGAAATCAGAAAAAGAATAATTTACCGGTCAGTTGGGAAGAATTCAAAAAAGATAAACAATTGTTGCGTTCGCTTGGAACCAGTGGCCTTGCCATAGCTGCTATGGTCCTTGGTGTATTTGGGTTGGCTGATGCAGCAATGGGTGTTGGTATCGGTGCGGCGACACTTGGGGCATATAGTAATGGACGCAGAATGTTCCAATCTGCGCAAGATTCCGGGATGTCGCAACGTCAAAAGATTGCATGGACAATTGCAAGCGTTGCGTCGGTCATTTTGGGTGCACTTGGCGGAAAAAGTTTTGCACAATATGGCATAGGCAAGTATAACCAATGGAATCCAGATAATACTTGGTTTAATAATAAAACCGCGGTTCCGGGTGAACCGAAAAAGATTTCGGATGAAATCACACACGAAAAAACGATTATGCACTATTCTGACGATATGTTGCAAAATTCAAAAAATATTGTCGAAGGTTGGTATGCACACGATTATCCAAATCACCCGGAAATTTTGCAACAAGATATTGATGCCGTAAATCAATATAACATTGACAATGATGCAAACCTTGATCCGTATCGTATATTGCGTGCAATAAAAATGTCGCAACCGTCGCGTTTGACCTATACCCCTGGGTGGGCCGAAGCGAACGGGGTTCCCCAAGAATTGATAGATTTGGCATCGCATGCGGTTGACGGCGAAACATATAATTCCATGGGTATAAGGGCGGCAAGTTATTTGGATACGCACTATCTTGGCAATCAGGGCGAAGTGGGCCCGGTCGGGAATTTTACAAACAGAACCTATTCGCCGATTACAGAGTTGCCGACCGAAACCACCGAAACCGTCATTGACCAGCCGGCGCGTTATGAACAAACCACATATGATGCTAAACCCGAACCTGTTGATGTCAGGGCGGGGTATGGTGCCTTTGGAAATTATCCACGACGTGACCGCATAGGTGAATTGCATAAACGTATTGGTTCATTCCTTGACCGTATTCGCAGCAAGCATCACAATGAACCCGTGACAGAAGAAGTTCCGCCGGTTATTGACAACGAGGAAGAAAAAATACCAACATTCACATTGGATGAACCCCAGGAACAACAATTACCACCGGTCATCTTGGATGAACGGGACGAAGAATTGCGTGCCACAGGGGAAAATACCAATTCGCCGGCGCGCCGAAAGGAATATGTGCCACCAGTGGTCAATTTATCACAACCGCAACAGGTGCCCGATTTGCGCTTAAAAGATATGCCGGTTGCGTTGCCGGATCCCGAAAGCCGGAAATATGAACCATATTATGATTTCACATTGACCGAGGCCCAGGCCGAACGTTTGAATGACTTGCATAAACAACTTGCAACTGTTCGTGCAAAAATAAAGAGCATTAAAGGACGCATACTTACGCGAGAGAAGGCTGAACTTCTGGAACATGCAAGGCGCCTTACCGATGAAATAAATTCGTTTACGGCGGAACTTGGAAATCCGACAACGTTTATGCTTGAACAGGCGTTGACCGAAATAGAACGTTGCAAAAAGTTAAAGGATTCGATTGATCAATATAACCGTCATATGGCTAAGGAACCGCCTAAGGACATTAAGTCATGGCGCAACCTAAAATGGGAAGAAGAACTGTCAAAATTAGCTGATAAAATCGAGGCCCTTGGTGGTTGGAATTCTTTGGATGAATCAAAACTTCGTTTCGCCACACCAAAACCTGGGCGTTTGGAACAAAAACGTGCAGAAATTGCGCAACGCGAGGCAGATAGACAACAACAACCCCAAAGGGTTTTCGAAATGCCAATGCGCGAACAACAACCGGAAGAACGGCGGACGTTGGAACCCGAACAGCAAGAACGTGATGCCGATATCTTGGCAAAACGGTTTGAATTTAACCATCAAAAACCGGATTTTGAAAATCAGTATCCGCGCGACAAACACCTTGACTTAAGAAATCATACCATGGCGCAACCCGTGTTAAAATCTGCTATGCGGCAACATTTGATTTCTTATCCGTTAATGGAAATACGTGGTGTGCCGGTTAAATTACTTGATTTGGATGGTCATACCAATCCAATTACAAATAATGACGGACGCACAATGGTGGTGGTCGATATTGATGGATTAAGGATTCCATTTTACCTGGCCAATGGTAATGAACCATCTGGACTTGAAATACCTGGAAAATGGTATCCAATGTTTTCAATGGTGCGTGATGGTCAGTGGCTTTTTGGTCAGGTGGATGAATATATAAACGATAAATCCGAAGGAATGGCGGTTATTAAGGGAATTGCTGCGATATTAAACGCACGGATTGGTGATATAAGAAATCATGTCTATAAAATACCCCACGTAAGCACAAGTCGTATTTATAATTTGGTTGGTCATACACCAAATAATCTAACCAAATATATGATTTGGGCCCTTAGTCCAAATGACAAAGCATTAAATGCATATGTGCCATGGTTAAAGTGGTATTTGAATAATGTCCAGGCCCCCAATTATGATGAACGTGCGGCAAAAAGGCAACTGCGCCAAGCCAAACGCGAAGGAAGAAAAGAATGGCTCCAAGAAAAATTTGGTTTGGGATCTGGCGGTTTATACAATCGTGTGCGCGAACGTTTCTCTAGATGGAACGATGATTCAAATGAATACGAATAAAAACATGGGGCATCGCCCCATGTTTTTTTTTGCAAATACCCCACTAACCACTAATCACTTACACTTGTCGCGGCATGACCTTATCGCGGTCGTGACGGACTAACACTTTTATGTTTATTATCGCAAAAATTTATGATATAATATGAATGTTATGAGAAGTAGGATTTTATCTTTTGTCGCTGTTTTATGCGGTCTTTACGCGGGTTCGGCGCTTGCGAATTGGCAATATACCGGTGGATATTTGTATGACACGGGCTATGGTGATAATGGTTCGCGCGCCACGATATCTTTACGTGGTGGTGCATCATTTGCATTTTCCAAAATAAAGAACGAGGTTGGGTCGATAATATATTCATACTGTGTTGATCCCGAAACGGGTGCCGTGTTCCCAACCGATGCCACAGGCAGTTGTAATTCATACACCGGGGCGGAATACGCCGGCACAGGGTCACTTGGGGCATTGAGTGCGGAAAATTTGCAAGAAATTGGTTTTTCGGCGGGTGCAAGTATCGGTTGGGTTTTGCCGAATACACCACAGTGGCGACTTGAATTGGGCTGGGACCACTTTGCCAAGGTTGATTATAATCATTCCCCGTTATTTTCTGGTGATATGTCGCTTTCAGAAGGTTATTCCGTGCATGTCGACAGTGGCAGCATCCAATCCACAATGGCAACAGATATAATCAGTTTTATGGCATTTTATGATTTCTTTGACGGAATCCAAAAACCGATTCGGACGATGATTCCGTATATTGGTTTGGGCTTTGGCTACGCCGATACGCAAACAGTTATGAATTTGGCGGACCCATGGGGCGATTTATCCGAAGTCGAAGATTTAACCAATTTTGGAACCATGAATGGAAACGGGGTTTTACAATTTAATCGTTCAACAACAAATACAACAAATGTCGCGGGTCTTGCGGCACTTGGAATTTCGTTTGGAATCGATGAAAATATATTTATCGATTTCGGGTTACGTGCGGCGTATTTACCGCGTGTAAAATATACACTTGTAAATTCTGATGATACGCGTCGCATGGATTGGCTCAGTGCGAAAAATTTGATATACGCAAATGTCATGTTGGGACTGCGTGTTGAATTTTAGTTTTTAAGTTTTACACCATATTTTCCGCGGTTTATTGGACGATAAGAAATCGCTTCGACTAAATCATCCATCGTGATATCGTTGCCCCCGCGCAGGTCCGCGATTGTTCGTGCAATTCGCTTTATACGATTATATCCACGTGCCGACATTCCCATCTTTTCCGCCGCATTATTTAGGAATGTCGTAAGTTCATCGCCCAGGACGACATATTTTTCCAAATCCGCCCCGTCCAGCAATGCGTTCACATACCCTTGACGGGAAATTTGCCGTTCGCGTGCGGCAACCACGCGGGCGCGTATTGTTTTACTGGATTCCGATGGCGCGCTATTTTTCATTTCCCACGGGTTCACCGGGTCAACATCAACATGCAAATCAATACGGTCAAGCAGTGGCCCCGAAATTTTATTCTGGTACGCTTCGGCACATCGTGGCGCGCGGGAACATGAAAGGGCGGCGTTTCCCAAATGTCCGCATGGACACGGATTCATTGCGGCGATAAGTTGAAACCGTGCGGGATATGTCGCGTTCCGCTTTGCACGCGAAATCATAATTTCCCCCGATTCCATCGGTTGCCGCAAAATTTCCAGTGTCGCGCGATTAAATTCCGGCAATTCATCCAAAAACAAAACGCCATTATGCGCAAGTGATATTTCGCCCGGCCGCGCATCCGAACCACCGCCCGCAAGTGAAACCGGACTTGAAGTATGGTGCACACTGCGGAACGGGCGACGCGCCACCAATGTTTTGTTATCCAATTTTCCGGCGATGGAATAAATTATCGATGTTTCCAAAACTTCATCCGCGGTCATTTCCGGCATAATCGTGGCCAATCGTGATGCAAGCATTGTTTTCCCCGACCCCGGTGGCCCAACCATCAACATTGCATGCCCGCCCGCCGCCGCAATTTCAATGGCGCGTTTTGCCGCCGCCTGGCCATGCACTTCGGCCATGTCGGCGGTCGTGTTTGCGTTTTCCGTATGCGCCACCGGCAAATCCGGCAACAACAGTGGATTTTTTCCATTAAAATGGTTGATAAGTTCCAAAACATGAAACGGTGCAAGGATATCCAAATCACCGGCCCATCGCGCTTCGGCCCCTTGGTCACCGGGACATATTATACCAAATCCGTTTTTCTTGGCCCATACGGCCGCCGCCAAAACACCGTTTGTCTTTACAACCGTGCCGTTCAGGCCGACTTCGCCAATAATAATGTATTTTGATAATTTGTCTTGGGGCAAAATGTCGAACGCGCAAAGTATTCCACACAATATCGGCAAATCAAAATGCGCGCCACTTTTTTCAACATCCGCCGGCGAAAGGTTCACCGTCAACCGCTTTGGTGGTAATTGCAGGCCCAACGCCGAAAGAACATTTACAATGCGTTCCGCAGATTCTTTGACCGCGCGGTCGGCAAGCCCGATAATCTTAAAATCAGGTTTCCCCAGTCCCGCGGAAATTTGCACCTGGACATCAATTTTTGTCGCGTCCATTCCGTTAAAGATAATAGAAGCCAAAGAAATCATGGTTTTTGTATTATATACTTGCCATAATTGAATTCAAGTCCTAAAATGCAAAACACAAAATTGACAAAGAAAGGAAAGAAAATGTTAAAAAAGCCCAAAAATCGCCTGCGTGAATGGTTTGATACACTGTTTTACGGAATCCTTATCGCCGTCGTTTTCCGCAGTTTGTTTCTTGAACCGTTTAATATCCCGTCGGGGTCTATGATACCGACGCTGCATATCGGTGACCATATTTTCATCACCAAATGGTCATATGGTTATTCGCGGTATTCATTCCCGTTTGGGTCATGGCACCTGTGGAATGGGCGCATATTCAAAAGTATGCCAAAGGTTGGCGATGTTATCGTATTCCGTAATCCAAAAAATGAATCACTGGATTATGTCAAACGCCTGATTGGCTTGCCGGGTGATACAATTCAAATGCGCGAAGGGCGCCTGTATATCAATGGCGAAATGGTTGAACGGCGCGACCCACGGCCCTATGTCGTTGCGGTTTTGCCACGGTCGCTGCGCAGTACCGGTTATTACTATGAAAATATGCAGGTTCGCGGGAATAAAATTTACGTTGACGGTGCGCCGGCGGACTTTAATTACACAATCGAATATAAAAGTGACCATATTTGCCGCACCACACCCGGTCTTTGCGGTGTTTTCCCCGCAACGGAGTATACCGAGGTTTTACCGAACGGCATCGAACACAGTATAATTGAATATGGCGATAACGGCCCGATGGATAATACGATGGAATACCTGGTGCCGGAAAATCATTTGTTCTTTATGGGCGACAATCGCGACAACAGCAACGACAGCCGCGCGGATGTTGGATTCGTTCCGGTTGATAATGTCTTGGGGCGCGTGTGGTTTGTGTGGTATTCGCACAATTACGCATCGCCAATGGTTGCATTTTGGAATTGGAATGCTAAAATGCGCTGGAACAGATTTGGCAAAGGTATAAATTAAAATGAAGCTTTATTATAAATTCAAAGATAAATCGTTGTTGGAACTTGCGCTGACGCAACGCGGCGTGAACAGTCATCATAACAATGAACGCCTTGAATTCGTGGGCGACCGTGTCTTGGGGCTAAGTGTTGCGGCCATGCTTTACGCGATGTACCCGAACGAAAACGAAGGCGAACTTGCGCGCCGTTTTGCATCGCTGGTGTCAACCGAAACATTGGCGGATGTCGCGCGTTCGTTCGATTTGCATAAAGAGGTTCGACACAGTCATATGACCGCCGGGCGCACACGGCATATGCTTGCCAACGCGATGGAGGCGGTAATCGGTGCAATCTTCTTTGATGGTGGTTTTGATAACGCGCAGCGCTTTGTGTGTGGCATTTGGCACGATTTGGCGGCGGCGGAACTGCGCCCACCAAAAGACCCCAAAACAATGCTCCAAGAATTTGTGCAAAAACATGCGGACGGTGCGTTGCCGGTCTATGCCGATGCGGAAAAAACCGGCGAAGACCATAGTCCCGTATTCACCGTGACGGTCACCGCCATGGGCGAAAGTGCAAGTGGTGACGGCCCTTCGAAAAAATCCGCCGGCTCCGCCGCCGCCGCTGAATTACTGAAAATACTTGCAACCAAGAAAATTGATGGTTAAAATGTGGTAAAAATAAAAGGATAAAAAATGTTTTCAATTTTACTGGTATTACTGATAATCGTTGCGGTATTCATGACCGGAATTATTTTGCTGCAAAAGTCCGAAGGCAGTGGCATGTCCGGTTCGTCCGCGGCATCTATGTTCGGCGGTGCACTGACCGGTGCGGCGGCGGGAAATTTCCTAACGAAACTAACCACATGGCTTGCGATAATCTTTTTTGTTTTGTGTGCGGCATTGGCGATTGTGTCGTCAAAAACCGCGGGTAACGCGCAAAGCGAACTTCGCACTGAACTTGCGGCGGATGAATTGGCAAACGAACCAACCCCCACACCCGACGCGACCGGTGACACAACGCCCGCCGAACCGGTGACAACAACCGATGCCCCGGCACAGAATTAAAGAGTAAAAAGGTTAAAAATCAACGCCCCGTTCGGGGCGTTTTCTATTTCAGGCCCAACGCAACCCTTGCCCGGTTTAGGGTTTCCGCCGCAACGATGCGCGCGCGTTCCGCGCCCCGTGTCAAAATCGCATCCAATACATCCGGATTCTTGAACCGCTGATATTTTGTTTGAATGTTTCCAATTAAACCGCAAACCGCATCCGCAACTTCGCGCTTGAAATCGCCGTACCCATGACCCGCAAAACGTTTTTCTATTGCTTCAATGCTTTCGCCGGTTGTCGCGGCCAGTATGCTTATCAAATTTGAAATGCCGGGTTTCGCACTTTCATCAAACCGTATCACAGATTCATTGTCCGTGACCGCTGACATTATCTTTTTGCGAACCAATTTCAAATCATCCATCAAAAAGATTGTTCCCGGGTTTGGACCATCGGATTTGTTCATTTTTTCGGTCGGGTTTTGCAGATTTAAAATCTTGTTCCCAACAGGCGCGATATAGACATCGGGTTCATTAAACGTATCGCCATAGCGTTTATTAAACCGACCGGCCAAATCGCGGGTTAATTCCACATGCTGTTGCTGGTCCAATCCAACCGGAACCACATCTGTATTATACAACAATATATCGGCGGACATCAACGGCGGATACACAAACAGCCCTGTATCAATCCCATTTTTGCCCACATTTTGTGATTTCAGTTTGAACTGGGTCATACGCGACAATTCACCCATATGCGTTTGAAATGTCATTATAAAACCCATAATACCATGTTCCAATACATCACTTTGCCGGAACATTATTGTTTGCTCTGGGTCAACACCGCATGCAAGATACATCGCCATACAATCATTGATTGCCGTTTTCAATTCCGCTGGGTCGCGGGGGCTGGTTATCGCGTGCAGGTCCGCAACAAAGATATAACTTTTGTATTGGTTTTGACGCATTACAAAATTCTTAATTGCCCCCAAATAGTTGCCAAGTGTCAGGTTCCCACTGGGCCGCACACCAGTTAACATAACCTTTTGTTCATTGTTTTTCATAATAAAAATCCTTTGTTTATGATTAAACTAAAATTGTATTGAATAAATATGATAGGTATAGAAAGTACTGGCTGTGACTACAGCCACCAAACGAAAGAACAAAATGCAACTTGCGTACTCATGCCACTAATTATAATACATTTTATTTGAAAAGTCAATATGTAGAAAAGATTGGCGCACCCATTCATTCCCCTTGATAAACAATAAATAAAATTAAAAAATTTATTTGCATAAATTTTTAAAATTTTACTAATTGTTCATCTGCGTATTGTGTGCTGCGCCGATACAAGGCTCGAACTGCGCGCAAATATGCGCTTGTTCTTGCCAACTATCGTGTCGAACCCTCTGTTCGGGTTCGCATCCCCGGTGGGGCGACGATAAAAATAAAACACGGTGTTAAACCGTGTTTTATTTTTATTCTGGCGCACCCATTCATTCCCCTTGATAAACAATAAAAAACAAGCACCCAAAAGGATTCGCTCACTCGGCACATAAATATGTGCCGGTTGCGCGCAACCCGTGACGATTTCGCTGCACTTCGTTTGCAAAATCTACTTGGTTTCGAACCCTTCGTTGCTTCGCAACTCTACCGGGTTCGCATCCCCGGTGGGGCGACGATAAAAATAAAACACGGTGTTAAACCGTGTTTTATTTTTATTCTGGCGCACCCAGAAGGATTCGAACCCTCAGTCTTCTGATCCGTAGTCAGACGCTTTATCCAGTTGAGCTATGGGTGCAACGCGTACTATTTTATACCAAAATATTCCGATTGCAAGAAAAAAGATTTCATTAGTGGTTAGTGTAAGTGATTAGTGGCCAGTAGCGTCCGGAATTAGGTCGTAATCGCGCGATTATTCCAGAGAATACTAACCACTAACACCCGTCGCGGCATGACCGCGCCGCGGTCGTGACGGACTAATCACTACATACTTTCTAACCGCCGGATTCGTTCCTTAATCGGTGGGTGGGTTGCCATAATTTCGCTAAAAAACGCGCGCGCCCGCGTTGGGTTCGCAATGCATATTGCCGCCATCGTCTTGCGCCCATCAAGGTTTTTAACAACCGAATTTTCCGAAATTTTACGCAGTGCCGCCGCGAGTGCCCGCGGATTCCGTGTTATATACGCACCCGTCGCATCCGCCGCATATTCACGCCGCCGCGAAATCGCCATATGCAAAATCGGTGAAATCAGAACATTGAAAAGTGTGAACGCCAACCACACCATCATTATCACCGCCGCGCCATTGTTTTTATCATCACCATCCGAACGTGTATACATCATATTCCGCGCCAGCATATCTGCAATAAAGACCGTGACGCCAATGCCAGTTATGATAAACATACTAAGTCGTATGTCGCGGTTACCAATATGCGCCATTTCATGGGCAATTACACCCTCCAGTTCTGGTTGGTCCAATTTTTCAATAATTCCACGGGTGAGTGCCACCGTCGCATCACGCGGCCCGCGCCCCGTTGCGAACGCGTTAAGGCCACCGTCTTCGATAACATAAACCCGTGGCGTTGGCAATCCGGCGGCGATTGCGACATTTTCCACCGATTTGTAAATATACCGGTATTCCGGGTCGGTGTCGTTTATCTGCTTTGCGCCCGCCATAGAAAGCATCATAGAATCACCAAACGCCCATGATATTAGCATCCAAATAACACACACCACCACGGTCGGCACCGCCACCATAGTGGTTGTATTGATTGTATCATTTAACGGTTGCACACACCAAACACACAAAAATACCAATGCAATAAAAATAACCGGAAACAGCACCACCAACACCGCGGTCTTTATGTTGTTTGCACGTATATGGTCATAAACAGTTTTGATTCTTTTCATACCCCAATCATACCGAAACTATGTGGCGCAATTCAACAAAAATCTCACTCTCCACTTACACTTGCACTAATCACTAAATATGATAAAATACATACATAATGTGGGGCGGGGCGATTATTTCTTTTGCGATGGCGATGTTTACACACACGGCGGTTTTCGCCGGGTTCATTGCGCCAATGGAATTTCCAAAGGTCGCGGCCGATTTGTCTTTTGTTGACCGTATGGCACTAAACGCCGCCGGATATGAACCATACGAAAGTGAATACGATGAAAACGGCAAATGTATTTCTGGGTGCGCGTATGCGCTGCCAAATATCGAAGATGAAATTGCCGCAATGGAACGTCGCAATGCGATGGCCCGCCAAGATTTGGTGGACGATTACGGATACACCGAAACCGAAGACGGCGATTTAATCCCGCCGGCCGAAGATGTGCCGTGG
The DNA here is from genome assembly GCA_017427405.1 of Alphaproteobacteria bacterium. Taxonomy (GTDB): domain Bacteria; phylum Pseudomonadota; class Alphaproteobacteria; order Rs-D84; family Rs-D84; genus Enterousia. The sequence goes on from JAFRSV010000004.1 coordinate 77,774, forward strand.
GACGATGGCCAGGGGGACCTTGATACGCCATTTCCAATCGAACACAAACAATGTGCAATTCAAAACCAAAAGTTCAAAAATACCAATGTGCCGTACGGGTCACCACTTGGGTATATAACGTGCATAACATCTGACTATGGCGTGCAAAGAAAATTATCTTGGTACAACAAAACAAAGATTCATTATGGTATTGATTTGGCCGCAAACACGGGAACACCGATATACGCGCCGGCAAACGGGGTTGTTGAAACAGTATTTAATATGAACAGAACCTGTGGCAACGGAATTATCATAAAACACCCAAGTGGTTACGCAACACAATACTGTCACCTAAGCCGGGTGTCTGTGTCGCGTGGTGAATCGGTCGCATCGGGTTGCCTTATTGGATACACGGGCAACACCGGCCTTTCAACCGGACCGCACCTGCATTATGCGGTAAAGAAAGATGGATATGCCATAAATCCAAAAAACTTTATCGAACCCGGACACAGGATGTGTCGCTAGTCACTGTTCAATTTGCGGAATTTTACGGCGAAACTGCCGTTATTTATCGGTGTGCATGAAACGATATATGGCGAAAGCAAACTTTCGCGCACCCATTCTTGGAATTTGATTTTCAGTATCCCACTTGCCCCCGTTATGATTTTTGCATTTTTTACCCCCGATAACGCAAGTTCCATTATTTCATTCCACGATTGTTCGATTGTCTTCATATGCAAATCAAGTGTCGCGTGTTCGGGAACATGCACGGGCGCGGGAATCCGCGTCGACAGGTGTAATTCGGTTCTAACGCGCCGGCGCGTCACGGAATCGTCCGGCGAAAAATCCGCACCAATCATTTCGGCAATATCTTGGTCTGTAAGTTTACGCATCGATTATTTGTCTTTCAATTTTTTTGCCCATTTACCGTCCGGAAAGTTTAGTTTTAACATTTCGGCAAAACCGTCCGCCTGTTCGGATAAACCAATTGCGGTATATGCCTCGGTAAGTCTATACATCGCCTCTTCGGGCATGACGGTTTCGGGCGCATCGGTTATAACCGATTGGAACTTTGTAATCGCACTTGCCCAGTTTTCTTTACGCATATCGTTGCGCGCGGAATACATAACCTTGCCCGCGATATAGTTTTTTAGGATATTGATTTTATTCTTGGCATTTTCGGCATACGGCGACCGTGGAAACCGGTCAACGATTTGCTGAAATTGTTGCAAAGCATAGACCGACATTCCCGGTTCGCGGCGAACATCACTAACCTGGCGATAATAGCACATTCCGCGCAGGTATAATACATACGGCACATCCCGATGCCCGGGGTGAAATCGCATAAACCGGTCGGCGGTAAGGATTGCACCCGGAAAATCGCCGTCCAAGTATTGTGAATATGCCGCCATAATCAACGCATCCGCCGACCATTCACTTGCCGGGTATTGCGTTTCAACCATTTGGAACTTTTCGGCCGCATCGTCATAGTTTTCTTTTTCAAATTCGCCATACGCATCGTCATAGAGTTCCGTAATCGATTTATTCGTTATGATTTTATCGGTATCGCCACTGCATCCGGCAACGGCAAGACCAAGCAAAAGCGGTAAAAATAATTTTTTCATTTCTTTTTATTCCTGTCTTGATTTTGTTTGTTCGCATTTAGTATAATCCAAACTATGAAACTTGGCAAACATATTTTCGGCGTTGGTGCCATGACGGGAATAAGTCGCATATTCGGATTCATTCGTGATATGCTAATTGCGCGCGTGCTGGGCGCGGGGCGGCTTTCGGATATTTTTTTGGCGGCATTCAAATTGCCGAATTTGTTTCGTGATTTGCTTGGCGAAGGGGCATTGTCGGCGATATTTATCCCAATGTATGCGGATTCACGGCATGATGAATCGTTTGCAAAAAATGTGTTTTCGTGGCTTTTTGTTATATTGCTTGGAATAACACTGGTCTTTGAAATCTTTATGCCACTTGTGGTGTGGGGTTTGGCGCCGGGGTTTGCGGATGTGCCGGGTAAAATGGAAATGACCGTTGTTATATCGCGGATAATGTTTTTCTATGTTATTTTCATTTGCGCGGCGGCGTTTTTGTCGGCGGTACTAAACGCGTTTTCGCGGTTTATGCTTGCGGCGTTTATGCCGGTGTTGTTGAATATAATGCTTATCGGTGCGTTGCTGTTTTCAATGCACATTGGCGCATCGGATACGGTCTTGTATATAATGGCGGGCACGGTCGTTTTGTCTGGGATAATTCAATGTTTGGTACTGCTGTGGCGAATACACAGAAAACATTTCGGCTTGCGCCTTGTGGTGCCGCGATGGACGCCGGCGATTAAGACAATGTTCAAACGTTTCGGCGTAAGTTTGATTGGCAACGGTTTTTATCAAATCACAATAATTCTTGGGACATTGGTGGCAAGTTTTGAAAGTGGCGCGGTGTCGTGGCTTTATTATTCCGACCGAATTGTTCAGTTGCCATTTGCAATGATTGGACTTGCGGTTGGAACGGTTTTAATGTCGTCGATATCAAACGCAATTGCCGAAAAAAATATGCGCAGTGTCCATATCCAACAAAATTCTTCGATGCGCCAATCAATGATGCTGATTATGCCATGTGTGGCGGGATTGTTCGTGTTGGCGGAACCGATAATAAAATATCTTTTTGAATACGGCGCATGGACGGCGCATTCCACGCATGCCGTCGCAATCGCAATTATGATTCAGGTTTTTGTTTTGCCCGCAATGCTGATAAGTCAGATTTACAGTAAAACCCTTTATGCGTCCCAGGATGTAAAAACCCCGGTTAAAACAAGCATTGTATCACTGGGGGTTGCGTCGGTGATATATTTGGGACTTTTTTGGTTCGTTGGATATTTGGCGATTCCGATTGGCGTGGTGGTAAGTGGTTATGTGAAAAATTACCTGCTGGGGCGCGCGTGTCGTCGGCGTGGACTTGCCAAAATTGATGGCCGAACGATTCGTGCGATTGTTGTGTTTGGTGTAATTGCGGCGGCACTTGGGGTTGGACTTTGGTTTGTTCCGGTGACAAGTATTTTTGCACTTGGACTTGCGATTGCGGGTTATGGAATTATCTATATGCCAATTGCATTTTTAATAAATCGTAAAATATAAAAATAAAAAGTTGAAACCACCTTTTTTATATGGTATAATATGCACATAAAGAATGTAAGGAGTAATCAATGAAAAAATTGGTATCTTTGGCGGTGTTGACCGCGTTGGTCGCGGGTTGCGCCGATTTGTCACAGACGGGCGGTTCGGATTATGGTTCCGACGGTATCGGTGAAGAAACCCTTGCCACAGAGGCAAAAACCACACCGGCACCGGTAAATGACGATTCGTATCTGCTTGCGGCGGCACCACGTTATTATGTTGGAAATGCGTACAAGGTCGAAGATACTCAATACATCCCGGCCGAAGATTGGACATATAACCAGGTTGGCATGGCGGGCATAATTCCAACTGAATTAAATGGCACAAAAACAAGCAACGGCGAAACATACAACATGAATCAAATGTTGGGAACAAGCAAAACTTTGCCACTGCCCACGATTGCCAAGGTCACAAATTTGGAAAACGGCGAATCGGTTGTTGTTCGTATAAACAATCGTGGTCCATTTGTAAATACACGTATTATCGATTTGTCTGCGGCCGCCGCGGAAAAAATTGGCATAACCAATCAATCCAAGGTCCAGGTCCAGATTATGCCTGAACAAACAATGTTGGTTAAAACCGCAACGGTTGGCAAAACCGCGATGGTGCCGGCCACAGAAACGGTTGCAAAGCAACAGGTTGTTGCGGAACCCGTTAAAACATCTGAACCCGCGCCCGCGTCCGCGCCGGCACCGGTTGCGTCCGGCGACTACAGTGTCCAAGTCGCGGCGTTCTATGCCGAAGATAGTGCGAATACATTATTGCAAAAAATGCGCAACTATGGTGATGCGATTATCGTAAAGGAAGGCGATATGTACAAGGTTCGTATTGTAAATCTTGATGCCGCCGGTGCGCGTCGCGTGATTGATGCACTGCGCAATGGCGAAGGCATGGCGCCGGGTCTGTTAAAGAACGGTCGTTGGATAAATGCCGATAGCATTTAAAAAGTTCTCATGTGTGTACCTCCAAATCCCCGTTTTACAACGGGGATTTTTTTGTTCACTTTTGAAATATGTGTGCTATTGTTTATGGTATGAACAAGACATATTCTGGATTTATCGCGATTGTGGGACCGACAAACGCCGGCAAAAGCACCTTGTTGAATCAAATCATGGGACGCAAGGTTTCGATTGTTTCGCATAAGGTTCAAACCACGCGAACGAACCTGCGTGCCGTGAAAATGGTTGGTTCGCGCCAATTGATTTTTGTTGATACGCCCGGGATTTTTCGCCCCGCCCGTCGCCTTGACCGCGCAATGGTTTCGGCGGCGATGACGGCGCTTTCCGATGCGGATGCGGTTTTATTGATTATCGACGCGACCAAGGGGATTACCGATACGGTGCGCGAAATCATCGGAAAAATCCGCGAACATAAAAATCTGTTTGTTGCACTAAATAAAACCGATGCGGTAAAGAAAAGTGAACTTTTGCCGATTGCCGCGGAATTAAACGAAATGGCGGATTTTCGTGAAATCTTTATGATTTCGGCAATGAAAAATGACGGCGTTGCGGAAATGTTGGCATCAATGGCGGCGGTTATGCCGGCATCGCCATATTTGTTTGATGCGGCGGATGCAACCGATGTTCCGGATAACCTGTACCTTGCGGAACTAACGCGGGAAAAGGTTTATCGTTATATTCACCAAGAATTGCCATATCACATAAATGTCGTGACGGAACATGTTGATGTCGATACCGATGGGGTGCTTGATATTTATCAGAAAGTTGTTGTGCAAAGTGACGCGCATAAAAAGATTGTGATTGGTCGCGGGGGAACGCAACTTAAAAAAATTGGAACGGCGGCGCGGCATGATATCCAAGATCAATGGGGCGTGAACGCGCGCCTGCATTTGTTCGTGCGTGTTGAACCGGATTGGGAAAACACCGCCGAAAATTACACTGACCAAGGTTTAGAGTTTAAGAGATAAAAGGACATAAAATGAAAATTTGTATGTGAGAACGAGTGTAAACGAAGTTCGAACAACTACAAATTTGCGCGCAAGGCGCAAGCCGAGCGAAAAAATATAAACAAATAACAAAGGAATCAAAATATGAAAGTTAATCAAAATCTAAAAATCAATCCGAAATATAAAATATTGGCATTTTTGCTTTTGCTTGGGTTGGCTGGGTGCCGAAAGCACAAAAATGTAATCGTCGATATCGGAACAATTGATAACGAACCAGTATTGGTATTACGAGATGTTGAAACCGACATTGAAAGAATTTATAAAGCCATCGATGATGACTATAAGTACAGTGCTTTGGGTGATATTGTGACAGTTCGTGTTGGGTTCGGTTGGTTGAATGAAAGAAGTTATAAGAACCGTAGAGTATTCAATTCTAATGAGGTTTGGTATGTAAATGATAGTATTCGTCCACGCAAGAAATTCGAAGAAGCAAACAAGGAAGATGCAAATTTTAATAGTTTGAGACAAAGAATACAAGGTCGATAATTACAAATAAATGCTGCACACATCGGATTTTGATTTTGAATTGCCACCGGAACTAATCGCATCGCACCCATTGGAACGGCGCGATGCATCGCGTATGTTGGTGGTGCAAAGTTCCCCTCCGTTGGAGGGGTGCCCGCAGGGCGGGGTGGTCAGAGACACCGTAAATTACCGCACATTACCGTTTAATTCAAACCTAAAACAACGCGCCCGTGAATTACGGCATGCGGGCAGTTTGCCAGAGGCGTTACTCTGGAACGAAATAAAAAATAAAAAATTAAACGGTCTTGACTTTGATAGGCAAAAAATAATTGGAAATTACATAGTTGATTTTTTCTGCGCATCAAGGTTTTTGGTAATCGAAATAGATGACAAAACGCACGACTTTAAAATCGAATATGACAAAGCGCGTGATGAATATTTGAAATCATTGCACCTTAACGTGATACATGTTTCTGCTGCGGACGTGTTGAAAAATCCACATGGTATTTTTCTCTGGCTCTCTAACCACCCCGGCACTTCGTGCCACCCCTCCACAGGAGGGGAACTTACCCTTTCTGACAAACATATTCGTGATTTTTTGGATTACTTGCGCCCCGGCGATGTTGTTGTGTTCAACAATTCGCGGGTAATTCCGGCGCGCTTTGATGCGGACGGTCACGAAATCACATTGCATACCGCGGTTGATGATAAAAATTGGTGGGGCCTGTGTAAAAAGTTTAACAAAATAAACATTGGCGACACACTTACCATGACGGACGGCACAACAATAACCGTTATGGATAAAGACGACGAAAGCGGTCTGTTGTTGCGATTCAATTGTGATAATGTTTTTGATGTGCTGAACCGTGTTGGTAAAATGCCATTGCCACCGTATATGAAACGCGACGCCGAAATCGCCGACCAAACACGCTATCAAACGGTCTATGCGGACCCACTTGGGTCAATGGCGGCACCGACGGCGGGTTTGCACTTTACCGATGAATTGATGGCGGAAATTGAAAAGCGAGGCGCAAAAATAGTAAAAATCACATTGCATGTTGGCGCGGGAACATGGATGCCGGTTAAAACTGAAAACCTTTCCGAACATAAAATGCACAGTGAATGGTGCCAAATCACACCTGCCCAGGCGGAAATTATAAACGCCGCGACGCGTGTAATCGCCGTCGGCACAACTTCGCTTCGCACATTGGAATCCGCCGCGTCAAGTTCCCCTCCTTTGGAGGGGTGGCGGGTAGCACCCGCCGGGGTGGTTAGAGACACCGCAAACTATCGCACATTACCATTTAACCCAAAATTAAAAGAGCGTGCACGCGAATTGCGTCATGCTGGCAGTTTGCCCGAGGCATTATTGTGGAACGAAATCAAAAATAAAAAATTAAATGGTCTGGATTTTGATAGACAGAAAATAATTGGAAATTACATTGTTGATTTCTTTTGTGCGTCAAAATTTTTAGTTATCGAGGTTGACGATAAAACCCATGACACAAAAGTTGATTATGATAGGCAGCGTGATGAATATCTAAAATCTTTAAATCTTGCAGTGATACATATCCAGGCCAAAGATGTCTTGCAAGACCCTCACGGTGTTTTTAACTGGCTGTCTAACCACCCCGGCACTTCGTGCCACCCCTCCAACGGAGGGGAACGTGCGCGTGTTGCACCGTTTTGTGGTACGACGGATATTTTTATCACACCGGGATATAAATTCCGTGCGGTTGACGTGTTGCTGACGAATTTCCACCTGCCGAAATCAACACTCTTTATGTTGGTGTCGGCGTTTAGTGGCCTGGCCGAAATGAAGGCCGCATACGCCCACGCCGTCGCCGAAAAATATAGGTTTTTCAGTTATGGCGATTGTTGTTTGCTGTTTAGAAAGGATTCAGAATGGTAGAAAATAAAAAGTATCAAATTGACCTTAGAAAAGGTCGTGTAAATTGTCCAAATATAGAACAACGTATTGGGGATTTACTGGCTAAATATGCATACAATTTCGCAGTTGATTATGGATTTGAATTGTATGAATCTGATGTTCAATGGATAGAAAATAATATCTCAAAAAATTCACAAAACAACATTCGTGATATATTCTGGCAAGTTGATGATGCATATACAAATGGAAAAAAACATAGTAAATTTTTGTTGGATTATCTGGCCACATTTTTTGAACAATTCATCGATACACCTGATATTCCGGCCAATGTGAATCGACTTTTAATTTATATCGTTGGGAAACATTTTGCACATTACAAAATTAAAATAAATTCTGCGCCTTATCAACATTTTTCACAGAAAAGTGGATACGAAAAACTCGCGGGGGGTAAAAATAAGTATAATCAATGTGCCATATAAAATATAATGTTGCCAGATAAAAGGAAAAAACAAAATGTCACTGAAATTTAATCTTATCACAACGGATGGAAATGCGCGGCGGGGCGCGGTGGAAACCGCACACGGAACATTTCAAACGCCCGCGTTTATGGCGGTGGGTACGGCGGCAACGGTCAAGGCGTTGACGATGGACCAGGTTCGTGCGACCGGAACAGAAGTGATTTTGGGCAACACATATCATCTGATGATGCGGCCCGGCGGTGACTTGGTGGAAAAGATGGGTGGCCTGCACAAATTCAGTGGTTGGCACGGGCCGATTTTGACCGACAGTGGCGGTTTTCAGGTTATGTCGCTTTCGAACCTGGTAAAGATGAAAGAAGAGGGCGTAGAGTTCACTTCGCACATTGACGGCGGGATAAAACACTTTTTGCGCCCCGAAGATTCCGTGCATATTCAACACCAACTGGATTCAAATATCACAATGGTTTTGGACGAATGCCTGCATTTACCGACAACGCGCGAACGCGCGGAAAAAAATGTTGATATGGTGACGCGTTGGGCGGCGCGCAGCAAAAACGCGTTTGTCGACCGCCTGGGCTATGGTATTTTCGGCATTGTCCAAGGGGCCGATTTCCCCGACCTGCGTGAAAAGTCCGCACGGGAACTGACCGCTATTGGGTTTGACGGGTATGCAATCGGTGGACTTGCGGTTGGGGAACCGCAAAGCGTTATGTTCGATATGATTGGCGTGGTTGCACCAATGTTGCCAACGGACAAACCACGATATTTAATGGGCGTTGGAACACCACTGGATATTTTGGGTGCGGTGGAACGCGGTGTTGATATGTTCGATTGTGTTATGCCAACGCGCGCGGGCCGCACCGCGATGGCGTTTACGCGCCATGGCACAATGAATATGCGCAACGCGAAATACCGCGACGATAACGCACCATTGGACGACAAATGTGGTTGTCCGGCGTGTAAACTTTCGCGCGCGTATTTGCACCACTTGATAAAGTGCAACGAAATTTTGGGTGCCACATTGTTGACTGGGCACAACCTTTGGTTCTATCAAGACCTGATGCAGGGCATCCGCGAAAGCATAGAGCAGGGGCGTTTTGCCGAATTCAAGGCAGAGTTTATAAAGAATTATATGGGTTAGTTCTCCTCCTGTGGAGGAGTACGGCGAAGCCAGGCCTGTCGCGCCGTAGCCTTGGCATAGGCGGAAGGTGGCCTTTTTGAAAAAATAATTTATATTGCAATAAAATTTGTTTCTTTGTTAAAATAAAAATAATTAAAACAAAGGAGCAAACATGCCAAAGAAAAAAGAAATCGAAGTAATCGACCGCGGTGGTGCAAAAACCGTCGCCAAGAAAACGTCCGTCGTGACGCACGCGCGGCGCATATTTTTAATCGTGTCTGTTTTGTGGATTGCGTTCGTTGTGTGGTTTCCGTTGCATGTCAAAAATAAATATTCTGATTCGATAAAGCAATCGACCGTTGTTGCAATTTTTTATGACTTGCAACGCAATGTCGCGGAACAATATGAAAGAATGCTGAACGGAATTAAAAATGCAATAAACCTTGAAAAGCCCGTCGCGTTTGCGATTGACAAGGTTAAAATGGTTGAAACCCAGGTAAACAAAGTGACCGATACAACCGCAAAAGCAAAAGAACAAACCGCCAAGGTCAAAGAACAAACATCTGGGGTTCGTGGACTTACCGGACTTGCCAATAAATTTGGCGTAAAAACAGATGCGATTGATAATGTGCTGGATACCGCGGATGGGGCGGTGGACAAGGCGAACGCCGCGGTGGATAAAGTGGATAACGTCGCGAAAATGGTGAACGAAAAATTGGACGGCGTTGAAAAAGAATTGACGCGTGTCACACAGATAGAGGTTGATAAAGTAATCGATGCCGCAATCAAAAGCCAAATGGATTCGGCGGTTGCAATGCTGTTCACGAAATATGATATTAAACATGTGTATCCGTGGGAACCATCGTCTTGGCCGACCGCGCGCAAGATTTATCGCGAACTGGTAAATTCTAATTTGGACTTTGTTCAAACGATTATCAAAACCGTGAATAAGTATTTCGGCTATGTGATTTGGGGTTTTGTAATCGCGGCTTGGTTGCTGGGGCTCTATATCTGGACAATGATTCGCGGAAAATACAAGGCAACAATTGCACCGTTTATCGTATGCCCGCGTTGTGGCCACGCATTTGCGGACCGGCGCACAGCGATGAGTTTCTTGAAATTATTGCAGCCGTGGAAATGGTTTTAAGGTCATTTGTCAACACCGCCCCATCCGGGGCGGTTTCGGTATTGTTTGACCAAAAATGCATTTTTTGGTAAAGTATATATAGAAAAAGGATTATATATGCAAAAACATTTGAATTCAAAAAACAAAATTAAAAAAATTTTATTTGGTATCGCAACACTTGGATTGTTGACATTTGTCGGAACCAAGACCGTAAAAAATATTAATAACAGCAATCGCGACAATGAAGAAGAAAAAGAAGAAGTGAACAAAAAACCACAAAAACCAACGGATTTCACTTCGTTGGCGATGGCGCATTATTATCCTGAACTGTTTATCGCAATCGAAGAATTGGAAACGTATCGCGCAACCCCAAAAAAGCACACCAAAGAAAAACGCTATACATATTGGAACGGTTTAACATGGGTCTACACTGTGGCTAAAAACGGCAAAATTGTCCAGCACCCTTGTGTCGGAAAATGGAAAGATATGGCGGCTGGTTTCAGTCGTGAACAATGTGAAGAACAATTTCGTTTGCACTTGCAATTTGAAACATTTAAATCGCTTAAATCGGCAATCAATGGTAAAAGCAACATAAATCATCAACAGATAATGGGGTTATTAATGTTGGGCTATCAATTGCCCGGGAAAATGGCCCCGATTGCAAACCATTTGAATAACGCAACGAATACGCAACAAAAAATGGATGCGTTCAAATACAGTTTGCCTGACAATCCTTTATGGCGCGAAGGAACACTTAAACGTCGTTGGTGGTGCGGGGCATATGCCACAGGATTGATAACGGTTGATGATTTGCTGGGTTTGAAAAAAGATTCCTTTTCAAAAATATCTTTGGACAAAGTTGCAACCGGAATTAAAAGAAATTCAAAAGGCGAAGTGTTATCAATTGAACATTTCAAATTTGATACGGCAACGGTGCAATACGCATTGAATACTGCGCGTACAAAAGGAGATAAACCAATCGTAAGGGACGTGTTAAATCAAACCGCCGGTGGTCGTGCGGTGATAAAGGCCATTGAATCTGGGACACAGATTGATTTTATTATCGCAAAATCAAATTTTGATCAAACAGATTATGCCAAAGCGGTAACATCTTTCAGGTCCGGCGATTACGAATCCGCGGCGGCGGGGTTTAAGAAACTGTTAGAAACAAATCCGAATGATGCATTGCTTTGGAATGATTTGGCCGCGTCGTATAACGAACTTGGTAAATATGATTTGGCACTTGAATGCACCGGCAAAATTTTCAAAGAAATTGGGGATAGGTCACAATATGCGGCCGCGTACTATAATGCCGGCGTCGCACGCGAAAATTTGGGACAATATTTATCAGCACTGACGAATTATCAATACGCGAAAAAGAACGGGAACAAATCGCCGGATGTTGATGCGGGTATTGCCCGTGTGCAGAAAATAATGGCGAAATCCGCCAAAAAACAGGCATATAATAGCGGAACACAAAAGGTCGTTGGTCGCACGCGGCAGGCGATGGATGCAAAAAATATGCAAATTCATAATTCACGTAAATACCGTGCCTAAAGGGGACGGATTTGTGAAAAAACACCGCTCCGCATGGGGCAGGGTTATGCGGAACATTTTTTTCTTGCAAACTGGATTTTTATATGTAAAAATATCCGACGACTTGCGGGCGTAGCTCAGTTGGCTAGAGCGCAACCTTGCCAAGGTTGAGGTCGAGGGTTCGAGCCCCTTTGCCCGCACCAGAATTTTTAAAAACCACCATTTGGTGGTTTTTTATTTTGTTGCACCAAGATATTTTTCAATATTCTTTGTAAATTGTTCAAGCATGCCATCGGTGATAGAGCAATAGGGTTCATTGCAAAAATAATGGCAATCAATCGGTGGAAATTCGCCGGATTCATAGGTATATTTTGTACCTTTTTTTGAATACTCTTTTATCCAATATGTAAATGTTTTTGAATATCTTGGCATACGTCCCAATTTATTTAACAAATATGAAAACCGTTGAATATCTGCGATTTTTTGCTTTTCCATTCTTTTATCATAATCAACGATGTTTGATAATGTATTTTCATGTCGATTATAAAAATAAATAACATCTTTGACCGTTGCCACATGTTCGGCATATAACACCGCCAGCATACAAAATAACATATCTTCATCAAGTTTCATATTCGTCATAAAACGCAAATTATGTTTATCCAACATTTCACGACGATATAGCGCAAAATTGGCGTTTTCGCGTCTATCGGCCTGGCGAAGTAAAATATCTTTATTATTGGGTGCGGAATCATATACAAAATCATTTTCATAAACATTACGACGCATATACATTTCATCCCGGTTCACCGTGATTTTTCCACCAAGAACTACATCCGCATTTGTGTCACACGTGGCACGCAACATATTCACAAAATATCCATCATCAAAATGCGCATCTGTCATCAAAGGCAACACATTATGCGCCGTTGTTATTTTCATATTGCCGATATTTGAAATGCTGCTTGGTGATATAAAGTATTTATCAAAGGCATCAATATTCAATCCCACCATATCATCCGCATCAACAAAGGTTATATATTTGCCACACGATGCGGTGATTCCGTTATTACGCGCAACGGAAACACCAGCGTTTTTCTGATGTATAACACGAATGTTTTTATATACATTTGCGGCCGCATCCAAAATTTTTGGTGTGTCATCTGTTGAACCATCATCAACAATAATAATTTCATGCTGGGCCGCATCCCGTTGCCGCATAATACTGTCCACACAGCGGACAATATAATCTTGTCCGTTATAAACCGGGATGATAATAGAAAGTTCTTTGTTATTCATGCTGACAAGCATAGGACAGAAAACACAAATGTCAAGTTGTTTGTTTGTCAATAAAACAGCTCACTAACCACTAATCAGTTGCACTAACACTTAAACACCTATGCCAATGCGCCGACGGACATCGTAATACGGCGAATTCCACTGCTGATGGATTTTTCCTTGTTTATTTTTGCGCGCAAAATTTCGCCGGTATGATTTACATGTGTTCCACCGCACAGTTCGCATGATACATCGCCCGCGGTTATCACGCGCACGACATCGCCATACTTTTCGCCAAACAGTGCCATCGCCCCGCGCTTTTTTGCCGCGTCAATTGGCATTTCTTCATGTGTGACGGGCATATCCGCCGCAATCCATTTATTCACCAAATTTTCAACCGCGTTTTTTTCTTCCGCCGTCATCGCGCGCCCAAATGAAAAATCAAATCGCACAGAATCCGGCGCAACCCGTGACCCACGTTGTTCCACATCGGTATTTAAAACGCGTCGCAATGCGGCTTGGAGTAAATGTGTCGCGGTATGCGCGCGCGCCGTCTGCGCCCGAACATCCGCGTTTATAACCGTTGTCACCGTGTCACCCACAGAAATTTTCCCAACGACCGTTCCGCGATGCAAAACGACATTATTCGCACGCGCGGCATCCGTTACATCCAAAACGACATTGTCGCCAATTTTTAATTTGCCACTGTCGCCGACTTGACCGCCCTGGGTGCCATAGAAATTTGTTTTATCCAACGCAACCTCTACCACGTCACCATCGGTTGCACTGTCCACAAAATCTTCCCCGCGCAGTATCGCCAAAACGCGCGATTGCATATCGGCAATTGGCGCATACTTTGTCGTGTCGTTCGTCGCCGTCACATCGCCGCGTGATTCCCAGAGCAATTTTGTCCCGCGTGTGTCGGCGCGACTGCGTTCTTTTTGCGCCGCCATTTCGGATTCAAACCCGGCGACATCAACATCAATGCCACGTTCGCGCAAAATCATTTGTGTTAAATCAAGTGGGAATCCGTATGTGTCAAATAACTTAAACGCGACCGCGCCCGGCAATGTTTTCCCGGAAAGTTTCGGCAATTCATTGTCCAACAACTTCATGCCATTATTCAACATATCTGCAAAGGCGTTTTCTTCGTTTGTTATAATTTCAACAACATGCGCCTGGTTTTTTATAAGTTCTGGATATGCACCGCCCATCTGTTCCACCAACGCCGGATAAAGTTTCGATAGTAACGCGCCCGAATGCCCAAGTAATTGACCGTGCCGCATCGCACGACGCAAGATACGACGAATCACATAACCACGGTCGGTGTTTGACGGTATAACCCCGTCGGCGATTGCAAAACCAACCGAACGCAGGTGGTCAGTAATAACCTTGAAACTGGTTTTATTTTCATTTGTTTCGGCAACGCCGGTCACATCGCTTACCGCGCGTTTAAGGTTCCGGAATAAATCGGTGTCATAGTTATCAAATTTCCCCTGAAGCATTGCCGCCCATCGTTCCAGTCCCGCGCCCGTATCAACATTTTGCTTTGGCAGTTTTGTTAAATTCCCATTTGCATCGCGGTCGTATTGCATAAACACATCATTCCAAATTTCAACAAAACGCCCGCCGTCTTCGTCCGGTGTCCCGGGCAATCCACCCGGAATATCCGCCCCAAAGTCATAGAAAATTTCACTGCACGGGCCACACGGACCGGTATCGCCCGCCGACCACCAGTTATCTTTATCCAAACGGATTGCGTCTTTGCCCGCGACCTTTTTCCAAATTTCCGTTGCTTCGTCATCGGAAATATGTGTCGTCACGACAAGGCGCGCCGGGTCAATTCCAATAACACGCGTTAGCAAATCCCAAGACATTTCGATTGCACCGTCCTTGAAATAATCGCCAAACGACCAATTCCCCATCATTTCAAAGAAAGTATGATGCCGCCCGTCAAAACCGACATCTTCCAAATCATTATGTTTGCCCCCCGCACGAATACACTTTTGCACATCGGCCACACGTGGTGCCGGCGCGGGTTCAAGCCCCTGTAATATCCCCTTCCACGGAACCATGCCCGCCACAGTGAATAACAGTGTCGGGTCATTCGGTATAAGTGACGCAGACGGCACAATTTTATGCCCGTGCGATTCAAAATAATCCAAGAAAACTTTTCTAATTTCATCATATGTCATGGCAATTTTCCTTTTTTTATTATGGCAAATTATAAAACATTATTGTGCATCCGCAACCATATTTTGTGCAATTGTATAAATACCCTGAATTTTCTTGTTTTTTGTATATTTTATGTTAGTATCCGGCTAACAAAGAGGTGTTGATTATGTCCACAAAGTTAACAAAAGACGAAATGAGAGAAATGGTGGAAAACCTTTTGAGGGGGCTTCCGTTTATGACACAAGAATACAAAATAAAAGTAGAGAAATTAAAACAACAAATACTGCCGGCCCCAAACGAAGAATCAGCAGATTTACAACCATTAGGTACGCACAAAGTTTTTTCAAGTGTGTTAAACGATGTGAAATTGAATATACCGGCCATGTTGG
This sequence comes from Alphaproteobacteria bacterium, assembly GCA_017427405.1. Taxonomy (GTDB): domain Bacteria; phylum Pseudomonadota; class Alphaproteobacteria; order Rs-D84; family Rs-D84; genus Enterousia. The sequence continues at coordinate 93,360 of JAFRSV010000004.1, forward strand.
TGGGACCCGCGGGTGGCGGAAAATCAATATTGCTGTACCAAGTCGCGGAAAAATTAAAGTTACAATATTATCCAATGTCTGTAAATGGTCAAACAGCCGAATATCATATCATTGGATATAAAAATGCAAATGGCGATTATATTGGAACGGCTTTCCGTGATGCGTATGAAAAAGGCGGATTATTTTCATTTGAAGAAATTGACGCGGGAAATCCAAATGTTTTGACCGTTATCAATAATGCGCTTAGTCAGGATTTTTATTTGTTTCCTGATAAACTTGTTCAAAAAAACAAAAATTTCAGATTATGTGCTTCGGCGAACACATATGGATACGGTGCAACCCGACAATACGTTGGACGCAATCCGTTGGATGCCGCAACATTGGATAGGTTCGGTATGACTTATGTAGATTATGACGAAGAGTTAGAAAAACAAATTGGCCCGGTACTGGAATGGACACTTTTTGTTCAGGCCTTGCGAAGAGTTGTGTCTTGTTGGGATGATCATGTACCACCAATTGTAATAAGTACCCGTGCGGTCGTCCTAGGGGGGCGTGATGTGCAATCAGGAACAAATTGGGACAATGCTTTGCACAAATTTGTTTGGCGCGGTGTTGCTTTAAAACCAGAGGTTATAGGCGCCATGAAACAAGAAGCATTCAAATCGTTTATTAAAAACTATTTTGCATATAAACGGACAAAATAAATATGAAAGTATTCGAAAGGTATTTTTTGTGGGATGAATTTTTAGAATATGTTGATTGGCAACCTTCAAATTCCCAAGAAAGTAGCCACGGAGCGGAGTTTTCACCGCATGATTTGCCTCTTTCTTTTGATTTAGAATATAAAAAACAACGCTGGTATGGAACGTTTTCATTTGAAGAAGCGATGCTTTTGGGATGTAATGGATGGCCAGAAATGGCGAAAGAAGTGAAAGAAGTGGTTGTAAATCCTTGGGATACCATTATTGATATTCGTCCATGGAATCCGATACATTCAATTGCGGGTTCCGGCATAGATATAAACGGTTATATCGTTGGTGTCCCAGAATGTATGTTTCGACAAAATGATTCTGTTACCAAGGCTGTGGATATTGTTATAAATGTGGGGCATCAATACAAAATTAGACCGTCTGAGATCGTGAAAAACGGCAAAGAGATAGTCAATATAGTAAATGCATTTGAAACAAATAATATACGGACGCGATTGGTTGTTATGGTGGCTGTATCAGATGATGACAGTGATGTATTTCGGACTTTTGTTGTTTGTAAAAACCTTTATGATAATTTTGATTTAAAACGGGTTATGTTTGCGATTGCACACCCCAGTTTTTTACGCAGATTATGGTTTTCTATGGCAGAACGGGAACCAAAGGAAATTCGTAGTAAATTTGGTTTTGAATTAGGTTGGGGCTATGGGAAATGTGTACACGATTTTGAATATAAAAATGATAAAAATATACTGTACCTCGTTGTGAAAAAAGATCCTTCAACGATCAAGAACAAGATATTCGATATTGCGAAATCAAATTTTTTTGCATATTCTGAATTTAACCAGAATTTGCAAGACCTGACACAACAGCGTATCATAAAAATAGATAAATCGTATTAGGTATTATTTTTATATTTGCACCGCGGCGCGTTCAAACATTTCGGTAAATTTTTTGATAACATTTGAATTAAAAGTTTTTGCAGATGTCACCGGCACCGCGCGCAATCCATACTTTTGCGGGGCATGCCCAAGTTTTATGGAAACATAATTTGTTTGATTCATATAAATCGCGGACATTTCCGGGTGGCGGTGCCGCATAAAGGTTTTTAACCCCACCCACATTATTGCGCCCACCGGCACACGATATTTGAAACCGTGCGCAATTTTTTTTATTTCTGGTAATATCGTGCGCATAAAGTGTGCAAATTCAATTGCCGCATCCCGTCGAACAAGTGTCCCGGCGATGTCAAAATGTGCGCCCGTCTTGCCATATTCCGAACCGGCCGTCCATTTTGGGCTAATTTTGAAAATGTCTGTTATGTTATCCGAAATTGTTGTCGCGTTTTGAACAACCGCAAAGGTGGATTCCGAAACATTTGGCACGGTTGCATCAATCAGTGCATCGTCATCATCGACAAACAAAATCCAATTGCCCGGAATTTTTTCACTATCAATATATTCCAAAGTTGCGATTTTTGATTCAAATTCCCCAAGATTATTTTTTTCATTTATAATATGCAACGCGCCACGCCACCCGGTCCCACGCACAAAATCACGCAAAAGTTCAAGCCCGTTGTTATCGTTGTGTATAACCAGTGTCGCATCGCGCGCGCACCGCCGCACCGCCGGTATTGACAGGCGCAACGCATCAATATCGTATGTGGTTATCGCGATAACAAGGTCTGATTTCCGTGCAAACATAATTAAATCTTAAATAAAACTTTCAAAAATTGCAATTGGTTAGTTTTTTGTGGTATAATATAACAACAAAGGAAAAATCCCACATGAAAAAGTCGATGATTTCGGTAATAACTTTTTTGACCATCATTGTTTTGATGGCGGCGTTTGATTTTTCACTGGGGCCCGGTACGGTGATAAATGTTCCGGCGGATATGCGGGGTGTGGCTTTATTTATATGTCCCGCCGAAAGCAGTTTATGGGACGCACTTGCCGCCGGGTTCGGACATTTTTATAAATATATAACAATCGGATTTTTCTTTGCGGCGATTATATTAGTGTTTGTTTGGGGGTGGGCGTTGTATCAAAATTTATTAAAAGATTCATTCAAAAAAGACGATTTTTCCAAACCGTGGGGATTTACCAAGTTGCTTTTTTGGGCGGGCGTCATAATGATTCTTGTGTTTAATACGCCAAACAAGTATCGCATGGTTGATGTTACGAACAAACCGGGAAACTGGGTGTTGTGCGAAAATTCATCGGATGGTGCAATTGCGGTAAACAGCAATTTAGTTCACGCAAGATAACAAAAAATCAGGCTTTTTATAAATACATCTTGACTTACCCCGCGGAATTCTTTACGATTCGGTCAGGCGTTTCGGGCAATGCCCTTGAAAATTGCTTGGTTGCGTTTTGGTGTTTTTTGTAATCGGCGCAAACACAATGATTTTCATGGGCATTGCCAACGAAGCGTTGGACACCTTAAATAAATTTATGAAAGGAGAAAACAAATGAACAAACAACAATTAATCGAAGCAATGGCAAACGAAGTTGACATCACCAAAGCAACCGCGGCGGCATGTCTTGATGCGTTTATCAACACCGTCACAAAAGTTCTGAAAAAGAAGGGTGACGTTCGCTTGGTCGGTTTTGGAACATTCACAACCGCAAAGCGCAAGGCTACAACCGGCCGCAATCCGCAAACGGGTGCTGCTATTAAAATTCCGGCCTCTACTCAGCCGAAATTTAAACCTGGCAAGGCTTTGAAAGATGCTTTGAATTAAACAATTGTTTGATTTATCGCACACCCCGCATTGCGGGGTGTTTTTTATATTTGCTATTTTTTCTTGTATTCTCCATAAAAAAACTGTAATATCCCTGCATAAATTTTTAACAAAGGATTTTATAATATGGTTAAATTACACGAATATATTGAACCCGAAACAGACCTTGAAACGGATGCCGATACGGATGAAGATTTATCCGTTCATGTTTCAAACGAAAAATCGAATAAAAAGAAAAAAAACGCAACATCGAATTCAAACGATGAAAAGGTTTATTTTATGGCGCTTGGCGGATTGGAACACGTCGGGCAAAATATGTACCTTTATAAATACAAGGGCAAGTTCATTGTTGTTGATTGTGGTATGGGTTTCTTAGAGGAAGAAATCGGTGCCGGCGACGTGCAATACTGTGATACGAAATGGCTTGAAAAGCACAAGAAAGATGTTGTTGCGTTTGTTATCACCCATGGACACGAAGACCATATTGGGGCATTAAAATACATTTGGCCAAAGTTCCGCAAACCGATTTATTGCACACGTTTTCCGGCGGAAATTTTGCGTGAAACTTTTCGTGGCATTGAATTGGATTTTGATCCAAAGCGCGATATTGTTGAATTTGATGCGGCGGGCGCAACATTAAAACTTGACCCGTTTGAAATTGAAACTTTCCACGTAAGTCATTCTGTGCCAGAGGCGCAAATGTTAATTATCAAAACCGGCGCGGGCAAGATTTTGCATACCGGCGATTGGACGTTTAACGATGATAACCCGATTGAACCGGGAACGGATTATGCGCGCCTGCGTGAAATTGGTTCGGACCCAAAACTTATCGCGTGCGCGTGCGATTCGACATCTGTATCGCGTCAAAATCCCCAAACAACGGAAATTCAGGTTCGCGACACATTGACACAGATTATGCGTGACGCGCCGGGGCGTGTTATTGTCACAGGCTATTCACGCAGTATTGCGCGATTAAAAATGTTTGCAGAGGCCGCACGTGCCACCGGGCGCATGGCCGCGATTAAGGAACGCAGTAATCCAAACCCCGTGCCATACGTTGGGTTACCGGAATTCCGTGAAATGGGAATCGAATTCAAATACTTGGCGGAAAATGATATTTACCAATTTTCGGAAATCAAAGATTTGCCGGCGGAAAAGCAGGCGATATTTTTAACGGGATCCCAGGGCGAAAAATACGCAATGCTTACACGCCTTTGCCGGGGCCAGGTAAAAGAAATGAAACTTATGCCGACCGACACGGTGGTATTCAGTGCGATTATTATTCCCGGCCGCGAACAAGATGTTTCGTTCCTTTATAACAAACTTGCAAAAATGGGAATACACACACACACGATTTATGACACCGACCATGTACATGCCAGTGGTCACGCCGGCCGGCCGGAACTTGAACGATTCTATGACATGGTCCATCCCCAGGTTTCAATCCCGATGCACGGCGATTATATAAATGAAATGCTGAACGGGAAAATGGCAATGGAACGCGGCGGCGCAAAGCATATGATGTTGGTGCGCAATGGTGAAATGATTGCACTGGGTGATGGTGCGGAACCATACGTTTGCGAAACAATCGAAACCGGTTACGTTGTGATGGAAGGCGAAACCGAACGCAGTGCCAATGACCCCGTATACAAAAACCGCAAAAAAATTGCATCAAATGGCGCGATATTCGTTACATTGCCGGTGGACAAACGCGGATACCTGAAAGGCACGTCGGATGTTTCCAGTGCGGGTATTTTTGAATCTGATGCAACCGGATTTATGAAACGTCAAATTCAAATCGAAATTACCAAGGCGATTGATGAATTGTCCAAGGCCGAACGCAAGTCCCAGGATAATTTAACCCGTGCGGTTCAAATGGCTGCGAACAAGGTTGTGCGCGCATCACTGGGTGCGGATAAAAAACCACAATACAGTGTGCATTTTGTGCAGAAATAGTGGAAAGTGTAAGTGACAAGTGATGAGTGTTAGTAAACAACCAAAACCGCCGGATTTCCGGCGGTTTACTAACACTAACTACCAGTCACTTACACTAATCACTTTTTCCTGGACATTAGAATTTAATTTCTATACAATGAATGCGCAAAACAAAAAGGAAGGAAAATGCAAAAAAAATCATCTGTTAAAAAGGTCACAAAACGTACAACAAAACGCCCGGTTATGACCGAAGTCCCGGCACCAGAAATGCACGAATGCCAATGTGGCGCATCTTGTGGATGTGGGTGTGGTTGTCATTGCGGTAAATTCAAAAAGTTTATCGTACTTTTGATTGTTTTCGCCCTGGGGTTTGCGGTGGCGAAAATTACATGTTGCCGCGGTCACCGTATGCCAAAAATGCAACCAAAGTTTGAAAATGGTTGTTTGGTTATGGATTCCGTGAAATGTCCAAAAATGCAGTCCGAATTGGTTTTTGCCGATACAGATATGAATGGTTGTATTACACGTACGGAATTTGATTCGATGAAAAAATCAATGCATAAAAAAATGCGCGAACATCGCATTAACCGCGAAGAACGCGATGATGATTAATCTGAATTTATTTGAAAATTGCACCGCCCAAGTGGGCGGTGTTTCAAATTTGTTGAAATGACCGTTTCATCGTCCTGTTTCGTTTTTTAAATAAACATTTTGTGTGACACTTTTATGTTCATCTATTTTTGGAAAGCCAGTGGTTAATTGCAGTAATTTATTGATGTCGATACCTTCTGGGCCAATACAATTTTTTAGTACATATAAAATATTTTCATTTGGTTCGTGCGACCGTTTATGCCATTCGATACATTCGACACCAGCGCGATAGTATTTGTTGGGCCCCGCAATGCACATATTTATTAGTTCTGTGATATTTTGTCCAATCATTCCGGGGCTTTGGCAAAGGTCATCTTTTTTGCGTTTCCCGATTAATTCCTTTGCATACCTTTTCATATCATAATCAAACGCGGCTTTGTCAATCGCAATTTGTTCAGGTTCAAAACCAAACTGTGATGCCGCCCCACCGAGTTCGTTAAAAAATTCGCGAACATTTAATATATTCATCGTTGCCGTTGAATTATCAATAAGATTTATAATTTCTTGGCCGCCCATTCCATGTTGCCAAAGTGCAATTGAATAATCTATAACGTTTTTTGGAACGTCACATTCCATCGCAATCATGTTCGCCAAATTCTCTGGCATTCCGGCATCGGTTAAAATCTTGCGCGCAATTCGCCCATCAATCAATTGCATGGACCACCCTATTTGAAACTAACGCGCGGATTTGCACGTTCGGATTCATCAATTTCAAATAACTTTTCGTGCGAAAAACCAAACATACGCGCGACGATATTGCTTGGGAATTGATCGATTTGTGTATTTAGCCCCATAACCACGGTATTATAAAACTGACGTGCAGATTGAATCTTTGTTTCCGTGTCGGTCAATTCGCGTTGCAATTCAAGGAAATTTTCGTTCGCTTTTAAGGCGGGATATGACTCGCCCAACGCGAACAGTTTATTTAACGCACCAGACAATCCGGTTTCCGTACTTGATTTTCCATCAACCCCACGTGCGGCCATCGCCGCGTTGCGTGCAGTGATAACCGCAGAAAGCGTGTCTTTTTCATGTGCCGCCGCCCCGCGCACGGTTTCAACCAAATTTGGAATTAAATCATACCGCCGTTTAAGTTGCGTATCAATCGTTGACCATGCCTCACGTACCTGATTTCGCCGTGCGGCAAGTCCATTATAAACCGCAATAAAATATAAAACCAAAACCGCAACAATACCAATCGCCGTCCACATATAAAACTCCTTTTGCTAGCAGTGTAATTTTACATAAAAAACACGAAAAAATCAACCACGATAAACAAATCATCACTTTCAATAACCACTAAACACTGACACCAAAGAAAAACCCCGCGCGTGCGGGATTTTTCTTATTTTTTCCAGAAAGCAAATCCAGAATGTTTTTCTTCTTTTTTGCTTTCTTCGCGGGCGCGCCGTCTTTCGGCACGTCGTTCCTGAAACCGCTTTGCAGATTCTTCATCGCGTTGAACAAGTTTTAATGTTGTGACCGATAATTTGCCATTACGAACCTCTTCATCAAATTCGACGATATCGCCTTCGTTCAAATATCGCAAATCCGCATTTTTAAGTGAACTTGAATGAACAAATACATCATCCGTGTTGCCGTCCGCATTCGGTGTATCCGGCGCAATAAAGCCATAACACTTTTTGCCGTTGTACCATTTTACTTTACCTTGGCGCATCTTTTTTTCCTTTGCTACCTTGTTGATGATTCAATCGTTCGATTAAATCTGTTTCAATCTTGTCACAACGAAAAAACAAAATCAAGAAAATAACGCACGTGCCAAAAAGGACATTTGTCCCCATTTACATATTGCGTTCGGAATTATAATATCGCGAAACTTCATTCATAATAAAATTGAATAACCGCACCGCAAGTGTATCACCCACAACACCGCATCCGGCGCGCGTATACGGCATTGCCGACACCAAAACAAAGCGCGCCATAAAACGGAAAATTGCAATTTCTTGGGCTTTATCCAACTTTGATGAAGAATTTGTCACAACAAAAATCTCGTTTTTTACCGCGGCATCCAATTTGTTCATAATTTTTTCGACAACCGAACTTGGATAATAAAGCTTGCATTCGCGTGGGAACCCTTCGAACAATGATATATCATTACCACGGCTGTATAAAATATTCCAACCAACGCGTTCAAGTAAATCGTCCAAACACCGACATATCATTTTATTGTATTGTTCGATTCCGTTTTCCATCATTTCGGCGGCCTCGCTTTCAATGGTGGCATTTTCCATATCCGGATTTTCACGCAATGTGGCATAGTAATCATGTGTCCGCCGTTCAAATTCAAAGAATGTCCGAACCTGGCATATAATTTCCATCGGAATAACATTATCCGCCGTGCCGATATTCACAATAACCTTGGAATCACGATAGTTGCGCGGGTTCGTAATGTCATAAAATTTATCACGCACCGATATAATTCGTTCCGGAACCATATCGCACAGACGTTCGATAAAAGTTCGCGCCTGGGGTATCAAATCGAACAAACACTTTACGCGCCACACATCATTCAAATGCAGGTATGGTTTTTTTACTTTGTCTAATTCGCGAACAAGTTTCACAACCAAACTATCTTCACTTTGTCCGATGATGGATAAAACTTCTTCGGCGGCATTGGTCACATAATGGGCCGCAAAATTTTTTCGAATTTGTTGTTCAATTTTTTTAATCTGTTCATCGCGCCCCGTTTCGGTAAACACACGCGTGACCGCAGACACAACGTCCGATACAAAAAATTTATAGTATTTGCCGGTTACCTTTTCGATTGCACGTTCAACGTTTTTCTGCGCGGCGACAATTACCGTCACAATCGATGACACCGACAAATCAATCTTGTGCGATGCAGAGCACGTAAAGAACTGATTCCGCATCGGGTCCGCATCCAACCGGTGGTTGACCAGATAAGAGCATAGTGGATTTATATCAGCAATCTTTATTGGTTTGTCCACCGACAAATCTGTTTCAGGGTCATATTCGGTCACCGCCGTTTTCGGTGCGCCAAAGCATTTGCCCAAAACATGAAACACATCGCGATAGCAATCCATCCCATCGGTGTAAAGCCGCCGTAAATAGTGTGCCGTTTCATCATCTATGCGTCCCGCATCGCGCGCCTTGTCAATAAACGCGATGTTGTGCCGATCACGGTCGGCGGTCAAAATATCAACATCCAATGCGGTTGTTTTTACCATATCTTACCCACTATTTCATTATCGGGAACAAAATAACATCGCGTGCGGTCGGTTGGTCAAACACAATCATGGCCAATCTGTCGATACCCATACCCACACCGGAAATCGGTGGGAATCCGTGTTCCATTGCACGCACAAAGTCGTTATCGGGGTTAAATGCTTCTTCTTCGCCGCCTTCGATACTTTTCGTCTGGTCTTCAAAGGCCTTGGCCTGTTGTATCGGATTTACCAATTCGGAATAGCCCTTGCACAGTTCGCCACCCGCCACCAATAATTGATACATATCAAGTCGCCGGTCGTCATCATTATTATGTCGCGCAAGTGGCACCATATATGTTGGATAATTATAAAGGAACGTCGGTTGAACAATGCTGCCACGGATTTTCCGCTTGTACACATAGTCAACCAATGTCGCAAGTGATTTCAAATCTTCCAATTCGGACATCGGGAACATACCCATATCAACCAATTTTTGACGCAACACATCAACATCTTCAAAATCCAAAATGTTGCACCCGAACAGTTCGTTCATCTTTGCGGTATAATCCATCATGTCATACTTGCTAAAATCAAGTTTGGTCCCTTGGAATTCAATCTGTAATGTTCCGCGTGCGCGCATTATCAATTCTTGAACCATTTGCCATGTGAAATCAATGTTGCGCTTGTAATCCCAATACGCCGCATACCATTCAATCATAGTAAATTCTTGCAGGTGCATCGCATCCATACCTTCGTTGCGGAAATCCTTGGCCACTTCGTACACACGGTCAAACCCCGCGCCAATCGCCATCTTTAGGAAAAGTTCCGGCGAAATACGCAATTGAAAGTCCGTGTTTAATGCATTGTGATGTGTGACGAACGGCCGTGCCGCCGCACCCGATGCGATATTTTGCATAATTGGTGTTTCAATTTCCAAGAATCCGTGATTATTCATAAATTCGCGCAAATGTTGCGTCATTTTGAATCGCCCAAGCAACGCGTTGCGCGATTCCGGATTTGAAACAATATCCAAATAGCGTTGACGATACCGCGTTTCCATATCGGTAAGCCCGTGAAACTTTTCCGGCAACGGCCGCAACGCCTTGGCAAGTATTTCGTAATTCGCAACGCGCACGGTCAATTCGCCGGCGGTTGTGTGATATAGTTTTCCGGTGATTCCAATAAAGTCGCCCAAATCAACATTGGCCTTCATGAATTTATAGTTTTCTTCGCCCAATTCTTCGCGTGACATAGAAAATTGAATTTCGCCATTTATATCATAAATGCGCCCGAACATCAGTTTCCCCATCCAACGCAACGCCGTGACGCGACCACAAAGCCGAACATCCGTATCGTCGGGTAATTCACGCGCATCGGCAATTGTGTGCGTGCGATCAAATTTATCCTTCCACACAACACCATCGCGTGCGCGAATGTTTTCCGCCTTTTGCAGGCGTGCGGTTAATTCGTTTGTGGACATTGTTTCATTTTCTGACATAATGTTTCCCTTTTGGTTAAAAAAACGGGGCACCATAAAAGTGCGCCCGTAAATTACTTTATGGTCGCACCATTATAACAAAAATTTTTTGCAAATCGTACGCATTTCGACTGGCATTATGCACGGTATTTTATCAAATGTAAAGTAATTTTTATTGCCCCAGAAAAAAATCATTGATTATGTAAAAATATGTCCTTATAATCCCCCGCAAACGAAAGGAAAAAGTGATGATATATGAAATATCGCCAATAGAATGGAGTGAACCCGACAAAAAGTTCAAGATTACCGTAATAACAGGACCAAATGACTATAACGTGCAAAACGTCCTTTCGCCGGTGCGGGCGGCGCTTGAAAATTATATAAAGGAAATCAAGAACTATGAATTGCAAAATATGAAAGTGTGTTCACATTGAGTCACATTTTTAATATTGGTTGGGTACCGACACTTTTCTATTGACTTTTCATATGAAAGTGCATAAAATATGCGCACCGAGTTCTGGGGTTGTAGCTCAGTTGATTAGAGCGCCTGATTTGCATTCAGGAGGTCGTGGGTTTGAGTCCCATCAGCTCCACCACCGATTTTTGTTATCGCGCGCACATCGGGCCCCGCGAAATTTGAAAAATTTTGTGGGTGATACGGGCGCACGATTAAAAAAATCGAGTGCCGCGGCGAAGTTTGCAACGCAAACGAAGACGGGCATTACTTTAGATAACAAACCTAATATATCGCCAAAGGGGGTGAATAGTTTATGGTAAAAGTTTTGGTTCGTGATAACAACGTCGAACAGGCTTTGCGTGTTGCGAAACGCAAATCGCAAAAAGAAGGACTGTATCGCGAAAGCAAGGAACGTCAACGTTACGAAAAGCCGACGACAAAGCGCAAACGTCTGCGCGAAGAGGCCGTCCGTAACGAAAAGAAACGGCAATCAAAACAACGCATGGTCTTTGGATTCTAAGTGTTGTTTAATTCCAAACTTAAAACCCGCCGAAAATCGACGGGTTCATTTTTTTTAGAAAAGATACATTTTCTACTTGCTTTAAATATCCTATTTTTGATAGAATAAACTCGGACAAGGTGGGAATCTTGTTCGGGGCATTAGCGTGCCTTTGTTAGAACCGGTGCAAGGCATCGTAATCCGTTCGTTTTTTTCGTTCGTGATTTCCCTATGCTTTTGCATCGTAAAAAAAACCCCGGATGGTTCGGGGCGCCGACGGTGATACAACAGGGTTCGCCCGAAAGCCGTTGGGATCATTGTTCTAACTGATACGCTAACACCCCGACCGCTTGGTTTTCACCGCGGTATTTTATTATATAAAAAAGAAAAGGGAGAAAATCATGCGAATCGGATTTAGTCATTATAACGCGGAGACAAAGTTCCCCTCTAGAGAGGGGTGGCGGGTAGCACCCGCCGGGGTGTGGTTTGCCACCATTGTCGCGCTGTTTATCGCCATGCCGGCGTTCGCCGACCCAACGCCGTTGGACCGTAAGACTGTATCGTCCAAGGCATACGTTGATACATCGGTTGAAACACGACAAAACAAAATCCCGGCCGCAAATCCGAATAATACAAATATCGGTGTTTCGGTTGTGATGTACACCGAAGACGGCGATGGTGAAATTGGCGAACGCGGAATATACGATAACCCCGCCAATTATACCGCGGGCACAGACGCAAATAAATTGGTGACCGCATCGGCACTGAAAGGCAGTGTCACAAATTTACCCACAATGGAAACATCAAAATTGACCTGTGCGAACCAAAATGATGGTTGCACCCTGTGGACCATCGAAGA
>JAFRSV010000001.1 GCA_017427405.1 Alphaproteobacteria bacterium
CAGTAATGGGCAGTTTCCCACGCGTTACTCACTCGTGCGCCACTAGATCCACAAGGGCAAGCCCCTGCTTCACCCGTTCGACTTGCATGCCTAAGACCTGCCGCCAGCGTTCGTTCTGAGCCAGGATCAAACTCTCAAGTTTTAAAAAACCTGTGGTTTAAGTCCCGTGCATATAAAACAAAGCTGACATAAATCAGTTCGTCTTTACATATATATTCGCAAGACAAGTTTTAACGAGGTTATTTATTCTTGCGCTTTATCCGTCGCCCGTCATCGCAAAGCAAAGCCGCGGCGCCGCGATAAGCAAATTCACAAAATCAAGATTTTGGAATTTTCTAACCTACTACCTGTCTAGGATATGCACATTTGACTTAGTCAAAGTTTGGATATTTCCAAATTCAACTGTCTGCATATCCCTTCTTGAACATGACAATGATTTTTCAATCATAATCATTTTGATGAGCTGCTTTTATTCACAATATTGCGGAATTTCCGCGTTCCAGAGGTTAGTATCTTGCGTTCCTGAACACGCCCTAACTTAGAAAGCCCGTATACTATGACCCCATATTCCAAAAAAGTCAAGTATTTTTTTGATTCATCTTTAATTTTTTTTGTGGCGCCCAAAAAATTTTCAAAAAACCGCAGAAAACCGGCACTTTTTATTTTGGCTTTTTTGGGGATTTTTGCAACGCGGGCGAAAAATTTTTTATAAAAATCCGCAAAAATCCGATTCGCAACCGATTCGAAATAGTGTTAGTCTGTCACGACCGCGGCGCGGCGTGCCGCGACAGGTGCAAGTGTTAGTGGGTAGTGGGGGACAAGAACCGTCATTCCGGCGAAGGCCGGAATCCCGCTCCCATCAAAGTTCAAACCGCCCTTCGGCGGCACGACGCATTTCTGGAATTTTTGTACAAAAACGCGGGGCATTTGCCCCGCGCACCCGTCGCGGCACGCCGCGCCGCGGTCGTGACGGACTAACCACTTACACTAACACTTACCACTATTCCACGCTTATTTCGATAAGGTCGCCATAGGTACCGGCCTCGTCCGCACCGATAAAGCAATATATATGTTCACCGACATTATTCATAAACTGTTGTTCATCGGCGGTGAATTGTTGACGATTTGCCGCCTTTATCGCATTGGCAACACCGATACCACCAACCAATCCACCGGCGGTTGCCGCAACAGCGTCCGCAGTCGCACGTGCACCGTATTCTTTCCACCAACTTTGGTTTTCTATGGCGCCGGTTTTATCATCCATATCAATCCAAGTTTTTACATTATCTCTGTATGTTTTCAATTGTGCGCAAGTTACGTTACCACCACCTTTTTCTCCAACGAACCTGAAATTTTCAACAAAATACTTTCCACCGACTAGACCGCTACTACTCGATTGGAAACACGGAAACTCACTATTGCATACTTGGTCATTGTCCGTAATATCATTTGTATTTTGGCCTTTACAATTTGAATTATAGTAATTGTTTGCATTAGTATAACTTTCCACCAACTGTTTCTGGGTTGATGTTGTTTTATCCCTTGTGGTTAACAATCCACCAATACCGGTCTTGGTTTGCAACAAATCCATGCCTGCGCCCAAAAGTCCGGCACCACCAACAGCCGATGCCGCAACCGCCCATTGTTGACCAACAGTCAATTTAAGGTTTTCGATTGTATCATCGCTTGCATTCCGGCAATCAAAGTTATGGTCTATTTTCCCTTCGACCTTGGCCTTTTTGCAGGCAAAACGATTCGCAACTTTTTCAAGTTCTTTCTGTGGAATCCACGAACCACAGGTGAACACATCACCAACCGCAAAGTATGCCGTGGACCAATTTTTGGCATTAGTATTCGTTTGCAGATAATTTTGTATATCTGGGTCATCAGATTGTATCGTCACACGCGCACGACAGAACGAACCGTACAATTCATTACTCGCCACGAATTCGTTCGATTTCAAACCGTTCACACTGTAATTCTTTGGAATACGGTTGTTACGCAATTTAACCCACATATATGTACTGGACAAATCGTTTTTGCCCATAATACCACCATTGTTGGCATCGATACACATATGTTGTTCCGCCGTCAGTTTCGCGTTATACTTCGCCTGGGCTTCCAGTTCAAGGTCCGCCATCACTTCTTGGAACAATGTATCAACTTGCATATTCAATTGATATACATTTATCGATTCATATTTTTCTTGGTCATAGACACATCCATTGTCGTCAACTGTATCACATTCATGTGGGTTGACTATGTCACATTCTTGACCGTTGGGTGCGGTGGCACTGGACGCAACACAGCCAATCAAAACATCGCTGCTGTCGACCTTTCGTGCATTATAACCGGTACTAACCGCATCAACCCAAGCATCACGCACGGTCTTGCTATCGCCCCATCCATTTTTGCCGTTACCATCGGTATAATTTCTGTATGTTTGAATTTTCAAATGTTCTTCGCACTTTGGAGAATCTTTGACTATATTGACACACAGACCACGAACGATTGTAAAGTCAAGAACACCACCAACTTTGTTCATGCTCTTGGCAAATTTTTCATCAATAGAATTTGTTGATGTACTGCGCGACATACCACCACCCGTACCAACAGTACCATAGGTATCAGTCATAACATCCGTCCGGTTACGATAGCAATTTGTAAAGTCGGAACCACACATAGAACGAATACAACTGACCGCCGTTGTTTTACAATCCTTGCCCATCTGTTCGATTGCGGCGTTGTTATAGTTTTGCGCCAACGATGCATTCAAACGGGTAATAACACCGATTGGGTCCTTGCCAGAATCGGCCGGGAACAAATTGGTAAATGTTGTTTCTTCGTTATAAGAATAGTTATAATTCTTTGCCGTGGCCGATGCCGCCGCATATTGGCAATTTGCATCACTGTTCACAATCGATTCGCAACCTGTTTTAATTTCGTTATATGTTGCCGCACCATTGATAGAATTTTCAAAATCAGATGCGGAATTTCCCGAACCGAAAACCCGACTGTAACACAATGACCCAAGACCCGAACCACATGAACGCATCGCGCATGCGGTAATTGTATCACTGCATGTGTCTTTGGCCTTTTTGTCGAATTTATCCAATATCTTTTGCAGTTGCGTATCAACGCGCTTCATCGTTGGACCGATGATATCGGCATAGACATTATCGCGTTCTTCTTCATCAATCAGTGCCTTGGACGACGGCATTTTGCCTTCGTTTACCGTCATGTGACAGTATTTGTTTCCGCCGATTGTGTCAAAACATGCGTTTTTGATGTATTTTGAAACCTGTTGTTTGGTCAGGGCTTCGGCCACCAACTGCATTTGTTCGTTGGTCAGTGTCCGACCTTCGTTGATTGCGTCAACCGTGGCGGATAATACGGTGCTGCTGCCCTCCATACAACGATATGGGTTTGCACTGCACGCCGCCAAAACACATTGGTCCGCAACCTTATAGCATGTTGATACCGCATTCACGGCGGCCAAGCCCGCACCTTCGGTTATCATAACCCCAAGGCGGCTTTGCGATGTCGGGTCACGCGATGTGTCCGTCAGACCGAACAATTCCTTTATCCCGTCTTCTTGGCACCGCGCAAGTGTCGATTCGCAATAAATTTTTTGTTTCTTGAATTCACTGTTCGTGGTGCAAAGTTCGAAATATTCGCCACAGACGTTATCTTTTTTCAGGCACGATGTGTAACGCTTTACACATGACGATGTGTCAAGGCGGTTGCTGATTGCGCCGGCATCAATGAATTGGCCAACGATACTGCCCGCCGACGGGTAAAGGTCGGCGTTCGTTACCGAAAGTTGTGTCAAATCACTTGTTCCAAAAAGGGTGTTTACGCCCGCCGCCGAACATTGCAACAGGACACTGTTACACTGGGGCTTTTTGGCATAGAATAATTCAGGGGTTGTGCATTCTTCGAAATTGAAATCGCAGACATCGGACGCCTTGATACATTCGGTATAGCGTTCAACGCATTCTATATCGTCCATCAATGCGGATTCAGATGTCGTGGTTGTCGTTGTGCTTGAAATCGTCGAACCGGTCACCTTTAATGTTGGCATACGACGCGCCGCCGCAAGGTTCGCCGCACTTGTCACGCCAATCGACGGCGTAATGGATATACGACCATCCGGGTTCGATGTGGCCGTCGTTCCACCACCCGCACGCAACGCCGCCGACGCGGGTGCAACAACGCACAAAACCGGTAAAATTCCAATAATAGTTGTCAGAAATTTCATTCTCTTTCCCCTTTTGGTATCGATTCATTATATCATAGAAAATAGGGAAAAAAAAGAAAAAAGTGTTAGTGGTTAGTGTACCACACCCCGGCCTTCGGCCACCCCTATATCGGGTCCCGCAAAAAATGTGCAACATTTTTTGTGGGTGATTTCCAGAGGGGAACTTTACGTTCTGGAATAATCAGCAATTACGAAATTATTCCAGAGTCCCCCACTAACCACTACCCACTTACACTAACACTTGTTTCAATTCCAACATATCGTCGGGCAGGTTCGTTTTGAATTTCATTGGCACGCCCGTTACAGGATGTGCGAATTCCAAAATCTGGGCATGCAGCATTTGACCATTGTGCGTTTTTATAAAATCCAATAAATCGGGGTTTTTAACCGACCCCAGGCGCGACGATGCGCGACCATATACCCCATCACATAAAACCGGAAAACCATGCGCCGACAAATGAACCCTGATTTGGTGTGTGCGCCCGGTCATCAATGTACAACGAAATTCCGAAACGCCGTCACGTGGCCACACGTCCAAAACTTCGACAATTGTGTGTGCGGGTTTGCCGCCACTTTTTACCATCGTCATCTTTTGCCGGTTGCGCGAAGAACGCGCGATATTGCCGGTTATGTCCGCGCCCGCCCAATTCGGAACACCCCAAACGAACGCGATATATTTGCGGGTAAGGTTATGCGTGCTAAAAATTTTTACCAATTCGCGGTATGCCGCATCAGATTTTGCAAAAATGACAACGCCACTGGTATCTTTATCAAGTCGATGAACAACGCCCGGACGGGTCGGTCCACCAAGCGCGGAAAGTTGGGTGTGTGACAAAATGTTTTGAACCAATGTTCCCGTTTTATTGCCCGCCGATGGATACATAACGACACCGCGCGGTTTGTTCACAACAATTATGTCATCGTCTTCGTATAAAATTTCCAATTCAATTTCGTCCGATATGTTATCGGTTGCAACATCGGTTTGTGCGGGTGGAATTTCGACAATGATTTTGTCACCGGATTTTACTTTTTCGGAAAACTTTATATTTTTGCCATCGCGCGTGACGGCGAAACGCTGAATCTCACTGCGCGAAAAAGTCGGCAATTGCGACACCAAAAATTTATCTAATCGCATGCCGACCGCTTCGTCCGCAACAATAAATTCACGCACTTCGTTCATTATTATTTATAATCCTTCCATTCGGGGCCGCGAACGCATTTTGAAAAATCGATATCCAATTCGCGGTCACCGGTCACGGGACATTTTAGCAAACCGGTACTTTGTGCCTGGTCCGCGTCACGGGTGGCGTATCGCCATGTGAAACTTATTTCCGTGGGCGCATGCACACACACCAATCGCAACGTCCCGGTTGATTGCTTATTTGGCCCAAGCCAGATGCGAACACTGTCGGCTTCGCCATAACAAGGGAAAGCATCAAGGTAATATAAAACCATGCCACGTTCAACATCAGAATTTTTCCATGTGAATTTTCCAACATATTGGCGCAATGGCAACCCCGTCAACGCCGCCCAATCGGTTGTTGTTGAAAAAATGCTTACACGCGGAACGTTTGGGGTGGGTGGTGTTTGTGGCGTGTCCGTTGCAATCGCATTAAACGACAGAGCGCCAATAAAAACACAAAATAAAATTTTCTTTATCATTTTTTATCCCCTATGTTCATCAATTCAACACCAACGCGCCGAACCCCCGTGACATCGCCCGAAAGTTTATGCGTAAACCCGACCGTTTGACCAACATCCAAAAACGTTGCCGACGGCATAAACCGTTGACGCCCGATTATGGAACCATCTTCGCCATAAAGGACGATTGCCAAGTCGGGAAACGCATATATATCATCCGAACGATTTGTCACCGTTCCACGCACCACCATTTGTTGCACACCGTTTGTCGTCACCGTTTGAATATCATCAACAACCGCAACAAGTGGTTTATTATTCGAATCATCGCGACGTGATGTAATAATAACCGCAACCGCAAACACCGTCGCCGCAAGCAATGCACAAAGCGACGCAAAAAACACCATCAACCCGGAACGATTTGTCTTTGTTTTTACCGTCCACGTGTGCCCGCATATCGCACAGCGCACATCACCCGATGTCTTGGTCGGCAAGTTATATTCAGTTTTACAAACATCGCATTTTATTTTCATATTGCACCTTTGGCATTATGTATACCACAAATTATTCCAATTTCAACAGTCGATATTTCCCACGCACACTTTTTTCTATTTCAATTATCGCATTCATAAAATCACCCATGGTTGCGTTTTTGTTCGACACAACCGAACTAAATATCCGGGTGGCGGTTGACCCGTTAACAGATTCGCGGCGTAAGATTTTCGTTGCCATATCGGACAACGTTGGTGAATTTATATCACCAAGGTTTGCGATGCGGGTGCTTACATTCCAATAGTATGCCGGATTCATAGAATCGACAATTTTTTCTTTGACCCCAAGACGCGGTGTTATCGACCCAGTAAATCCAACCGTTACAAACATCGCACTTATTCGACCTTCGGTCATATCAAGTGAACCGCCAATTCGTATTGTCGATAACGACCCCGAAGGCACAGAAAATCCACCAAGGGTTAAATTTGTCACGGATAAACTGTCCGCCGTAAACGAAGATAATTTTGCAAAGTCCGCTACACTAAACGGCCCGTTTACCGTTATACTTTTTGAATCGCCCGAAAATGTTCCAGACACCAGTGCGGTTTGTGTGTTATATGTGGAATCTATGGTTGTTCTGTTTTTGAATATAACATCGGTGGTTGTCAATTTTCCGATTTCCAAAGATTCTTCCAATAACAAACTGTCGGCGTTTACAAATCCCGCATTATTTATATCGCGATTGCCAAGGTTCAAAATAGATGCCATTGTTGCATCAGACGCACTGGCCGACGGGACACGCCATAAATACATTGCGTTATCACGTGTTATCCCCGTTGTTTGCACAATCCCCGATGTTTCATTGATTCCCAAATCTACGGTATCTGTGCGCCATGTTCCAAACGCACCATATGCATGTTTTCCATCAACGAAACCAATTTTATCATCGCCCATTTTGACAATTTCATGTGTCCGCATGGCGTTTATTTCCGGGTCACTATAAACAATTACGCCTTGAAGTGTGGATTGTCCACCAACATCAATTGATTTTAATATGCGCAATTGGTATTTGTCCGCCATATCCTTGGCAAAAACTTCATCCAATCCATAATCTATTAAATCGGTCAATTTTACTTTTATGATGTTGCGCCCGACCGTCTTTAACATTTCTTCACGATTTTGCACAATATAGTGTTCCAAAATCGTTTGAATCTTTTGCATTTGACGCGTGACACGCAAACTTTCCGCACGCGCAATCGCACGTGTTTGATAACTGTATATAAACGGAATCAATGTCCCCGCAAGTGCAATAGTTAGTAAAAATTCTATCAACACCGTTCCACGGGATGCATTAGATACAGAAAAAATCAAGTTTCTTTTTTTCATTTCGTTTTCCAACCACTTTTCATCAACGGTTCAAATTCTTTCCTGTCCGCGATTTTCGGAATCGGTGACCGCGCCAATGTCAAAGATGCAAACGATGGTGGCGTTTTTGATGGAAAAGACCAATTTCCCAATTTTATCGGCGCATTTGATGATAACAACAATTCCCCAGACACCGTCAATCCAAAATTTCCCGCAAATGTCAATTCGCCCGCAGATAAATATGGCGCATATACCGTTCCCGTTGTCATTCCGGCAAAACCGCTTACGGTTTTCAAACTTGTAGATTTAAGGACAAAATCATTTCCAACATTTATTGAATTATTTACTGTTGCACGGTCGGCAATTATACGCGCATTCAAATCGATTCCGTTTCCACTCAACTTTTTCGCGGTGATATTTCTAAAACCGCTAAGGTCGCCGGTAACACGAATTGTTCCGATTGTTGTGCTATCGCCGTTCATATTCGCACCCGATGAAAAATAAACATTTTTCGTATTGACCGATTCGGCAACAACGAACGTCGCATTAAGGTTGCGAACACGTAAAAACGTTCCATTTATCCCGCCAATATTACGAATATCGTGATTTCCCATATTCAAATCGCGTTGCATGGTATTCAATTCTGCATCACCCGAAGAACCACGATGCAAAAAACGCGTTGTATCAAAATCGGTTTGGTTGCGTGTTATTCTGTAAATTAAATTTCCGGGTAAAAATTCGGGTGCCGTCACCGCCCAGGTATCACCATACGCAACACCATCCGCACCAACAACCGCCGCGTCCGCACCAACATTTGACGCGATTCGCGCGATACGCTTTGCCGTTGTATCTAAATCAAACGCAAGGTAAACATCGACCACCGTTCCGCCATTGACATTATATTTATCAATAAATCCCGCCGAAAGCGATTCAGAAATCGCCGCACGTTCATCATCGGTCATTTTAATCTGCGCCTCGTCCGGCCAAAGGTCTTGGTTCAACCGAACAAAATTCAATATTGTTTCACGCAAACTTATTATATCATTTGCAACCGCCATATCGTGTATTGTATGTGTTGTATCGGCAATCATCGAATATGTAAATGGGGCGGCAACAGCAATAATAACCATGGCAAGCAGGACCTCGACCAGGCCGCCGCCGCGCTGTGCTATGACTTCTGATTTTTTTAATATCTTAGTCACAACTTGTTCCCCCCCTGATTAAACATTGTTTTACATCTATACGCCGTTCAAGACGTTGCCAATAAACATACTGACATATTATATATTGCGCCAAAGATTTTGCATTATATGAATTTCCCATTCCCGATATAATAGAACTGCAATTCACCATCGCATCGTCATCTTCGGTTGGGTTCGCAAGTATATTAAATGCACCATTATCAATTGTATCAACCAACGCGTCCGGCAAAATTGATGTCCCCGATGGACGTATATCTAAAAGTGTTGCACCGCCACTGTCGCCCCGCGTGAGTGCCCCCGATGTTTGTTCGCGCAATGTTATATTGCCGGTATAAACACTGTTGGCATCAATGCCACTGGCGCTGCTGTATGTAAGTGTTGTTGAATCAATGAACACATCCTGGCCACGTGTAAGATTTACAAAAGACCCAACATCCAATCTTTCGACATTAAATGTTATACGACTTGCGACCAGATTTCCACCAACCGACCATTTTGTCGGCCCCGTAAATCCGGTGCGCCCCGCCGACATATCAAAACTTACCACACTGGCATCACCCACCGTCAAGTTCGTCGCATCGCCAAATTTTGCAACGGTCCGCGCAATCATTGAACCGACCTTTAATGTGCCACGCGTCAACGAAAGCGCCGATTCGCCACCCACCGATTGAAAAACCGTTTTGTTTGTCGTTAATGATTTTATGTTGCTGCGCTCTTTACGGCCGGCCTCGGTCCCGGTTATGGTTAGTGTCACCGATTCACCGCCATCAAATTTTGCACGTCGCGCAAATATATTCGCAACATTGTTCAAATTAAAACCACCCATATCAAGGTCCGTAAGAAACCCTATTGACGACAAATTTCCGTCATTTCGCCGAACAACATCCGAATAAACTTCGCCAAGATGAATTCCAACATCGATGTTTCCGGTTGTGTCTTCGGGGTCAAAGATTGCGTAAAAGCCGATTCGCCGCGCAAGTTCCGCGCGTTGCATCGTGTTTAGATTTCCACCACCAACCCGAATAAATGCCGAAACTTCTTGGGCATCTTTGTTGATGATTAAACTTATATCCTGGCCGAATGCGGTTCGCGTTATAAACCCAATTGGCAAACCGTATGGTTCCAATAAATCCGTCAATTTTTCACCAGATATCTTTGTTTGGTCATACGATAAACTTGAAACATTTTCTTGGATATAAATTTTGGCGGCGGTTCTGATTGTGTCGATTTGACGCGTGGTGGAATACATTTGCGCATTTATATCACGGGTCGCAATCCGGTGCGCCAAAAACGGCATAAACACAAACACCAGCGTTAATGCAAGCAATGCCTGAATCAAAAAACTTCCACGTTCGGATGACATATACCCCCCCGATGTATTAAGCATAGCAACAGAAAAAATTTATTGCAATTGGTTTTAAGATGTTTTAACATTACCATTGGTTTAATTGTTCGGTTGACCGAACAAAGTTTATAAAGAGTTTACTTCCAAACAAAAGAAATAATATGCAACCAAGAAAAAATCAAACGAATTCACGTGGACAATCGTCCAACAATTCACGAAATCAATCGCCTGTGACGATTATGATTCAACGCTGTCACAAATGGCGCATGAAACGCAAACAGTATATGGACCAGGCGCGTCTTGCAACCGATGAAATCGAACGTGAACGGCTGTTGCAATCGGCGGAACATTATGGTCGCATTGTCAACGAAGAACAGGCCAAGATTGATTCAACGCGCGCACCGGGCGACAAAACACCGATTCCGGACGTTCCGGTGGCGACTGAAAATGGAACACAATCCGGCAATCCTGAAAATCCGGAAAACACCGATACGGACGAAGAGCAGGTTTTCCCAACCTTTTTGACAAGTTTGAATTAGTGGTTAGTGTTAGTGGTTAGTGTTAGTGAACCGCCGGAAATCCGGCTGTTTTTGTTGTTTACTATCACTAACCACTTACACTAACACTAACCACTAACCCTATATCAAACATGAAAGGGCGGCACTGGTGTTCTTTAACAAAAACCAACCGATACGATAGTTTGTTAAATAAACCGTTAGCATAAATATCTCAAATATGCCAACAACCACAATGACCGCCGCGCGCCGACCGCGCATACAATAAAGTGCGATGTTATAGAATAAAAACAAAACATACAAATCGCCAATTATACTTATTATCCACATCGACAGACAATTAAATGCAACCGCGTTCAAAACCAATATCACCGGGTATATAAAGAATATTGATGCCAAACCCTTTATCGCGATTTCCCAATCGCGTTCACCGCCCGTCATTTCCGACACCAACATCAAAAGCCCGCCACCAACAAACAGCAACGCAACCGCAATTACCGGAACAATAACAACCGCCGTGAACACTGAATTTATCGTTATCGTTGCGCCACCAATAAGTTTTATAGCCAAAACCGCAAGGCCGCCCAACAACCCATATATAAACGCCTTTAACATAGATTCTTCGATATCGCCGTCGGCAACAATTTTCGAAAAGAATCGACGCGGATTTATAATAACATCTTTTATTCCCCGAAACCAATTTTTGATTTTCTTCATCGTGCACCCCTTTCCTTTATTTGATTATTTATATTTTTGCTTTATAATTAAAAAAAATCAATGGAAAAAGACATGAAAAAAATTGCCATCGCCGGACGGCCAAACACCGGCAAGTCAACTTTGTTCAATGCCCTAACTGGGACACGTGATGCGTTGGTGCATGACCGCCCCGGTGTCACGCGCGACACGATTTGCGGGAAAATGCTTGGGCGCGATGATTGCATGCTGTGCGATACGGCGGGATTGGAAAACGCGCGCGGCGGTATTGCCGCCGATTCAACGAATATGGCGATTGATGCGATATCGGGCGCGGACGCGGTTTTATTTGTGGTTGACGGGCGCACCGGGTTATTACCCGAAGATTTAAATTGGGCGCGTGCCGTTCGGCGAAAAACGCGGGCGCCGATATTACTGCTTATCAACAAAACCGAATCAGGACGGCGGATTGGCGACATTCATGAATTTTATAAACTTGGGTTTGGGGAACCGGTTTTAATTTCGGCGGAGCATAAGCGTGGATTCGATGAAATCTTTGAATTTATAAATCGTGTGGTACCGGCGGAAAATACCAATGATACACCGGCGACGGACACACGCGTTAAAATTGCAATTTTGGGTCAACCGAATGTTGGAAAATCGACATTGGTAAATCGGGTGCTCGGCGAAAATCGCCAAATTGTAAAGGACGAACCCGGTGTCACACGCGACACGGTGAAAATTCCGGCGCGATTTTATGGACGCGACATTTTATTGATGGATACGGCGGGACTTCGGCGAAAGTCCAATGTCCGCGATGATGTGGAAACTTTGTCGGCGTTAAAATCGCTGGACGCAATTGAAAAATCCGATGTTGTGATTTTGGTTGTTGACGCAACGCGTGACATTGAAAACCAGGCACTGGGGATTGCGGCGCGTGTTTTTGACGCGGGAAAAATTTTGTGTGTCGCACTGAACAAGTGGGACTTGGTGCCGGCGGACGAACGCGATGAAAAACTGTTGAAACTTAAACACCATTTCACAAATTCTTTTCATCAGATTATAAAACCGATGATGCTTGCCATTTCGGCGGAAAAGGGAACGGGTGTACAAAATATGTTCAAACGAATTTATCAACAGTGGGACATTTCCACCGCAACCGCACCAACAAGTTTGATAAATAAAATCATCGGTGAATTGGTCGAATCGCGTCAACCGCCCATGTCGCGCCTTAAACGCCCGATGAAGATAAAATTTGCATCACAAACAGGCCGGCACCCGATGCGCATTACGATAAATGTTGGTGGTGCGTCCGATATTCCGGAATCATACACACGATACCTGCGCCGCGGAATTGCGAATGCATTGCACTGGGAACATTTGCCAATAATTATTGAATATAAAAAGGCAGATAATCCGTTTAGTGATTAGTGTAAGTGGTTAGTGATTAGTGAGTTAAAAGTTTTCCACTTTCGGCGTCGAATTTTTCGTGGGCAACAACAATCGTCTTGTTTTCATATTTTGGTGCGGCAGAATTTGCAACACCCGTGCGCCAATAAACCGCACCGTCACGCGTGCGCACCGCATTTAGATAATTATCCGTATCCAAAACATACGCGACATCGTTTGCAATTATAAACGGGTGTTCAACACCAAACCACGCGCACCATGCGATGTTTCCGGTCGCAACGGAAATCTTGCAAAACGCCCCGCCCAGGCCGCCCGCATAAACATATTTTCCATGAATTTGAATCGGTGCGATTATATCCAAAACCGATGCACCACCGGTCATATTGCTTTGCCGATATACATCCGCAATCCACGCAATTTGGCGCGTTTTTGCATTTACCTTGACCAATTCGCCGGTGGAAAGTCCCGCATAAACAAACCCACCATCGCACACCGGATTTTTTTCGCCACGCACATAATTATTCGTTGGAAAACCGGCAAAGATTTTTTTATCGCCGTTCCAAATTGTATTTTGATTATCCAATTTGTACGGACAATCACCCGGTTCATATTCGGCGACATTTTCCGGTGCGTTCGGCACAGGTGTGTTCAATACGCGCACATCATCGGTTGCAAAAATTCCGACGCGTTCGCCCGGCAAAATCGGGTCGTGTTTATCACACGCACAAAGCGCAAGCGCGGACATGGCAAAAATTGCAACCTTTTTCATTTTTATATATTCCCTTATTTTAATGTTTCCGCATCCGCGCGAATAACCGCCGGTGCATCCGGGTCACCCGTTATTTTATCAATCCATTTATTCGCATTTGCATGGTCGCCCGCCGCGACATATTTTTGCGCGATTGTTAGCATTGCGGTGTAATAGAACGGCGAATCTTTGGTTTCCAATGGGCGAAGGTATTCCACAACGGCCGCGGAATCCATTTCATCGCCCCGCAATGCGATTATATGCAAACGCGCCAAATCACGGAATTCGGCCGTATTACCGTTTGCAACCAAATCTTCCAATTTTTTGATATCTTTGTCCAAAATATACGCCTGAAATAACGCAAGGTCCGCCGTCGCACCGTCCGTGTTTTGTGATATTCCAACCAGTGCGTTCACATCCGAATTTTCAAGCGCGGTTTCATAATTTTCCGCCGTCGCCACGCGTGCCGCACGATGCGCACGAATACCAATCTGAATACCGGTGACGATAATCATAATTCCAAGTGCCGCCGCAATTAAATACCGGCCGTATTTTTTAAGGAACTGTTGCGTTTTTTCATTATTTACATCTTCCCATACTTCGCGATACAACGCGTCTTCGGCGTGGTCTTGCATAGTTTTTTGTGGGGCTTTGACCTTTTTATTTCTTTCCAACATATTTGCCATTTGAAAACTCCTGTGGTTTGGCATCTTGATAATTTCTATTTTCTTGCTATACTATAAACATAATGAAAAAACAAATCAAGAGTGCTTTGCCAACAAAAACCGGAACCAATTTGGTCGCCCCATCGGTCACAGATGACGCGGGATTTGCGAACTATATCCGCACGATTGCGCAATTTCCGGTACTTTCCGCCGAACAAGAATACGAATATGCATCCAAATGGGTGAAAAATCAGGATAATGATGCGGCGGAAAAATTGTTGGTAAGTCATTTGCGCCTTGTGGTGTCGGTGGCGTATGATTTTCGAAACTATGGCATTCCGGTCCAAGAATTGGTGGCAAGTGGCAACATGGGATTGATGCAGGCGTTACAGAAATTCGACCCGGAAAAAGGTTTTCGGTTTTCCACATATGCGATGTTTTGGATTCGGGCGGAAATTTATGAAACGATTCTAAATAACTGGTCCATTGTGAAAATCGGAACTTCGGCAAATCAGAAACGCGTGTTCTTTAACCTGGCGCGGGCCAAGCGTGCACTGGGAATTATGGATGGAAACTTGTCCGAAACGCAGGCCGAACAAATCGCAAATTACCTAAGTGTGCCGGCCGAAGATGTTAAACGCATGTCAACGCGAATTGTTGCGCGCGATTTATCGCTAAATGCGCCGGCGCGCAGCACCGAACAAGATGGGGCGGATATGTTGTCGAACCTGTCCGATTCAAAGACAGATATTGTTGAAAATGTCGAAAGGTCTGAATTTATGCGGCGGGGGTCGGCGTTGCTTAAAAAACATCTTGCGGATTTGCCGGAACGCGAACGCGATATATTACGCGCACGCCGTTTAACCGAACCGGCGTTGACATTGGACGCATTGGCAAAGAAATATAAAATTTCGCGCGAACGCGTGCGACAAATCGAAGAACGCGCATATAATAAACTGCGTGATGCAATCATAAACGATACGGAAAACACAGATGATAAATAAAATTAAAACTATTTCAATCTTTGCAATTGTTGTGGCGGCCGCGCCAACATGTGGGCACGCGTTGCATTATCGCACGGGTGATTTTAATTTCGCGCTTACCGGATACGGCACCGCCGGAATTATTGAACCCGATTTTAACAAACCGGATTTCCTTGGCGATTTTCATGTGCGGACCCAGGCAACATATGACGCGTCGCAATCACATATGTTTGGTGCGGTATACAGTATTGACGAAATCGCAATCAACGAAGATGAATATTTTGACGAAGCATTCGCATTTTGGCAATGGCGCGGTGTTGGGCGCATGGAAATCGGTCTTACGGATTCGGTTGCGCATAAATTGGGATTGGGACTGCCGGATGTCGGGGGATTGCGGTTAAATGACGATTCCCTAATTTATCGAAAAATTGGAACAGATGGGCCGGTCATCGCAAATCCGGAGATTTCATCGGGGGCTGGGTCTTTGCGTTTGAACCTTGTCGCGGCACACGACCCAAATTTGCAATACGGTATTTCGGTGGCGGGCATAACCGGCGACTATAAAATGAATTTGGATGCGGGGATAAAGATAAAAAATTCGTCGTCAAAAACAAAATATGCTTTGTCATTGGGCGCATCATTTATCGATTCGCCCGACGGATATGAAACCGATACGTTCAGTCCGCGCGTCACCGCCGATTGGCGCGGGCAAATCGGAATCGGCGCAAATGTTCAATACAACAGTTGGGTTTTCGCACTGACCGGGCGGGCGGTGTATGACGAAAAACCGATTGGCGCGGTATCGGACGGAATTGTTATCGGGGGTGGCCTTAGTTATGATATTTTGAATTATACACTATCGCTTTCGTATTTATTTTCGGAAACGGGAATATGGCACAAATGGGCACCGGATTATGCCGACCATACGGTTGTTGGGTCTTTTCGATATAAATACAATCGGTATGTTGATGTGTGGTCGTCAGTTGGTATGTCGCGCGAAAACCCGTTCCTGGCCGCCGGATTGCGTGCCACGTTTTAGTAAATAATGACCACCAGAGATTGGTGGCCTTTTTGTTTTGGACGAAAACTATTTTGATTACTGCAATTCTTCCAACAGTCCTTGGAATCTTTCAACTGTTTCTGGGTCATTCAACGAAGTTGCAATTTGATATGCAGATTCCAAATCTGACTTTGCCGCCGCCGCATTACCCATGCTTAAATTCAACGCCGCAGACTTTTCAAAATAATTCATCGCATGCATCGACAGGTCTTCTTTTTGTTCAATTGTTGTTGCACCTTGGATTTGTTCAGAAATCACACGTATCGCCGATGTGTAATCATTGACCGCATCCGCATAATTTCCCATCGCGGTGTATGCTTCGGCGCGTTCCGCATACACGGACGGACTAACGATTCCTTCGGGCCGCGCAAGTGAGTTTGTGTAATCCGCAATCGCACCTTCCCAATTTTTCTGCCAAAGGTTTAATTGCCCGCGTTTCGCATACAAATCGCGCAATTGCAAAAATTCGTTCGGATTTGCAACGTATGTCGCCAGTGCGTTGTTTATATCCGTCATCGCAGATTCAAAATCTTCCAACCGCGTATTCAACAAAGAACGGTCATAATATGCAACCGAATTTTGCGGGTCCATTTCAATCGCCGTGTTAAAGTCATTTAATGCCGCACTATAATTTCCCGATTGCATATACGCCTCGCCCCGCAAGATGTATGCCGAAACCATATTGCCGTCGGTTGTTATCGCCGATGTTAAATCCGCAATCGCACCGTCCAAGTTGCCCGCCAAGATTTCGTTCTTGCCGTTGTTATAGTAATCGTTCGCACGCATCAAAACTTCTTCGGCAATGCCGTTTTTCAACCCGCCACGCGGTTCAGACGTAAACTGGCTGCGCCCAAGAATAAAGAAAGTTGCAGCGATAAAAAACAAAATTATAAACCAATAAACGTAAATTGACATTGACCAAGATGACGCGCCGTGCGTGCGATGTGGTGTCTTCACATTCACGCTGCGCGTTGCGGCTGATTTGGCTTTCGTGGGTTTTGTGGTTTTCTTTTTCATGTGAATTCTCCCTTCCTTATACTGCGATTATAGATAAGTTTTAATAAAGTCGTCAACGGTTTTTTTATCCAATTTAACAATTTTTCCGGTCGGGATATTTTTTATACTTATTGTTCCATATTCAACACGGTGCAAAGTCCGCACTGGCAGGCCACAATGCTTTAACACAATGCGGATTTCATTCTTTTTACCTTCGGTCACGGTCACACGCAATTTTTTGTCGCGCGTAAATTCAATTTTCATTGGACGATAGCGAATACCATCAATCGTCACACCACTGCGCGCCTTGTCCAACCGCGACATATTGTTGCCCGCAACATCGGCGATATAGACACGCGGAATGTTTGCACTTGGTGCGGTCAATTTCCGCGCAAGCAATCCGTCATTCGTCATAAGCAAAAGACCCGTTGTTTTGAAATCAAGTCGCCCAACATAGCGCAAATTGCGGTATTCACGCGGCAATATATCGTAAATAGTATTGCGCCCGCGCGGGTCGTGCGTTGTTGTCATTGTGCCAAACGGTTTATGAAACGCATAAAGTTCAGTATCTGTGCGTGGTTCAATTTTTTTACCGTTCACAATAATTTCGTCCGTGTCATCAACAAACATAACCGGCGTTGTTGCCACCGTGCCGTTCACGGTGACGCGCCCATCCGCAATCATTTGTTCCGCACCGCGGCGCGATGTTATGCCGGCATCGGCGATAAATTTTGCAATTCGTATCTTCATTTTCTTATTTTCTCTATGGCTATGACCGCGGCGACTTCGGCGCGCAAAATCGTTTTCCCAAGTGACACCGGCACCGCGCCCGCACTGTCCAGTGCCGCAAATTCCGCATCGGAAAATCCGCCTTCGGGTCCGACAAGAATCGCGTTTGCGTTTGCCGGAATTTTTGGTGCGGTTTTATCATCGTATGCAAACCTTTCGTCCGCAAAACAAAGCGATGATAAATCAAGTTCGGCAAATTTTATCGGCATGGCGATTTCGGGAACACTGTTGCAATTTGATTGTTCGGCGGATTCAATTGCGATTTTTTGCATACGCGCCCAATTCACATGATGATTCACCGTGCGTTCTGTTATAACCGGCACAAAGCGTTTAATTCCCATTTGCGTTGCCATCGCAATCAAATCATCGGTGCGCTTTATCGGTGCAAAATAAAGCGTAATTTCTGACACGACATCCCCGCGTCCCGTATCCGCACCAACGGTGATACCGGTCCCGTCCGCGTTCAGTTCCGCATTAAATTCATGACCAAATCCAAAAACAATACATTTGCTTGTGCGCATAACGTGCGACAAATAGTGCGCCACCGATTTATCCGCCGGAAATGTGTCGCCGGTTTTGATTTTATGGTCGATAAAAATGCGCGGAATGTTTTTCATATAATTTTTGTTTCCATGCTTTATTGTTTTGGTTTTTTCTGATATAATCATAGCACGATGGTTCAAAAGTTCAAGATTTTATCTGCGGGCAAAGACAGCAAGGGTTTGAATATATTCAAATCATCCGCGTATAAAGAACACGAACAAACCCCCATGGCCCAGGTTTTTTGGGCGCTGCGTTGGTCGGTTGGCGTGTGGTTGATATGCGCGTTGGTGTTTTGCTTTTCGTTTTTGTTCGAACATTTGTGGCGATACGGGTGGTCGCCGGCAACCGCAAATTGGATGAAAATCTATTTAATCAATATGGTTCAAAGCGCGGGCCTGTCGGTCATCGCGGAAATTCCGTATTGGGTTTTGCGCTGTTTGATGCACCCGGATTTTATGTGTATTGTGCCACTGATTCCGGTATTGGCGTATTACCTGTTGGTGGATGACACGTTAAAGGGCGAATTTAACCCGCACGGCAAGGATAAATTTGATAAAAAATCTTCACGCGAAGCGAACGAGGCGGATGTAAAGGCGATGGGGCTGTTCGACGGGTTTATGATGGTACTTGGGTATTTCAAAAAGAAACCATTAAAATTACCAAAAACATTGTCGGTTTTGTGTCTTGCACCCCCGGGAATTGGTAAAACCGAAGGTATCGTATTACCAACCATTTTCGATTGTCCAAATGTTTCAATGATTATAAACGACCCAAAACCAGAATTGGATTCAAAGTCCAGCGGCTATCGTTCAACGATTGGGCCGGTGTTCATTATGGATTGGGGTGGCCAAGATGAACCGGAAAAGGGCATTTATTATCCGTCATGGAACCCGCTTTCGCCGGGACATATACCGTTCAGTACCGAACAACGCGAATTGTATGTTGATTATATTTGCGACGTGTTGGTTCCCGATGCCGTGGGCAGCAGTGCCGACCCACACTGGACACAATCGGGGCGCGCGGGGCTTGCCGGATTTATTCAGTTTATCGTTTCGAAGATTGAACGTGCCAAGGCGGACGATTATTTCTATGGCAGACTTCAATCCGGAACATTTGATGCCGAAGATGCCGCCGTTTTGTCCGATTATTACTTTTCAATGGTAAATGACCCAAATGCCTTTGCGGCGATGGGACTTATTAAAAACGGCGAATTAAACGCGATGAATTATGTTCATATTGGTTCGTGGGCAAACATACCGCAAATGTGGCTGGGGAAAGAGGCATCGTTTTCCATGATGCTGGATTGGATTACCGAGGCGCAAATTGCCGTCGCCGCAAATTTGGCGGAACGACAAAAGCAAGGTGACCAAACCGTTATGATGGCAGACCCAATGAAAGATTGGTTGGAATCCGCGGTTGCCGAATGTCGTGCGTTTGCATATTCAAATCGTGCGGTTGCGGAACTTACAAAATTGGCCAACACACCGGCAACCGAACGCGGGTCAATTCTTTCAACAATTCTGACTGGACTTGCGATTTTCCGTAATGCCGCCGTGCGTAATCGGACATCACATTCCGACTTTCATTTTGCCGATATGCGCGGAATGATTGACCCACGCGATGGGAAAATGAAGCCGGTGACGGTTTACCTGTCCATCAATATGGTTGATGCCAAGGCGTTAAATCCGATTACCGCGATGTTTATTGAAACGATGTCGAATTTCTTGCTTGCCAATCCGCCGGAACATGTGGGGCGCAGTGGCGAAAAAATGGGACCATATCCGGTGTTATTCTTGCTTGATGAAATGCCGAAAATGCAAAAGATGCAGGCGGTTATCCAAGGGCCCGATGTCGGTCGTGGTCAACAAATATCGTATCTGTTTATTGGCCAGGATTTACACCAGATTCAAGAAAAATACGGTGCGGATGCCGCCGCAACAGTTTTATCAACAACCGCGGCCAAGGTTGTGTTACGCCAAAACGACCTTGAAACCGCAGAACGTTTTTCAAAAATGATGGGAACAAAAATAACAATGAAAAAAGAAAAAGGTCCCGACGGCAAAGAGGTGGAAGTTCCAAAAACCGAACCATTGTTTAGTGAATATGATATTATGAAATTAAAATTTGGTGAGGCACTTGTTTTGTATGAAGGATGGTATCATCGCCCAATCAAAGCAGAAATCAGAATGTCTTTCAAAGACCCGCGTCTTGTGTCATATGTGAAAATGGGACGGTCGTCGCCGTTGCCGGAATTTTTGATTCCTATGCATCATGCGATTTTGGAATATAATGGAAATCCGCGCTATTACAATCCGCAAACAAATGAATTGAAAGAATTGTCGCCTGTGGTAAAATGACGTCACATGTTAAAAATTTTACGCTTTTTATTGGTCGGTGTTTTGCTTGCCGCGTGCAGTATGGCGGTGGAATCGCGGCTTGATTCGGTGCGTGGGAATTATATGACCGCCGCCGCCACGCATGACGACGGCGATGGGAATCTTGATTTACTGATTGGTGCCGATAAAAAATTTCACGATGGCGATATTGCCGGCGCGGATGCGATGTATGAAAAATTTAATCAGAAAAACAAAGATGTCACATCTGGCGATTTTTGGCGCGAAGCGGCGAACTTTGCATTCGGCGCAAACGCAAATGATTATCGGCCGTTTATGATGGACACATTGTTCGTGTCATACTATCAATTGTGGGTGGCGATTGCGGACGGTCGATGGAACGACGCACGCGTGATTATCAACCAATCGTATGCGCGACAACAAGATATGTCGGTCGCGTATAAAAAACTGATTGAATCAACGCGGGACGAAATTGCAAAGCACACGGAAATCGCCGATAAAATCGAACAGTGGGCGGCATATCGCGATATTATGAATCCGGCGTTGATGTATTTGTCGGGCATTTATTTCCTTACCGCGGGCGATTTTAATGATGCAAAAACATATTTGGAACGCGCGCATGGCATGGTGCCGGAAAATAATTTTGTTGTTGATGATTTGAACCTTGCACGCGCAAAGCAAAAACCAAAAAACACGGTTTGGGTTTTTATCGAAGACGGGTTTGCGCCGAAACTAACCGAACATCGCATAAGTTTACCATTGTTGATGCCAAACGGGCTGTCGTGGGTGACGATTGCAACATCGCAACCGATTTTATTGGACAACACAACTAAGATTGATGGCGCGAAACAAATCGCAAATGTTGATGCGATGTTCATGACGGAATACAACGAATACCACACGAACGAAGTTTTGCGTGCATTCACATCCGCAGCGGGACGAACGGCGTTGCAAACAACGATGTATAATTCGAATTCGGATGCGGCGCCGTTGCTTGGGCTTTTATCCTTGATTTATTCCGAAGCAACCACGAATGCCGAAGTGCGAACATGGGCGACACTGCCGAAAACCATATCGGTATTGCGCGCGACGAATAATGGCTTGATTGAATTGCACTCGCATGGTAATGTTGTGGCAAGGGTTGATTTGCCGCGCGATGGAAATTATTTGGTCTATGTTCGTTTGGCGGACGGTCGGCAAGATATAAAAATAATGAAAACAAAATAAAAACCAAAGGGGGAAAATATGAAAAAACTTTTACCGATTGCGGTGTGCGCCGCGCTGGTTGGATGTGGCGAAGTGCGTGTTGTTGATTTGAACGATGCAACTGAGGTTGCCGATATGCAACATGTGATGGAATTGGAATATCGCGATTGGACCGAAACAGCCGAAGCCATGACAAAATCTATGTTGGCAAGTAATGTGTTCGCGCGCGTGAAAAATCCGGTGATTGGAATCGGCGAAATCAAGAACGACACCATGCAACGGTTTGACACGGATATCTTGGTTAAAAAAATTCGTATGACACTTATCAATTCCGGCCGGGCGGCGGTTTCAACCGCATTTGAAAATAACGCCCCGTCCGAAGATACATCGACCTATGCGGTGCGTGCGGCGCGTGGCGATGATGAATATGATGGGTCAACAATTGTAAGCAAGGGAACATTGGTTGCGCCGAATATGTCACTTTCGGGAAAAATGATTCAACGCAATATGAAATTGCAATCGGGGTGGTTTTCGTCGGTTGATTCGCGTGTAGAATACTATTTGCAGATGACACTTACCGATATTAAAACCGGACTTTCCGTGTGGGAAGACGAACGCCCAATTGTCAAAGAAGGCGACCATGCGCCAACATGGTAAATTCGGAATTTGTTCTTGTGTATTTACCCCGGGTAACCGGGGTATTATTTTTCACATGCAAACGAAAGATTCTTTTTGGTCGTCATTGGTTCTTGGGATGCATGATGCATTGGTTTCGACGCTGGGGCTGGTTGTGGGACTTGCGTTTGCGGATGCGACACAGTATGTAATCGTGCTAACCGGGACAATTGCGGCGGTGACGGCGGGTCTGTCGATGATGGCGTCGGAATATCTTTCGCAAAAGGCGGGTGGCAACGCGCGCGGGGCAACGGTACGTGGTCTTATGACCGGTGCGGCGTATGTTGCAACGGCGGGAATGTTATTGATTCCGTTCGTATTCACACCAAACACGATAATCGCAACAATGATGACCTATGTCGTGGCGGTTGCGATAATTTTCTTTTTTAATTTTTTGAAATCAAAATTAAACGCGCAAAATTTTTGGCCGGCGTTCATAGAAATGCTGGCGGTTTGTTTTCTGGTCACGTTTGCCGCATTTTTGATTGGCGAAGGCGCAAAAGTTTTCTTTGGCGTGGAGATTTAATACGCCCCGAACGGGGCGTAACTTATTTATTTGATTCAGGGTGTTTTTTTATAAAATCGTTTAAGCGCTGCAAAACATCACACGCATCTTTTTCATGCTCTTGCAATTTCTGGTCTTGGTGATTATAAAGTTTAATATTATTGTAATCCCAATTTTTAGTAATTTTCAATGCCTCTTCTTGGGTCAATGCGCCATAATTATTGACAACAACCACATATTTTGCGGGTTCAGAACAATTATAAATACCTTTCTCTTGTGCCTCTACCTGTGAATAATGTTTTACTTCCCCATCAACATTAATATCCACACCATTAACACCAACAGGTTCATCACACAACCTGTCCAAAGTTGTAAGCCCAGCAATTTCACTTATACATTTATTTGTTTTTTCAATATCAGATAATACAAAAATTTTTTCTATGATTTTGTCATCGACTTTTTTAGTTTGCGATTGCAAAGAATATTCTTTTTCTTTGAATACGTCACCATCGGAAACATCAAAAAAGCACACATAATTCATCAATGTAATACCAATAGTTGCAGAATTAGGATTACCATGAACAACAAGTGCTGGACCATCTTTTTCGTATACATTCATATAATCAAACTGTCTTGCTAAATCCATGCGGTGCCCCATTTCATCAGAATAACCCATCACATATTCTTTGAACAAATCAGAATAGACAATCACATAATTTTTATAAATTTCTACTTTTGCAGATTCGTTCGCATCGCCACAATGCAAATTTTCTGTGGTGTATATTGGTTGCTCTTGGCATGCGACAAGACCAAACAACACGAACAAAGCAAATAAAAATTTCATCTTTTCCTTCCTTTGGTTATGTTTAATTAAAACACCGGATCGTTGTCCAGCATTGCGGAAAAGGTTGCGGTTGCAACACGTTTGCCATTTACAAACGCATTTCCAACGAATTTATGCAGTTTCATTTTCGCGCCGACTTCTTCTATCTTTAATTCCAATGTGTCGCCCGGCACAACCATGTGTGTAAACTTTGCGTTTTCAATTGTGACAAAATACCCAAGTGCACGCCCGCCGTTATTGCCGATTGCGTTTAGTATCGTAAAGCATGCGGTTTGCGCCAATGCCTCTACTATCAAAACGCCGGGCATGATTGATTTCGCCGGAAAATGCCCCGCGCACCAAAATTCGTCGTCACGGACATACTTTATACCCGTCGCGGTTTTATCCGTGAATTCGCGAATTTCATCGACCAGGCGCATATGTCCGCGGTGCGGAATTACGCGTTCTATACCCGTTGCATCAACCATTTTGTTTCCTTTTGATTTTAATCGTTTAAATGTTTTTTTACCCACGCATAGTGGCGCAAGAATTCCGTTCCCGGCATCGCCGGATAACCCATATGACGCCCGCCGTCGGGAATATCGCGGAAAACGCCACTGTTCGCGCCAACTTCGGCATCATTGCCAATTTTGACCCCGTTTGCGATTCCAACATGCCCCGCAAGCAGCACACGGTCGCCAACCTTTACACCGCCGGCGATTCCAACGCCGCCCGCCAAAAAGCATTCACGCCCAATAACAACACCGTGCGCAATTTGGCAAAGGTTATCGATTTTCGTTCCGTCACCAATCATTGTATCGGTAAGTGCGCCACGGTCAACACAGGAATTTGCGCCGATTGAAACACGGTCGCCGATAACCACGCGGCCAACATGCGGAATAAAGACATTGTGGCCGTCTTGGCGGGTATATCCGAACCCGTCCTTGCCAATTGATGCGCCGTTATGGATTACGCAATCCGCGCCAATTGTCGCGTTTTCAATGTGTGCGCCCGAATGGATAACCGTGCCGCGCCCGATTGTCACATTGCGCCCGATATAAACATTTGGATAAATTTTCACATCTGGTTCAATCACCGTGCCACGTTCAATTGTTGCAAATTGCCCGACATAAACACTGCGCCGATTGCGGAAAAACACGCCACGTTCAATAACCGCATCAGCCGACACACCGCGCCGCGGCGGTTCGCGATACACCACCCCAAGAATCTTTACGATTTCGCCGCGCGGACTGTCACAGACCAGCAGTGTTGCACCATCGGGTGCGTGCAATGCCATTTCCGGTTGCACTAAAATCACACTTGCACGAGTGTTTTCCAAAACCGATATGGGCAAAATCTTGAACGCATTACTGTTTTGCTCGGTCGAATAGAACGCGATTTGACCCGCGCGCGCATCCGCGATTGGTGCAACGCCCGATATAACAGTGTCCGCATTCCCGCGCAGTTCAAGCCCAAACATTTCCGCCAATTCGCCAGCCGTTATCTTGGTTGCGCGTGGCATCATCAAAGATTTAATTTTTTTCAACATGTCCGCATTATAATAAAAAAATAAAAAAAGAAAAGGGAAATTAGATATAAGTGGTTAGTGTAAGTGTCAGTGGTTAGTGAACAATATGAAAAAACCGGCGATATTATCGCCGGTTCACTAACCACTAGCACCCGTCGCGGCATGACCGCGCCGCGGTCGTGACGGACTAACCATTAAAACCCTTTGGGTGTGTCCATTTTAACGGTTGAAACTTTTTTATCCAACGCGTTGATAACATCCGTCGTGATATCAAGGTTTTCAACATTTGCACCCGTCCGCGCAAAACGACCATCAATCACCAAAGACAAATTCTTTTTTGCAATTATCGCTTCGATAATCGGGTCAAGGTGTTTTTCTTGGATTTCAACCAACGCCTTTTGGAACGCGGCATCAACCGATTGTGCGCGTTCGGTCAAATCACGTTGCAATTTTGTGACCTTGCCTTGGTATTCAACAACGCGACGTTGTAATGCTTCCTGGGAAAGGACATCTTGGGATTTTTCAATTTCTTCTTTTTCTTTTTCTAATTCTTTCTGTTCTTTTTCAAGTTCACTACGCAATTTTTCTTCATACGATTCGCGTTGTTTACGCAGGTCTTGTAATGCCTTGGCATCCGCCTGAATCGCATCCATACGAATCACCGCCATCCGCAGGTCGCCACCGGATACAGCCTCACCCGATATTCCATCAATCGCGGATTCCGCGCTAACCGTTTTACCCGAAAAAGATTTTACCGCGAACAATCCAATAACCGCAACCGCGATTACAATGACCGCCACGATACCAAATTTAACATATTTTTTCGTTGCCGATGCCCCGGCCTGGGTTCCTGTTTTATTCATTTTTGCCTTCCTTTTGTTCTGTTGACGGTGTGACTATAACAACAAAAAATAAAAAATAAAAGATAATTTTTTTGTTTTTTATCGAACGGGAGAGATTCTTAATTCCACACGACGATTGGCAAGTCGCCCCCATTCATCTTGGGCCGCGATTGGGCGCGCCGCACCGC
This sequence comes from Alphaproteobacteria bacterium, assembly GCA_017427405.1. Taxonomy (GTDB): domain Bacteria; phylum Pseudomonadota; class Alphaproteobacteria; order Rs-D84; family Rs-D84; genus Enterousia. Next base: position 26,827 of record JAFRSV010000001.1, read on the forward strand.
GTCCGACAATAAACATACGCGATGTTTTTATTCCGTGTTGTGAGAGAAAAACACCAACGCGTTCCGCCATATCCAATGAAAACGCACGCGCCGCGTTTGTGTCGCGCATCGAATCGGTATATCCCGCAATTTCAATAAATGTTGCGTCGTACTTTCGCAAAATCCGTGCAATCGTTGATAAATTATCATCACCATCCGCCGATATTTCTGGCGCATTTAATTCCATAATTGCATCGCGCACCAAAATGACAAGGACATCCGTACCGGCGCGCTGGACCGATAAACCTGGACGGCGCAACGCATCATAAAGTGCGGTTTCCAATTCCGACATATACCCAATACACATCGCCGATTCGTTTTGTGTTTTGTCACCGTATTCCATTTCCGCCGATGGCGTCACAACCTCTGCAACCGTCTTGCCACCCGCACCTTGGTAAATGGGTTTCTTGGCGGTCCGCGCGTTTTCCGTCATATCGGTAAAACTTGCGCCACGCAGATAATTGCCCCACGACGCGCGGTCGGGGCTTTTATACGTGGCACATCCCGCAATAAAAACAAAAGAAAAAATTGCGATGCAAAATCTTTGCATATTACATTCCCGTGAACGATATATTATTTTCGGCCCCTGTGAAACAATTTACAACCTCTGTGGCGCGATATCCGTTTATATACATTTCCGTTGCCCATGTTGGCATCGCCGCACCAAAGAATTCACATTCCGCGCGCGAAAGGCCATAAAGGTTTATTACAAATGTTGTTCGGTCGATTCCAACACTAATATCCCATGATTTACCAATCGGCACATCCGAATTCGGCAGTGCGCCGGCCTTTACCAAATAATCAACCGATATTCCGGTATAATCACTGCGCATACCCATAAGCATATTTATATCTTTGGCCACTTCACGTAATGTCGCGGCGGCGATAGTATTTTGTTGGTTCCGGCGCACGGAATTATAAATCGCAACCGCACCCGCCGTCATAACCGCGGTCACCGCCAACACACCGATAATTTCAATAAGTGAACGCCCCGATTCGTTTTTCATTTTCCCCCCTTTTTTTGCTTTCTTGTTTACTGTTTTGATATACCGACAATTTCCGCACCGTCAAACAGCGACATCGCATCCGCAACCATTGGGTCAGATTCCGCCGCCGCTAATTCTTGTTCCCCCACAGTTTGGTTTTGTTCCGATTTTTCAATCCGTTCAACAACCCAATTTTCGCCGGTTTTATCGTTTAACCACCGCACCAATTTCGGTTGAAAATCCGCATCGTTCGCGCGGTCAAAATACGATATGTGCGTGCCGGAAAAATCGGAAACCTCTATATTTTTCGTAAAGTATGAATAAAGCAACATTTCACGTGCATTTTCCAGTGCGTCCGCCAATTCAGATGCCGAACGAATTTCCAATTTTTTGGGTTGCGGAACGACCGGCGCGGGACGCGGGGTTTCCGTTCTTTCGTTTTTCAAAATATCCGGCAACGATGGCATATCCGCAATATGCATTAAACGAATTACCAACATATCAAAACATTGTTTCTGATTTGTTGCCGCCGCCATTTCCGGAACAGACGCAACCAAAACCTGCCATATACGGGAAAGCGTGTTTAACGATACGTGTTTGTTTATTTCATTTATACGTTCACGTTGGTCGGCGGTGTATGGGACATGATTGCTGTCACCGGCGCGCAGGACGGGGTGCATACGCGTTGCCCAATGAACCCATTCCATCATATCGGTAAGCAACATTGTTAAATCCGCGCCGTTGGTATAAATTTCGTCCGTTTTGGCAAGTGCCGCCGAAACATTTCCCGATAAAATCGTCTGCATAAAGTCAACGACGACACCGCGGTCCGCGCGCTTTAACATATCCATTACTGATTTTTCATCGACGTTTCCGCCGGTTTGTGCAATCGCCTGGTCCAGCAAAGATAGCCCGTCGCGCACCGAACCATCCGCCGCCCGCGCAAGTAATTCATTTGCCGCGTCACTAAGTTCGACATTTTCCTGTTCCGCAATCCACGCAAAATGTTTTTTAAGTGTATCAACCGGAACGCGCACCAAATCAAACCGTTGGCACCGTGAAAGAATCGTGACGGGAACCTTGCGTATTTCGGTCGTGGCAAGGATGAATATAACATGCGCCGGCGGTTCTTCTAGCGTTTTAAGCAATGCGTTAAACGCACTGGACGACAACATATGAACTTCGTCGATGATATAAACCTTGTAGCGGCCGTTTGTGGGACGATACTGTGCGGCATCCAAAATTTCGCGCATATTATCAACACCCGTATGCGATGCCGCGTCAATTTCCAAAACATCAATATGTTGGCCCGCGGCGATTGCGCGACAATTTTCGCACGTTCCGCACGGCGTTGCCGTTGGCCCATCGGTGGACAGGCAATTTAACGCCTTGGCCAAAATACGCGCGGTACTGGTTTTTCCCGTCCCACGAATTCCGGTGAAAATATAGGCGTGCGCGATGCGCCCTGTTTTAATCGCGGTCGTTAGTGTTTTAACCAAAACATCTTGACCAATAAGCGATGCAAAATCTTGACTGCGGTATTTGCGTGCAAGAACTGTATAACTGGTATCCATGACGTCTTTCCTTTGCGCAAAGAATAGCAAATGTTTATAAAAATTCAAGTGTTAGTGTTAGTGATTATCCGTCACCGCTGGGTGCGGTGCCGAGGCCGCGCCAGGGCTTTTGCCCTGGCTTGGTGTAAGTCGTGCGCTTTGCGCACTCCGCCGCGGCACTAACAATTTTTAAACCTGCGCTTTTATGGCGCAGGTTAACAATAGGCCAAGCCGATTATTTGGAATCTGGCCCGTCTTCGTGCGCTTTGCGCACTCCGCCGCGGCACTAACAATTTTTAAACCTGCGCTTTTATGGCGCAGGTTAACAAATTGTTGTGGTGGATGTTAAGGGACTCGAACCCCTGACCCTCTGCGTGTAAAGCAGATGCTCTAGCCAACTGAGCTAAACATCCGAACTTTTGCAATCATATTTTATATTTTTATGATTGTCCAGATTTTTCTGCGCCCCCCACTTCGCCGGCGAAGGGGATTATTGTGGTATTGGCATGCCCGCCGTGGCGTCCGACATAACATCGTCAATCAATGTGTCCGCCTTTGCCTTGGCATCGCGCATTGCCGACAAAACGGCGTTTTCCACCGCCGGTGCACCCTGGGCCAGCAAGGCCGGATTTATTGTCACGGAATTTATATCGTATTTCCCCGACATATCAACAATGCACGCACCACCGGCGGCAAGTCCCTTGACATGCATGCCACCCAATTTTTCCTGGGCCGCGGCAACTTTGGCCTGTAATTCACCCGCCTGGGCCATCAAAGATTCCATATCCATTTTATTTCCTTACTTAATTGGGATAAAATTCCGGTCGTGTGACCGGAATTTTTATTTTTCTTCTTTTGGTTCTTCTTTGGTTTCTTCAACCTCTTTCCCGGTTTTTTGGTCGATTCCAACCATTGAAAACCGTGTTTTACCGCGTTTATCGATACCGGTATATTTCACATAAACTTCATCACCTTCTTTAAGGTTCGCATCTTCGATTTTTTTCAGATGTTTGCCGGTGATTTCAGAAATATGAACCATCGCTTCAAATCCGCTTAGGATACGGACAAAGATACCAAAATCTTTGACACCGGTGACCGTGCCGTGGTAAATAACGCCCTCTTCCGGTTCGGCAACGATTTCTTTTATTTTGGCAATTGCGGCATTCGCATCTTCTTTTGTCACCGCAAGAATCTTGACCGTGCCGTCATCTTCCAAATCAATCGTTGTGTTTGTATCGCGGGTTATCGCCTGAATCACAACGCCACCCTTGCCGATAACATCGCGAATCTTGTCCGGATTTATCTTTATCGTGTAAAGTTGCGGTGCATACTGTGACACATGGTCGCGCGGTTTTTCGATTGCCGATGTGATTTTGCCAAGTATGTGCATACGGCCGTCCTTTGCCTGGGCCAGGGCGCGTTCCATAATTTCAAATGTAATGGATGTGATTTTAATATCCATTTGCAACGCGGTGACACCACGGTCGGTTCCGGTCACTTTGAAATCCATATCCCCAAGGTGGTCTTCGTCACCCAAAATATCGGTCAAAATTGCGTAATCGTCGCCTTCTTTAATAAGACCCATCGCAATACCGGCAACCGGGCGTTTCATCGGAACACCGCCGTCCATCATGGCAAGTGTCGCACCACATGTCGTCGCCATAGATGACGAACCGTTCGATTCCAAAATATCGGAACAAATACGAATTACATAATCGAATTCTTTGCGCGATGGCACCATTGGATGAACCGCGCGCCACGCAAGGTTTCCATGACCAATTTCACGACGACCCGGCGCACGCAACCCCTTGGCTTCGCCGACCGAAAATCCCGGAAAGTTGTAATTCAATATAAATTCGCGTTCCGCGTCACCGTCCAATGTTTCAAGTGGTAATGCATCCTTGCCACCGCCAAGTGTCAATGACACCAATGCCTGGGTTTCGCCGCGCGTGAACAGCGCAGAACCATGCGCACGCGGCAACACCCCCAGTTCGATTTCAATCGGGCGAACGGTCTTTGTGTCGCGGCCATCGATACGCGGCCGGCCCGCCAAGATATTCGAACGCATAATGCGTGCGGTGATGTTTTCAACAATTTCGTCCGCGAACGATTCCAATGTCGATGTCGCAACCACCGTGTCGGGGAACATTTCCGGAATCAGTGCCTTTGCCGCCACATGAATATCGCCCAGTGTTTCAAGACGAACCAATTTTTCCTTAATTCCCAATGCCTTTTCGATTTCCGGCGCAAATTGTTCGAAACGTTTTTCCATTTCGACATATTCCGGTGTTTTTTCCGGAATTGCCCAGCGTTCTTTGCCGGCCTTGGCGGTTAAATCATTGATTGCCTTGATAACCGTTTGTTGTGCATCAAACCCGAATTTTACGGCATCAAGGGTTGTTGCCTCGTCCAATTCGCCGATTTCAGATTCAACCATCAATACGCCGTCCTTGGTTGCCGCAACAACCAAATCCATTTCAGAATCTTCGACTTCTTTGGCGGATGGATTCAAAATGTATTTGCCGTTTTTATATCCGACACGCGCCGCACCAATTGGCCCCGCGAACGGCACCCCAGACAACGCCAACGCCGCACTGGACGCAATCATCGCCAAAATATCAGGTTGATTTTTACGGTCATATGAAAAAACCTGGGCTACGACTTGAACCTTGTTCTTAAAAGTTTCCGGGAACAATGGACGAATTGGGCGGTCAATAAGACGCGCAATCAATGTTTCGCCCATGCTGGCCTTGCCTTCACGGCGGTCACGCGACCCTGGGATACGACCGGCGGACGCAAATTTTTCCTGGTAATCAACGGTAAGTGGGAAAAAATCTTGGCCTTCGACGGCGGTTTTTTCCGCGCACACGGTGGCCAAGACCATTGTTTCGCCCATCGTTGCCAAAACCGCGCCGGTTGCCTGTTTGGCCAAGCGGCCCGTTTCCAATTTTAATGTTTCATTACCATAAGGCACTTCAACCACAACCGGGTTGTTTAACTTTTTTTCTGACATAATTTTTCTCCATATTTATCAGTTTATTTTTTTACCTGCGAAGAAAAATTATTCGTTTTTGCATTCCGGGTGCAAAATGCAAGAATGAACAATTCTTTCTTCGCCGCGTGGGATTATACGATATTTTTATAGTTTTGCAAATAAAATTGTAAGAGAGTGTAAGTGGTCAGTGCGGGCGCATCCAATCGCGACGGAGCAGTAGCGAAGACGGACGCGCCCGTTTTTTGTGCAAAAATTCCAGAAAGCGAAGTTCCCCTCTTATAGAGGGGTGCCCCGTGGAACGGGGCGGGGGGCTCCCCTTTCCCTGGGAAAGGGGTCCGGCTGAACAGCCGGG
>JAFRSV010000005.1 GCA_017427405.1 Alphaproteobacteria bacterium
GCGCATGATAAAAACTATACATAATATGGGTGGAAAATGTTTTAGGTTTGTGGTGCAGAAATCCGTTTTATATTCTGGCGCATGATAAAAACTATACATAATATGGGTGGAAAATGTTTTAGGTTTGTGGTGCAGAAATCCGTTTTATATTCTGGCGCATGATAAAAACTATACATAATATGGGTGGAAAATGTTTTAGGTTTGTGGTGCGGGATATGTTTTATGATATTCTGGCGCATGATAAAGCTATGACATACTGGTATAATGTTGTCATACCGCTGAAAAGCGGTGTCTTGTCGTTCTTGTCGATGTTCAACAAGATAATACCGTGGCATGGCGGGAAAAAGAACCGTTATTCTGCGTCCCGATGCGGGATCTCCGTGGTGTATAACTGGAAAAACGCCCTATTCTGCCCCTAAAAAACGCGAAAGTGGCGGATTTTTGCGGGTTTGTGGTGATTTTGTTGCTAAAAAAACCGATAAAACGCCAATTTGTTGACAAAACTTTTGTTTTGCTATGTTTTTTGCGCTTGCGTGGGTGGCGTTGGTGGTGGTATAATTTGATGCGGAAAAGGATTGAATCAAATTGGGGTTTAATAGCCGATTTTTTATTACCCTGCTCGCGGTTTGTATCGCCAAAGGCGCATGGGCGCAGTGTTGCTGGTGCGATGCGGCCGATGGGTGTGACGTTGGAAAGGTTGTGACGGGTTATAACCTTGTTGGCGCGGCAATTTGTGAATCTTGTGATGGATTAACGGGTTATATGGGTTGTTCGCATTGTAATTGTTATGGGTATGATGACCTGTGTCCATTTGGTGGAAACCCAGATGGTAAAAAGTGTAAAAAGGTGGAGAGTAAATGTCCAAGTCCTTGCGAGTATTACGAGTTGTGCGATATTGCGACCGGGAACATAACGGCTGCGCAAATAGTTGGTGCATGTCATATGGAAAACAATACTTGTTATTCAAACACGCGGGCGTGCAGTATGTTTGTAGTGGATCATTTTGCGGTTGGGTGGAATTGTGACCAATGGGTACAGGTTGGATATGCGAAATGGAGACCGTCAGAAAATGCGTGGGATACAAAAAATTGTACATGTTCGGTTGTTGATAGGGATATTGTGCACGATGTTGGTGGTGTGGCGGCGGATGGTCACTGTATAGCGGCTAATTCAGATTTCTATGTGACGGATGCGGATAGGTATAGAACCACCAGCGTTAATGACCATGTTCGCTATTCTTTTCGTCATCAGTTCTGTCGTCAGTGCGAACCGGGATATTTGCCAACGCCTTTGTCTTCGCCTGATGATGGAATTATTTTACGTCCAGAAGGCACAAGTGGAAATTGGGGTGTTGTGATGTGTAATGAACAGGTTGCTGTGCCCTATTATGCACCGGGGTGTGTGATAGATTTTAATTTGTCGGCGGATAATATGATGGCGGAATGTCGGAAAACGTGTCCGGACGGTTTTGCAACGGAAAGCAATGGCGCAACAAGTATAAATTTTTGTGTGTCACAATATTCGCAAACATACGAAGATTCAACCGGATTTTTTGTTTTAACTAGTTTTGAAACCTGTCCATAAAAAAATCGCCATTTCTGGCGATTTCTTTTTACCTTGCCGATGCTTGCTGAAACAATTCTTCGGGTTTGACCGATTTTTCTTTTTGTTTCACATGCGTTAGCATTTCGTCCAACGCCTTTCTTTCGAAAATCATGCCACGCAACATGGTAAGCGCGTTTGGATTTTTGTTATAAAATTCAAACACTTGCTTGGGGTCGGGGTAACGTGATGCCTCTGCCCAAATCGCCTGTTGTAAATCGTCACGCGAAACTTCGACCTTGTTTTGTGTGCCCCACTCTGCAAGTATCAGCCCCAATTTCACACGGCGTTCGGCTTCCTTGCGTTCTTTTTTCTCGTCAAATTTGCATTTTCCGTCGCAATCGCCGTCACAGTGCGAATGTTTATGTTCGTGTTCGTTTTTCGCCATTTGTAATTCTTGGTCCACCAATGTTTCCGGCAAATCAAGTTTTACTTTGTCCGCCAATGTGTCCAACAATTCATTGCGCATTTCAGATTGTGCGGCGTTTTCATATTGTTCGGTTAAGATGTTGCGAATATGTTCGCGCAATTTTTCAACCGATTCTTGGCCGATTTCACGCGCAAAATCGTCATTTAATTCCGGCAAGATGTGTTTGCGAACCTCGTGCAATTTTATTGCAAAACGCGCGGGTTTGCCCGCCAAATTGTCCGCATGGTAATCACGCGGGAATTTTACATGGACATCAAATTTGTCACCCGATTTGTGGCCGATAATTTGATCTTCGAAACCCGGGATAAACGATCCCGAACCCAAGACAAGGTGATGCATCTTTGCCGCGCCACCGTCGAATTCTTTGTCGTCCATAAAACCGGTAAAGTCAATAACCGCGGTGTCGCCATTTTGCGCCTTGTAATTTTCGGGTTGTTTTTCCGCAACACTGCGCGCACGACGCAGGTTTTCAATTGCGGTTTCAACTTCGGATTCTGGTAATTTTGTCACTTTTTTCGTGACGGTGATTTTTTCCAAATCAATCGCCGGTAATGTCGGCAAAATATCGAATTCTAAGGTATATTCCGCATCCCGCCCTATTTCCCATTTGCCCAGGTCCGCACGCGGCGCACCGGCAAGGCGGATTTTTTTATCGGCGGCGTATTTTTCCAAATCCGCGTTCATTAACTTATCAATCGCATCGGCCATTGCGGACGCGTTATATTTTTGACGCAAAACGGTAAGTGGCACATGCCCCTTGCGAAAGCCGGGCATTTTGGCATCCGCACCGTATTTTTCAAGAATTTTGTCGGCGGCGGACTGCAATTCATCGGCGGTAATGACACCGGTCACAGAATAATGTAAGTCTTTGATTTTATCTTTTTTTATCATAATATTTTCCTTTGGATGAAATGTTCCGCGCCAGTATACACGCATTTTTTCGAAAATTCAACTTTTTTTAGAAAAAATGGAATTCGTTCTTTGTTCGCAAAAGAAACCCGCCGGGTATTTCCGGCGGGACTGACCACTTACACCCGTCACTAACACTAATGTTAACGTTTGCTGAACTGTGTTGAACGACGTGCCTTGTGATAACCATAGTGTTTACGTTCGACAACGCGGCTATCGCGGGTAAGGAACCCGGCGGCCTTTAACGCCGCGCGCAAATCCGGTTCGGATTTTTCCAATGCCTTGGAAATTCCGTGTTTTACCGCGCCCGCCTGGCCCGATAAACCGCCACCCATAACCATGACAAATACGTCGTATGCACCTTCGCGTTTGGTGACCGCAAATGGTTGATTCAAAATCATTTGCAACACCGGACGGCGAAAATATTCGGCCATTGGGTGTTCGTTGATAACAATGTTGCCCTTGCCCGGCAGCATATATACGCGCGCCACAGAATCCTTGCGCTTGCCCGTGGCATAGATTGCGTTGTTCAATTTTGGTGTCGCAACCGTTGCGGCGGATTTTTTCGCCGCGGCGGTTTTAACCGTTGTCTTGGTTGTTGCCTTTGGCGTCGCCACCTTTTTTGCCGGGGCCGCTTTCTTTACAGTTGTCGCCTTGGCGGTTGTCTTTTTTGTGTCGTTAGCCATTATTCGCCCCTTTTGTTTTTACGATTCAATCCCGCAAAGTCAATCACAACCGGATTTTGTGCGGCATGTTTATGTTCCGCCCCCGCATACACGTGCAGTTTGGTTAGGCGTTTATCCGCCAACGCAACCGCCGTGCGACGGCCCATCATGCGTTTAACGGCATTTTTAACGAGCATAGTTGGCTTTTCGGCGCGCATTTGACCCAATGTGCGTTCTTTGATTCCGCCAGGATATGTTGTGTGCCAATAGAATTTTGTCTTGTCGGCCTTGGTCCCCGAAAGCGCCACCCGGTCGGCGTTGATAATGATAACATGATCGCCGCAATCCATGTTCGGTGTCCATGTTGGTTTATTCTTGCCACGCAAGATGTTCGCGGTATACGCCGCCAAACGCCCCAGCGTGCAATCGGTTGCGTCAATTAGATACCATTTGGCATCTAATTCGCACTTTTTTAACGATTTTGTCGCCACCATTTTTGTTTTACCCTTTTGTTTTATTAAAAGTTCGTGGCACATTATTGCCCAAGCGTGCAGAAAAGTCAAGAAAAATCGTTATGGTATTATTATACCACAAAATATAAAAAACTTGATAATCGGGGATAAGTTTGGTAATCTTGGCGTTGTCGATTTATTCCAAAGGGGCGCGATATGGCATCTGATGATATAAAGAAAGTAATTGAACGTGATGAAAAATGGCAGGCGCGTTGGCGCGATGCGCGCGCGTTTGTGCCGAAAAACGACGGGTCAAAGCCGAAATATTATAATCTGATTGAATTCCCCTTTCCGTCGGGTTCGGGGTTGCATGTCGGTCATATGTTGCCGTACACGGGTATGGATGTTATGGCGCGGTATAAGCGTATGCGTGGCTTTGATGTCCTGTTTCCGATCGGGTACGATTCTATGGGTATTTCGTCCGAAAAATACGCGACCAAGATTGGAAAGCATCCGCGGGATTCCGTTGCGGAACTGATAAAAATCTTTGAAAAAGATATTTCCGTTATGGGGCTTTCGTTTGATCCGGATTCCAAGATTGCGACATCGGATCCGGAGTATATCAAATGGACACAATGGATGTTTATTCAATTCTGGCGTGCAGGTTTGGCGTATAAATCTGAATTGCCGATGAATTGGTGCCCGAATTGCAAGACGAACCTTACCAACGAAGAATTGGAAGATGGGGCTTGTGAACGCTGTCATGGGCCGGTTGAAAAGAAAATGAAATTGCAATGGAATTTAGCAATAACAAAATACGCGGACCGTTTAATCGACGATTTGGCTTTGGTTGATTATCCTGAAAAGGTTAAAACAATGCAAATCAATTGGATTGGACGTTCGTACGGCGCGGATGTCGATTTTCGGGTCGGTGACGATATTATGACGGTCTATACCACGCGTGTGGATACCATATTTGGTGTGACGTTCTGTGTTATTGCGCCGGAACATAAATTGGTAAAGAAATGGTTGGATGAAGGAAAAATTAAAAACACTGATGCGGTACGTGACTATATCGCCGCGGCAAAGGCAAAATCTGAAATTGAACGGACAGATGTTACGAAAGACAAGACGGGCGTAAAGTTAGATGGCGTGATGGCGACAAATCCGTTTAATAACAAAGAAATCCCAATCTTTATATCGGACTATGTTTTGGCGGACTATGGTTTTGGGGCGATTATGGCGGTGCCGGCACATGATTCGCGCGACTGGGACTTTGCGAAAAAGTTCGGTTTGGAAATTATCCCTGTGCTTTCGGGTGGTGAACCGGACAAAGTATGGGAAGGTGACGGTACGCATATAAATTCATCTTTCCTTGACGGAATGGGCAAAGATGATGCAATTGCCGCCGCTATCAAGTATGGTGCTGAACATAGCTTTGCGCGCGGAACCAAGAAATATAAATTAAAAGATTGGGGATTTTCGCGACAAATGTATTGGGGTGAACCAATTCCGATGGTGTATTGTGAAAAATGCGGGTGGCAACCGGTACCTGAATCCGAATTACCGTTGTTGCAACCGTATATGGAAGATTACAAGCCGACCGATACCGGCGAAAGTCCACTTGCGCGGGCGACCGATTGGATAAAGACAACCTGCCCCGCCTGTGGCGGCCCGGCGCGTCGTGAAACGGACACTATGCCACAATGGGCGGGGTCATCGTGGTATTTTATGCGTTACCTTGACCCGCGGAATGATAAAGAGTTTTGTTCGCGCGCGCAGTTAGACAAATGGATGCCGGTCGATCATTATAACGGGGGTATGGAACACACAACGCGCCACTTGCTCTATTCACGGTTTTGGTACAAGGCGTTGGCGGATTTGGGCTATGTCCCGGGGGTCGAACCGTATAAAAAGCGCACCAGCAACGGACTTATTATGGGGGCTGATGGGCAAAAAATGTCAAAGTCGCGTGGCAATGTCGTGCCGTCGTCCGATGTGGTGGCGCGTGTGGGCGCGGATGCGTGCCGGTTGGCCATACTTTACCTTGCGCCATGGGAACAGAATAATATGAACTGGTCCGAAGATACATTGCGCGGGGTTGAACGTTTCCTGCGTCGTGTAGAGGCGGCAAGTGATAATCTGACCGATGATGCGTCAAATTCCGAGCAAGATGTTTTGATAAATCGCCTGGTGGCGGATGTGACGGAACGGTTGGATGGGATGAAATTCAACACGGCGATTTCTGCAATGATGGAATTTTTGAACGCGTTTTCGGGCGGGAAAATGCCGCGGCGGGCGTATGAAGTGTTGATTCAGGTGTTAAATCCGTTTGCGCCACATTTGACCGAAGAAATGTGGGAAAAATTGGGACACGCGGATATGTTGGTCTTTGAACCGTGGCCGACATTTGATGCATCAAAATTGGTGCAAACAACCGCCGTCTTTGCGATAACAATAAATGGCAAGCGTGTTGGTGAATTTGTTGCCGATTTGAACGCGACCGATGGGGATTTGGCACAAATTGCGCGTGATACGGTTGCCGCAAAACTGAACGGCGCGGAAATAATCAAAACCATTGTTGTGCCACGGAAATTGGTGAATTTTGTGGTGAAGAAATAGTGATAAGTGTTAGTGGCTAGTGTTAGTGAAACCGCCCAAATGGGCGGTTTTTTATTTTTTTATTAAAACAACTTGACATTTATTGTTTTTGTGTTATATCTGGCGTAGTGAACAGATAAAAGGAACTAAAATGATAGCAACTAGTGAAGTAGACAAAAAACGCGAAATGAATGATACAGATGATCCAAAAAAAAGTCAGAAATTGTCGGGTGATTCGAAATATTGGCTTATTTTATTGGGCCTTATAGCTATTGAAGGTGCAGTAGAAAATAGAAGGCTTTCTGAAATTCGGGACGCGGTAAATTTTCAAAATTTATTAATCCTTAATTTGATGAGTGGTGATGTAACATTGCCGGCCGATACAATGTCGTACGAAGAAGCAAACAGGTTCTATGTGCAAACCATCCAACAGTCTAAATTATTGCAGCCTATTAGTTATAATAAATAATATGACTGCCCTATTCTTTAATGGTAATTAGGCAAATCGACCAATGCGCGATGAAAATGTTGGTTTTTTTATGGGTGAAAATAATGCGCCTGGGCGTGAAGATTATTTGCGATGTACCCAATCGGTTGGGATGTTTGATACGGTTAATTCGCATATTTCGTATTTGTCGGAAGTTTTTGTTGAATGGTATATGTTAAGTCATCCAAGAGATATAAAAGATTTCTTGGAAAAAGAAAACTTAAACGGTGTTTTTACTGAACAACAATTTGAAAAATTGGTTTTGGGGAAAGCGTATCTGGATGAACTGTTGTTACAGTTTGTAGTGGAAAGTTTGCCGTTCAGAATATTGCCTGAAAAATTATCGGTGCTAAATAGATTCGTTAAAAAGGCTAATAAAGCCGCCGAGGAGATTAGTGCATCTAATATTTTGCCTGAAAAACTAAGTGAAATATGTAAGTCTAAAAAAGAACGTGCGGCGGCGAAAAAACATCAAGATTACGAAAAGAACAAGCCAGAAATTCTTGCGCGTCGCCGGGCGTGTTATCTAGAAAATCCAGAACTATTTTTAGCCCGAAGCGAACGGTATCGCAAGCAAAATCCAGAGAAAGTTGCCGCGTATCGTCATCATTATTATGTAACACATGAAAAAGGCAAACCCGTTTCCCCAAAACGCAAGGCTTATCAACTAAACTATTATAATAAGAATTATGATAAAATTTCGGAGAGAGCAAGGCAACGGTACCAAGATAATAAAGAGGTTTTCCAACAGTATTACCAAGATAATTATCAAAAATTTGCCGAATATCGTGTTGAATATCGTGCGGAAAATCATGAAAAGTGTGTGGCAGCGTGCAAAAGATGTCGGGAAAAGCACAGCTTTGCCAAAAAGCAATGTGTTGTGTTGTTTTTTTTGTGGGCCATGCGAAAGCAAGAGACCCCAAAAGCAAAAAGTTATAAGGATTGGTTTAAGGTGCTTTCAAAACGATGCATGGCTATCAAGGAACGCAATATTCAACTGTGCGGACTTGCGCAATCGGGTGAGCCAGAACAATGTCCGTGGACAATTAATCTAAATATGCCGAGTTTGAAGGTGCATATTGAACAGTATTTGAAAAATTCGTGTCAGAAGTAAAAATCACTGCCACTACGATATCTTTTCAATCCGCCGCCGGCGTTTCTCGCAATCGTCAAATGGGCTTTCCAAAAATGCCTGGGCGCATAAAAACGCCATTTCAATATCAATATCGTCCGCACCAAGTGCCAAAACATTTATGTCGTCGTGGAATCTATCATCGCGGGCCTGGTCCGGTCTATCGCAGCGTGATGCGCGGATATGACGATAACGGTTTGCCGCAATTTGAACGCCCGCGCCAGTGCCGCATACCAAAATCCCGCGCGCATTCGGCGTATCCAACATTGCATCGGCAAGTGTTTTTGCAACATCCGGAAAATCCACCGGTGTATCTAAATCGTCCGTGCCAAGGTTCACCATGTTATACCCAAGCGCACTTAGCATTTCGATTAAATAGAGTTTTAGCCCTACCCCGCGGTGGTCGGCGGCAATAAATACCTTGTCGATATTTTTATTCATCTTTATTTATCCTTGCGCTTTGCCAATTTGCATTCAAGTCCCGTATTGGCGGTTATATTTAATGTTCGATACGACAATGTGCCAATCATTTGTGCATGACTAAACACATTTGCAATATCAACCGTCGCCGGACCGTTTAGCGTTCCATGCAAAAACAGGTTTGTTGCCTGAATTTTTCCTTCGACAACACCACCACGGCCGATAACGATTGTGTCCGCCGTGACATCGCCAACAATGTGGCCATGGATTTGGACGCTGTGGTCGGTTATGATATTGCCGGTCAGTTTGCATCCCGCGCCAATTATGGTCGGTGAAGTTTTTTCATCTGCGTTTGTAAATGCCAACATTTTTATTCCTTTACAAATTTTTCGGGGTCAAATGGATTTCCCTTGTACCGTATTTCATAGTGCAAGTGTGGACCTGTTGACCGCCCCGAAGAGCCCCCAAGCCCAACAATTGTTCCCGGACGTACCCAATCGCCGCGCGATACCGCAATTTTTGACAGGTGTGCGTACAATGTTGTGAACCCAAGTCCGTGGTCGATTTCAACCGTTGTGCCGTATCCAACGCGTTCGCCCGCTGATATTACGCGGCCCGGCGCCACCGCCATAAGTTCGGTGCCAATTTTCCCGGCGAAATCGATACCTTTGTGTTGTTTTTGTTCGCCGGTAAATGGATCCTTACGCCGGCCATACCGTGATGTGACGCGCACATCCTTAATCGGTGCGCCAAGTGGTAATGTTTTCTTTAATTTGCTAAGGCCGTTCCAAAGTGTTATGTTATCCGCCAATTTTTGATATTTTTCGTCCAATTCTTTATCGATTTCAAGCGGATTGAATACCGCGCCAACAAATTGATTGGAAAACCGATTCGCATTTTTAACAAGTGTTGCCTCCGACAGGCCCAATGTCGCAAGTGTTCCGTTTATGTGGTGCAATTCATCGCGCAATTCTGCAACCTTGTCGCCGGCAAGTTTGGAAACCGCATCAACGATTTTATTGTCGGCATCAATAACCTTGGCCACGGTTTCAAGTAATTCAATATCGCGTTTTTTAATTTCAATGTTTTCCGCCAATGTTAATTCATATTCAACCGCCAAATCTGAAACCTTGGTATATTCGGGGGCGTAATCTTCGTCGGTAAACATTTCAGTCACGCGGGTTTTAAGGAAATCCAATTCACCCCAGGTTTTAAGACGTTCGTTGATAAGTGCCTCTTTTTCTTCGGTGGTTAGTTTTGTGTCTTTTAACAATTTATCGTCGATAACATTGACGTTTTTGGTAAGTTCGTTGTATTTTTCAAGGTATTTTCCAAGGTCAATCATATGATGGGCATATTTTTGCTTCATATTTTCCAACTGAATCGTTCGCGTTTGCAGCATTGGACGATGATATAAAAATACATAGGTTGACCATGTGGCCCAAACAAATAATCCGATTTTACCGCAAAATTTGGTGAAACGCCAAAAACTGCTCTGTTGAAAAGTGTAAACATTCCCGCGTGGCGTGTCCATAACGGTAAATTCGCGCGGTGGGAAAATTCGCGTGATGATGCGCCATATTGCCCGGAAAGGTGCGGTTATGAACGCCCAAAGTGATGTAAAATATCGTGTTATAAAATTTATCATAACTATCAAATCATAGAGCAATAATCTGCAATAGTCAAGAAATCACATTTAGACCCCGGATATAATGTCTTTGACGGGTCTTCCGTCGCGCAAAACGGTATCGCAATTCATGGAAAGGGGTGAAAAAATCGTCGTATGTGATGCGCGCCCCACCCGGGCGGACAGCAAAACACGTTCGGCGGTGTTTTTATTGCTACATAACGGCAAAATTTTAATGTCGCCACAATGCGCGGACATTTCCGCGATAACAGGTGCGCATTCGGCGGCATCGACAATTGTCGCAAATGTGCCGTTTGGACGGGTGCGTGCAATGCACCGGCGTGTCCAAAGGGTTAAATCGGCATTGTGGTGTGCATTGTGCGCCGCGGGCATTCCCTTGAAATATGGTGGGTTTGTTATAACCAAATCAAAGATTTTATTTGTGCGCCATGATAATATATCGGCATTTATAAAGTCGGCTTTTTTACCGTTTAGTTCGAAATTTTGTCGTGCCGCCGTCAACATTTCATCGGACACATCAATTGCGGTCATGTCAATTTCAGGAATTCGCGCCATAAGGCAAAGCGCAACCGCGCCCGTTCCCGTGCCAACATCCAAAACCGTTTTGGGGCGCGTGTCCACAAACGCGGCAAGCCATACCGCATCAGATGTTGGGTTATATGTGCCAAATTGCATTTTGACACGGCCACCCATTATGGTAAAAAAGCCTTGTTTTTTAGTCATATATGTATAATAATCTTTTCAAATCAAAAGGCAAGTTTATGTTTCAAGATAATGTTGTGGTCAGCAGTGCAATAAGTGCTTTTAATAACGCTGCAATTGTCGCGCCGGCGTTTTTTTGGAATGCGGTGTTGTGCGTGCCGTTGTTCATAGGCGTATATTTGTTCGGGCGTTTTTACGGAAAAAAACTTGGGTTTGCGAATTTTGTAAATCCGGAACGAATTGCGTTTTGGTGTATTATTATGCTTGCGCTTTGGGTTGTTTTTATGGGCGGGAACTATGACGTTTTACGTGATGGTGTGTCGCTTTTGCCGTGGATGACGGCGGGAATTTTGTTTGTTTCGTGCATCTTTATCGGAACAAAAACGCGCGCTGTGCCGTTGCCAATATGGTATGGAAGTGCCCGCGCCAGTATGCGGCGGCGGTGGTGGATAAATGTCGCCCTATTCTTGCTTTTGATGGTGCCGGTCGGGTTTAGTGACACATTGCACTGGTGGGGACCGATTTTACAGGTTGGTGCCGTGTGCGCCGGACTTTTGATTGGGCGCACGCGGGCATGGCGGTTGCGTGGTGTGCCGTGTATGTCGGTGTTGATGTTTTTGGCAACAATTGCATTGCTGATGCAACCCGAATTTTTTAGGTTTGGGCAACTTGGTAACCTGACCCCAATACATTTAATCGGAATTATGATGACGGGGATATTGATTGCCGCGGCGGTCGCAACGGATATTGTGCCGGCGCGCGGGCGGATTCATAAAAGTGCGTTTGTTAAACTTAAATGGCTTGTTCGATTTGGAACCGCGCTGTGTATGGTACTAT
Source organism: Alphaproteobacteria bacterium (assembly GCA_017427405.1). Classification (GTDB taxonomy): domain Bacteria; phylum Pseudomonadota; class Alphaproteobacteria; order Rs-D84; family Rs-D84; genus Enterousia. The sequence continues at coordinate 11,886 of JAFRSV010000005.1, forward strand.
TTTTGCTTACCGAAGCGGTACCGATTTTTATTGCAACAACCTTTATGGCGTTTGTTTTGTTCGCAATGTCGGTTTGGCATCGTGAATCTGTCGCGGACAGTGTGCGTGGCAAGATGATGGGACTTGCGGTCATAATGTTTGGAATTTTGATTGATGTGCCGACGATAAGTGTGCTTGGGTTGTTTTGGATTGCGGTTTTGAATTCCGAAGATGTTCGCCCCGATGCACGATTCTTGTTATAATTCGTTATATTTACTGAATAACAAAATTTCTGTGTGTGCGGTATCATCCATGTAAAAGATGGGGTGATTATATGACAGAAATACATCCAAGTGCGGTTATACAGCCGGGCGCAAAGATTGGCGCGGACTGTAAAATTGGGCCTTTTTGCATTGTTGGTCCCGATGTTGTATTGGGCGATCGGGTTGAATTGGTGTCGCATGTGGTTTTGGGTGGGAAAACCAGTATTGGTGATGATTCAATTATTTATCCTTTTGCGGTTCTTGGCGTCATGAGCCAGGATTTAAAATGGCAAGATGAATCCGCCATGACGGGGTTGCGCATTGGAAAGCGTTGCAAAATTCGTGAATATGTGACAATTCATTCGGGAACACCGGCGTCGGATGGGACGGTTATTGGTGACGATTGTCAAATTATGGTGAATGCGCATGTTGGGCATGATTGCAAGGTTGGAAACAGTGTGGTTATGTCTAACCTGGTCCAGGTTGCCGGTCATGTTGAAATTGAAGACTTTGCGATTTTATCGGGTGGCGTTATGGTTTTGCAATTTGCGCGCATCGGGCGCAATGCATTTATTGGCGGAATGTCCGGCGTGCCAAATGATATTTTACCATATGCGATATATGATGGGCCGCGGGCGACATATCGAACGATAAATCGTGTGGGACTGATGCGGCACGGGTTCACGAACGAAGATATGCACGCGATTCATTCCGTTTATTCGGCGGTATTTCGTGAAACGGGTGGCACGGTTGCGGAACGCTTGGCCCGCGTGCGCAAGGAAGTAAAAAACAATAAATACGCAATGGATGCGATTGATTTCATAGAAAACCGTTCAAAACGCGGAATTGGAACGACCGGAAATGCCGAATAAAAAAATCTTTATCATTGCGGGCGAAGTGTCGGGTGATGCATTGGGGGCGCGAATAATGCGACAAATGCGGAACGCGGAATTTGCCGGTATTGGCGGCGCAGAAATGACGGCATGTGGATTAAAATCCATTTTCCCAATGTCTGATTTGTCGGTTATGGGTGTTATAGAGGTTTTGGCGCATGCGCGCACACTGTCGCGGCGTATAAATCAGACCGTCGATGCGATTATTAAATATGTACCGGATGTTGTTTTAACAATTGATTCGCCGGGCTTTGCGCGTTCGGTGATTAAAAAATTGCGCAAAAGTGCGCGCGCACGCGAAATGATTGCACGCGGATTAAAATTTCATCATGTTGTCGCGCCCCAGGTTTGGGCCTGGCGGCCGGGGCGTGCGAAAAAATATGCGCGGATATTTGATAAACTGTATGCGTTTTTTGATTTCGAAGTGCCCTATTTCACCAAATATGGTTTGGATACGATTGCGGTTGGGCATCCAATTGCCGAAGGGCTGATTGGGGGCGATAAACCACGTGTGGCGGATGAAAAAATTATAACACTTGTTCCCGGAAGTCGCATGGGCGAAGTCAAACGTTTGTTGCCGGTATTTCGTGAATTTATTGAAAAAATCCCAAATGCAGGCGAATATAAATTTGCGATTCCGGTTGTCGAAACAACCGCGGAATATGTGAAATTGGTTGTGGCAAATTGGTCGGTTGCGGTGGATTTTGTGCCGGCGGTGGCGCGATATGACCTTTATCGGCGGACCTATGTTGCGGTGGTGGCAAGTGGAACGGTATCCGCGGAAATGGCGATGTTGCATGTGCCGGCAATTGTGGTTTATAAAATGAACAGGGTCACGACATGGATTGGACATTTGCTGATACGTGTGCGATGGGCATCGTTGGTAAATATCTTGCTAAATCGCACGGTGTATCCGGAATTTTTGGGCGAAAAAGCAACGGCAAAAAATATCGCGCATGCGTTCGATAAAATGACCGCCCCGGGCGCACGTGAAAAGATTATTGCCGAATTGCATGTGGCGGATAATATGTGGATACGCCCCGAAGGCGCGGCAAGTAAAATAATAGCGGAAAGTGTAAGTGGCCATTCGTCTTCGCTTTCATCGCGTCACCGCTTGCGGTGACGAATTCGCTACGCCGAGACTGCGCCAGGGCTTTGCCCTGGCTTGGTGTTTGTAAAATCGGTGCAATGCGTCGGTTTTTATTGTGTAATGCCGTCGGGAACGCCATCCGGAATTGTGCAGTTCGGATTTTGTAAATTAAATGGGCAAACTTGGTTCGTGTTTTTGTTGACTGTTGATGTGCACCAATAACGTAAAAATTGATTTGGAATGGTGGCCTGAACAAATTGAATAAGGTTATGTGGGTATGAATGTACCGATGGATACTGACCTGATTCTGGGATATTGAAACTGCCATTTATGTATACCATATTATAATGCTCGTTGTCATTGGTATCATCGCAGTGAATAAATTGTTGGTCGAGCATACCACCACTAGCATCCCAGTTTTTGACATTTATTATGGGTTCACATTTAGACAGATATCCGTTCATGCTTCGTCTACCGCCATTTCCCCAACAAGAACATATCCCCCAAGCATTAACATCAGCTTGAGAAATATAATCTTTGGGGCAAATATTTTCACGATACAATTGAACAGGGTCGTCCGCGGTAGTTTGGGGATCATCTGGGGTGTTTGATATGAAACGATTGTTCGTTGAGGTTTCACAATTGAATGTATAATTGGTATCGTTAGTATTATTAGTAAATGTTTCACCTGCCCAACATTTTCCAATAGGAAATCCATATTTAACTTCAATTGAATAAAGGTCGGCATTGTCGCGCGGGTCGTTGGTGGTTGGATTACCGTTAAATCTTGGGGATAATTTACATAAATTGCCGTTATCATATATGTTTGCACCATATATATTATGATCCACAAATTGTGCCTCTATGAATTTGCCTTCGACGTTCATGCATTGGGTAATCAGGTTGTCGATAATCTGGTTATAAACCTCGGTCGCGACACCGGTCGGGCGCAGGCGGCGATTTTTGAATTTATAATTTGGGGCATTCCACGGAATTGTTGTCACCCCATCATCCAATTTTGCCCAACCATATCCGTATGCATCAAGCCCGGAATGTGTGGGTTTGGTATATATATATTGCCCATATCCATCCATACCGCGATCTGCGATTATGGCGTCCATGCCGCCGAACACCAATTCAACCTTGTCGGCGCAACTTGGGATTTCGGCAACGCGTTGTGCGCATTTGGAAACATAGCCCGGTTTTCGTTCGCCGGTTACGTCATATTCATAAAGTGTGAACCAATCAAGTGCCGATATGCGTTTTTCCGTTTCGGGTGCGCTATGATTTGATACCAAATCATCAATCACGCCTGGTTGAAACAGGCCACTGCTGGGATAATAAAAGTTTTCATAATTTGCACCGCCGAAACTATCGAAACATTGTTGCACCACGGCGCGACATGCCGCGGTTGTATCGGTATCGGTTTGGTGGTCAACATATTCCGCAATTATATTTGTGTTATCAAACATATTGTTGCAAGAATCAATATAGTTATTACACATTTCGCGGGTAAGGACGATTTTGTCCGGCAAAAGTGATATTTCGGTTGTCCCGTCGATAAGTTCCGCCATCGCCGCGGTTATTGCCGTTTCGCGGTCATCATAACAACTTGAAATAAAATCAAGACATCCTGTTTTAATCGTTTGAACCTTGGACTTTTGGGCATAGTATATGTCAAGTAATGCCTTGTCCAGGTATTCCGCCCAAACCGTATCCGCGATTTCGACACATTTATTAAGTGCGGGTTCCGCGAATTTTTTTGTTTTGCTTTCAAAGTTTTTAACAAAATTACGATTATCGGGATTTTGTGCCAATTTTTGATCGATATTATCTTTGTTCGGGTTAAATTTCAATATGTCTTGCAATTCATAGAATCGCGCCACGCCGGCAATTGGCGCGCCGGTCGTCACATCAATGAATTCGCCATTATCAAGACATTTATGGTAATTTGCACCACATACTTCCTCGCTAAGGACGGCGGCCTCTACATTCCCGATACAGGTTGCCATATTATCCGAATTGTGCTTGTTGCGGTTTTCAATTCGCGCAAGGTCCAACATCGCAGAGCTTTCGCGCACGGCGGCGCGCAAATCTTTTTGTTTTGATTCAAGTGCGGTTTGCACCGTGTTGCAATCTTGCTCTATCGCCATAAGGTACGCCGTCACCGCGCGTTGCAGTGATGCATTATTGCAATCGGCGGCAACGATATTGCGACATGACGGATATACCGCGTTATAAAGTTCCGTGCCGTTATATGATGCGATAACGGCAGCCGTATCGGTAAGGCCGAACATATTCACCGTGTCGAACGACAGGTTTATGCTGTTTAAATCAGACATCGCACCGCCGACGGATGTGTCGCCACCGCGAATTGAATTCATGATTGCGGTAAGTAATGCCTTGGACGCGGATGTGTCCGCGACAAGTGCGTTTTCGCCGTCCGACGCGGTGTGCATCGCCGTCGCCTGGGCCGCGCTAAGGCCGACAGCATCAAGGTTTTCGGTGAATTCGGTTAGTTTATTATTTGTATCGATTATATTTTGGCGTGTGGACATTAAATCGTAAATTCGCGAACTGCACGAACAGCGGCGATAGTCATCATTTTTTAATTGGCAAAATTGATCCATGCATTGAAAGTATGCGGTTTTACAACGTGCGTATTCCGCACCGGTGCGGGTTTCCATAATATCGGCACTTGGGGTGCCGGCGATTGTGGCGCGCCCTATTTGCACCGTGCGCCGCGGATTTGCCGGGGTTTCGGTGCTAATGACGCGGGTGCGGGTATTTGTGGCTGTGCGTGGTGCGGAATCCAGCCTAAGTGTGCCGGCGCGGACGGCGGTATTGCGTGTGGCGCGGACGTTGGATGCGGAATTTTGTGGTGCGGTTGTGCGTGGTGTGGCGGTTGTACGCACTGTGGCTGTGCCGGTTGTGCGTGCAATTGACGAAGTATCACGCACCGCAGAATACGCGGGTGTGCCAACAAGCGGCCCAATAATTGCGCATAAAATTAGAATTTTATTCATCTCTGCGACAATTTTATCAAAAATCCAAAAATTGGTCAAGAGTAAGTGTTAGTGTTAGTGTTAGTGTTAGTGTGGGGGGCGCAATTTCTTTTTTACCGATCACTAACACCGGCCACTGACACTAACACTTTATTTATTTTCTTGTTGCAAAGTGCGTAAAAGTGGTGTATTATGGGGGCGCATTGGGCATATGGCGGAACTGGTAGACGCGCTAGTTTCAGGTACTAGTGGGGCGACCCTTGGAAGTTCGAGTCTTCTTATGCCCACCACCAAATTTCGTTATTCGCTTTGCGAATTAAGAAATTTGAGTGCCGCGGCGGAGTGCGCAACGCGCACGTAGACGGGCGGTAAAGTCACCCCGTCACCGTTCAGCACCAAACCCCTCACAGGGGGGAAAAACCTGAAAAAAGTTTTGGGGTTGTAGCTCAGTTGATAGAGCGCTACGTTCGCATCGTAGAGGTCGTGGGTTTGAGTCCCATCAGCTCCACCACCAATTTTTGTTATCGCGCGCATCGCGCACGATTAGAAAAATTGAGTGTCTCGCCGTAGCCCAAGGGGCAAAGGCGGACACGGAATTTTAGAAATAGGCATTTATTATCGCGCGGCATTTGTCGCGCGATTAAAGAAAAGGTCCGGGGATATGGCGGAATGGTAGACGCTGAGGACTTAAAATCCTTTGGTCATTGCGACCGTGTGGGTTCAAGTCCCACTATCCCCACCAAGTAATTTGAGTCCTAAAACGGGCTCTTTTTTGTTGGTAAACGTATGAAAAAAATTGAAAAACACAAAACAAAAATTCCCTAATATCAAAGAGTTATTCGTATCACTCAATGCGCACAAAGGATGGTGGAGATATGATACGAAAAATGGTAAGAACTTTGACTCAGGGACTATTATTGCGTTCTGGTGTTTTTTATTTTAGAATGGACGTGAAAATAGCGGATAACAAGTATAAATCTATTCGGCGGTCTTTGCATACTACGAATGTTTATACAGCAATCAAAAGGTTGAACTATATGAAACGTCTTATAAACACATTCAATACCCTAACCCCAGAAGAACAAACAGAATTTATTAAGTTTTACACTGGGGGCGAAGAAACACTAACAGAAGAAGAGCAAAAAGAGTTAGAAAACGGGGACACATCAAGCATTATTTGCACTGCCTTTGATACTTGGATGGCACGAAAGGCAGATGGCGGTAAGTTGATGGATGCTATTGTAAATAAGTCGTATGAATTTGAGATTGCCGACATAGGTTTTCCAGATAGTGTGCGTGAACGGCTAATGGCAAAACGTGATGCGGCGCAGGATGTTATGGATGCGCAATACCTTATGTCAATTCGTAAACAGTTGAACCCAGCGGAAGAACAAGAATACAATGATATAATGGAAATGGCAAAAAATTCAAAGTTGCGTGATAAATCGTGGGAAAAATACAAAGAACGCATAACACCAAAGCCAAAAATTGAACCAACAGTTATTTATGCCACCCAACCACAGACAACCGCATATCAAGAA
>JAFRSV010000006.1 GCA_017427405.1 Alphaproteobacteria bacterium
ATCGAACAAATCGAAATTATTACCAGCGCAAATGAACAACATTGTTTTAGTGACTGGACAAACCAGAGCCGAAACGCAACCAAAAAGGTGTTGCGATGGCTTTATTGTCAATCACTGAGGCAAAGCGCATTTTAGGTTCTACGCACATGCCAATAGAACAATTACAGGAAATCCTGCAACTGATTGAAGAGTATGCGTGGATAATATGCGACCAAATATAAACTAACCCCCGGGTGTTTCGGCATCCGGGACAAAACTTAAAGGAAAAAATATGAAAAAATATATACCAACCAAAGAAAAACCAATTGAAACATTGTGTCTGTGCCGTGTTTCATCAGACAAACAAGCAAAGAAAGAAACCATCATGTCACAAAAACAGGCATGTTTGGATTATGCGAAAAACAACGGATTTATAATTGATAAGTTCTTTTATGAAGACGGGGTATCTGGGTGGAAAACTGACCGCCCGGGGCTTGACATGATGATGGAATATATAACCCAAGAACAGAAAAACAAGCGAATAAGGGTCTTGTTCTTTGATATGTCGCGATTATCGCGCAATTTAGAGGTGTTTAGCCGGTTTGAAAACTTGGTTATAAAATACGATATAGAACTATTAACGGTCGTGGCCGGAAAATCACAGAACAATGCCACAGGTCGTTTTGTGCGCGGAATAGACATACTAAATGCACGACGGTTTAGTGACGAACTATCAGAAAAGACCAGAGCCTCTATGCGCTCTTTAATGACACTTGGTTATTACCCACTAAATCCGCCATTGGGGTTAAAAAGGCAAAAAGATGAACATAACAAGGTTATTTTAGTGCCAGATGAACCAAAGGCCACACTGATACGGCAAGCATTTGAAAAATACGCCAGTGGAGAATTGGCAACCAAACATGCGGTCGCGGATTTCTTAAATTCGCATGATGTGTGGAATGGACGCAGAATAACCGATACAGCCGCAAATGATATCTTGCACAATGTGGTTTATACTGGGGTGTTTGCTTATGACAAATGGGAAATACCACTACAAGAATGGAAAATGGTTAAACTGATACCAATGGATTTGTTTGATGCTGTTCAAACCAGATTAGACAAAGGTGGTTATAAATCATATAACTCCACTATTGCCGATGATTTTCCATTGCGACACGAGGTGTTTTGTGAGCATTGTGGGCATCCATTAACCGGTTATTACGCGAAAAGCGGAACAAGGGGGTGCAAGCACCCATATTACAGGTGCCATAACAAAGAATGCGTGTTTCACAAAAAATCCATACGCAGGAACCTTATTGAAGATGCTTTTGTGGAAAAACTGCGCACATTAAAAGCAACAGACAGGTTTCTTGATTTATGCTGTGACATGATTACAAAGATAGGCAAAATCAAAGAAGCCCAGATAAACAACATCAATAATGAAACAATAGCCAAAATAACCAATATAAAGCATAAAATATCGGGGATTACTGCGCTGGTTATTGATGCCATGGGAAAAGATGACGATGAATTGGCAAAAATATACCAAGGGCAAATTAAAGAACTGAATGCCAACAAGCAGACATTGGAAAAACAACTGGAAAACCACACAGCATCCAATGTCGCTGAAAAATTTCGAACCGCCATTGAAAACGGACGCGAATTTTTCAAAAGGCCGGATTTACTATGGTCTCGTGGCACACTTTCGCAAAAGCAACGTCTTGTTAGGTTAATTTTTACAGAAAAACCTGTCTACCACCAAGAATCAGGATTTCGAACCGCCTCAACAGTGCAGATTTTCAATGAAAACACCGCCCAAACGGACGGTGACTCTGATTTGGCAGCCCTACTCGGATTTGAACCGGGATTCTCGCCTTGAAAGGGCGGTGTCCTAACCATTAGACGATAGGGCCAAAACGAAAGCACAAAAAAACTGGCGGGATTGACGGGGCTCGAACCCGCGACCTTCTGCGTGACAGGCAGACGCTCTAAACCAGCTGAGCTACAACCCCAATGCCGTGACGCTATCTTATAATTCTTTTCCGACAAAATCAAGCATTTTTTGCAAAAAATTTGCGGCCGGATTTCAAAAATTTTTAAACCTATTGATTTTTAATATTTTAATGCTAGTATACAAGTGGCAGATGGGGTTCCGTCTGTTGGGCTTAAACAACCCATGTAGTCGTCCCAAAAAGGGATGTGATTCCAACCATCGGTTGGAGTGTGCGAATATATTGAATAAGCACAGCAAAACTACATTGTTGTTTAGCTCCAACCACTTGAAATTTGTTTTCGGTGGTTTTCTTTTTAACCAAAAGGAATACACAATGTCGCAAATGCTGTTGCTGAACAACATACGAAATTTTTTCAAAAAAAATCCCGCATATGAACCGGAACTTGTTGAACTTACCGCCGCGATATATGTTTTATCGTGTCGGGCAATGTATGAAAAGCCAAGACCATCATTTGTTGCGATGGCGCAACGCGGCGGCAAAAAACACCGCGCCGGCGACGAACAAGATGCCGGACAATAACTGGCCCATCGTCAATCCCCAACTGGTTAAAAAACCAATTTGCGCATCGGGTGCGCGGAAAAATTCGCAAATGATTCTAAACACCGCATAGAACATCGCCATCGCCCCGCACAGTGCACCGGGATATTTGCGTAAATTCGTGAACCGATACAGGCAACACATAATGCCGAACAAAAGCACGCCTTCGGTTGCGGCTTCGAACAAAGGACTTGGGTAACGGGGGACATCGGAAACCCCATTGAAATAGACAGCCAACGCGGAATCCGTCGGCCGACCCATAATTTCAATATTTATGAAATTTGCAATCCGCCCAAAGAAAAAACCAATCGGCGCAACAACGGATATTAAATCCAAAACCTGTAACGCGCGCCGCCATTTTTTTGCGAATATAATCGCCGCAATTATTACGCCAAGAAGTCCGCCATGAAAACTCATCCCGCCATGCCAAACGGCAAGAATATCCAACGGATGCGCCATAAAGTAGGGCAGGTTATAGAATAAAACATAACCCATGCGTCCGCCAACAATCACGCCCAATATCACGGCGGTCAATAAATCATCAAGTTCTTTTTTGGAAAGTTGCAATTCGGCATTTTTTGACCGCCCAATTCGTCGCAGTATAAAATATCCCGATATAAATGCGATGATATACGCAATCGCATACCACCGCACCGGAAACCCAGCAACCGAAAAAGCAACTGGTGAAATTGGGTCGATAACAATTGCCAAGTTTAATATCCCTTGTGTTGTTTGCTGGCCTCATACACTTTTGCGATTCTTATTTTTTCCGCTTCGTCAAACGCCGCAACTTCTTCCGCGTGGTTGCTCACCAATTTATTAACCCTTCTTTGTAATGCGTTTGCCGTTATAGATGTCTTGTCACCCTTGGGGTCCGTGACAACATCAACAGTCTTGGTCATAGAACCACCGTTATCAACATAATTCTTCATTCTGTCCCTTGCAATTATAATCACTTTTATCACAAGGCGTGGGTCAACTTTATTTTCCATCAGTTTTGAATACTGCCTAACAACAACGCCCAAATGCATCCTGTTAGTTCTTTCTTTTTGAACCAGTGGATTATAGTCATTTGGAACCGCCTTTCCAGAAAAAGCCAACTGTGAAAGATAAGCGCTTTCAGCATAAAATTTAGAAGACATTATTTATCCTTTTTTTATTTATCTTGTTATATCTTGCCCAGTTTGTCCACGACCTATGACTTTACCCATGGTCGGAACAATCCCAAGTTCTTTCAATATTTTTGGCGAAACAGGTTCATCATAGGTCCGCAAACTCCATGCCTTAGACCCCAATTTTTCCCGCAAGGCGTCGGCTCGATTTTGCAATGACTTTTGACCTTCTGTGATTAATTCCTGCCCCTTTGAGCCCAACTTGCGTTTTGCCGTCGCAATTTGTTTTCTTAACACTTCTTTTTCATCATCACGTTCCATGGAATCAAGTTCTTCCTGCCACTGTGCCACTTGCCCAGCCAAAATCAATTCCCTCAATGTTTTGGTTCCATCGTCAAAATCTTTCTTCATTTTGGCAACGCTGGCATCGTGTCCCGCGGACTTACTCGTGTCATCTTTTTCCCATCTTGACCGATTTATTGGATCGTGATCTGTGTCGTATTTTCTGTTATGACTTTTGTACATTCCGTATCCTTTTTGTTTTTTTTATCCTTGAAACTTTTCCCGTATTGTATTATATTTTTTTCGAATAACAAGGAGAAAAAGTATGCCCACACAAAAAACACCCGCACGTAAAGTCGCCGTGGCCGGCCCAAAAACCGGCGGCATCGATATGTATCTTAAAAAGATTTTTACCCTAATGTTTGGCGCCGTTGGTGTGACGGCAATCACGACATTTATCACAATTTACCTTGGGGGCATACGATTGCTGGTTTCCACCGGCGGCATGACACCGTTTTTCTATATTATGGTGTTTGGCGGACTTGCACTGTCCATCTGGGCCCAGGCACGCGCCTTTTCTATGCGCCCCGCGGTCGCGGCGGTTTTGTTGTTTGTATATGCGGTGATGATTGGTTTCGCACTTACGCCGATTGTTTGGGGCGGGCTGTCGGTGAATCCTGTGTCAATCCTGTGGGCGTTTATAATCGCCGCGGTGATGTTCGCATGTATGGCGATGTTCGGTTATAAAACGGTAAAGAACCTGTCGTTTTTGGGGATTTTCCTTATGATGGGCATGATTGGTTTAATCTTGGTCGGCATTGTTTCGATGATTTGGTCGCTTGGCGGCACATTTTCAACAATCGTTTGCGCGGTCGGCGTTTTGGTGTTCGCACTGTTCACTGCGTATGATATGCAAAACCTTAAAAACGCGTACAATGTCCTGGGCGATGATACCCAAAAAGACCAACTTGCGGTGCTTGGGGCGTTGCACCTGTATATATCGTTTATCGCAATGTTCCAATATGTGTTGGGGTTGCTAAATCGGGATTAAAAAACTTAACAAAAAGCATAGGAGTAAAAAATGGCTTATAAAATAGACAAAAATAAATGTGTTGGTTGTCATACCTGTATGGGTGTATGTCCAATGGGCGCAATCAGTGTTGATTCCGACGGTAAATGCGTAATTGACCCGGCAAAGTGCGTTTCTTGTGGCGCATGTGCATCGGTTTGCCCCGTCACGGCGATTGCCCCCGCACAATAAATGTTGGTTTTTATGTTTCTTTGGGGGCGTCGCCCCCATTTTTATACCAAAAACTGTTGCAAAATGCGGAATAAAGGATAATACTTAATGCACGGATTTAACAAAAGGGGTTTGAATTATGCCGGCAAAAAATGTGAATGATATTGTTGCACTGTGCAAGCGTCGCGGTTTTATATTTACCGGGTCTGAAATTTATGGCGGACTTGGCGGAACATACGATTACGGCCCGTACGGCGTGGAACTTATGAAGAATATACGCGCCGCATGGTGGAACGCGATGATATATTCCCGCAATGATATCGAAGGTTTGGACGCGTCCCTTATTGGCAACCGACTTATTTGGAAGTATTCCGGACACGAAGGCGGATTTTCTGACCCGTTGGTTGAATGCAAGAAATGCGGCGCCCGCATGCGCCAAGACAAAATGCGCGACCAAACAAAGTGCGACAATTGCGGTTCGACCGATTTAATGCCGCCGCGCGAATATCAATTGATGATGGGGCTTTCCATTGGTGCGGTTGCCGATGGCGAAGTGAACGCGTATCTGCGCCCGGAAACGGCGACAACAACATATATAAATTTCAAAAACGTGCTTGATTCCACACCGCATAAATTACCCTTTGGAATCGCCCAAATTGGCAAGGCGTTTCGTAACGAAATTTCCCCGCGTGGCTTTGTGTTCCGTATGCGCGAATTTGAACAGGCGGAAATGCAATACTTTGTCCGCCCGGGCGAAGATGAAAAGTATTTTAATGCGTGGCGCGAAACGCGGATTGCATGGTGGACAAATGTGCTTGGGATACCGGCGAACAAATTGCGCTTTACCCCGCACGAAAAATTGGCGCACTATGCCAAGGCCGCGGGCGACATTGAATACGAATTTCCCGATGGATTTGATGAGGTCGAAGGTGTCCATAATCGCCAGGATTTTGACCTTGGGTCACACACGAAATCGCAGGGTGAATTCAAAATTGCCGCGCATGTTATGGAAAATAACGACAGTACGATAAAACTTTGCTATTCTGACCCGCAAACGGGCGAAAGTTTTATTCCATATGTTATTGAAACCGCGATGGGTGTGAACCGCGCAATGATGGCATTGATGATAGAGGCATATACCGAAGAACAATTACCAGACGGCAAATCACGCACGGTTTTGAAACTTAAACCCGCACTTGCCCCAGTCAAGGCGGCGGTGATTCCACTTGCACGCAACGTCCCGGAATTGGTGGGGTTGGCGGAAAATATCGAAAATGATTTGCGGAAACTTGGTATTGGTCGTATTGAACTTGAAAATTCTGGTAATATCGGTAAAAACTATCGCCGGCACGATGAAATCGGCACGCCGGTTTGTATTACCGTTGACCACCAAACACTGGAAGACGGCATGGTGACAATGCGTTTCCGTGACACAATGGAACAAGCGCGCATCGCAATCGCGGATATTCCCGCACGCGTTATGGAAATAGTTAGGGAGTGTAAGTGGTTAGTGCAAGTGGATAGTGGTTAGTAGATTCTGGAATCCTTTCACAATTACGAACTGGTTCCAGATACTACTAACCACTAACACTAACCACTAACACTAACCACTTACACTAACCACTAACACTCTCTATTCCTTTACCGCGGGCAATGACACAACATCGTTATAGAACGTCAGGAATTTTTTACCCGTTCCGCAATATATTTTTTCAAGTGAATCGTTGTATTCGCGTGTGGCTTCGACAAAGCGGGCCTCGATATCCGCCTGGGCGCCTTGGTATCCGGAAAATCCGCCAAGTGCTGCGCCAACGCCCGCACCTTTAAGTGTTGAACCCAAACGCGCCTTGTTTGAAAAGTCAACCACACCACCGTCATCCGTATCCATGGTTAGTGGGTTAAAATCTTCGATTGTGTATTTGGTGTCATCAGGTGCCTTTAACTCGCAATCGCCCGTTGGGTTGCCGTATCCGTCGCGCCGACACATTTTTACGCCGGTTTTATGCGCAGCCTTCCATTGTGTCCAATCGGCAAGTTTTGTTCCAAACGCGCGTGTGTCTTCAAACCCAACAATTACCGCCGGTATTGGCGCGCCGGCACGTTTTTCAACATATGCGTTATAGCAATATGCATCGTTGCTGGTGACATTTGCATCCACATTTTTTTCTTCAGCATTGTACCTATACGGTGTGGCCTTGCCACTAAGGACTTGTACAAAACCGCCTGTTTTACTAAGTTCTTCGGGTTTGATTTGTGCTTTCCCATCATCGTGTTTTATATATTTCAAAATCAAACTGTTATCTATCACACAGGGATATTGCGTTTTGGTCCGGTCACAAACAATTACGTTGCCGTCCTTTGGACAATAATATGTTTCATCACCAACACCTTCGGCCTTGGCGGTTTTGACGATATTACCCCAAAGGCATGTTGTTTCCACACCGCCATCGTTGCACTTTGTAACGCGCAGAACGGATTCACCCGTCGCCATCATATTTCCAACAACACCACCCGCCGCCGCATTCACGCCCGCATGTAAAATCGTGTCACCGGCAACCTTGCCGGAAAATGTGCCTGCGGTCATCAATGCCGCCCCAATCAGCGCGCCCCCAAGCGTCGTTTTCATTTTTTCAGAATTCGTTCCAAACAGTCCGTCTTTACCCGGTTCCTGGGCGCCGACCATATTGCCCGCAACACCCGCCGCAACCGTCGCCGCCGCGATTTTAAGGCCCGCCTTGTTCTTTTGTTCTTCGTTCAAAACGCGAATAACATCATCGTGCGTTGGGGCATTGTCCGCCGGGAAAGTCACGCGCATCGCGTCCGGCAAATATGATGAAGACGGAAAGTCCGATATATTACAATTTACCGCATCGCCCGCCGCCAATTTCCCACGCGCCACGGTTGTATATTCCAACGGACCGTTTGCACCCAAAACGCGCATTTCAACCACCGCGACACATGTCGGTTTGCCGCCCGCACCGCGCCCGATTGTTGGCACATCCCAAATAAATTCACCGTCGGGGTAAATCGCGGCACAGTTGTTCAATGTATTATAATTTGCGCCAACGGTTTTATCACCACTTTTTATTTTATCCGCGATTTGTTTATCCGCCACACGCACCGGCAAATCTATATCGACCGGCGTATCCGCTTCGGTGGCAATTGAATCATAGTATTGCTGTTCCAATGCGGCGGTGTTCTTATACGAATTCGCATAGTTCCGCGAAAGGTTCCCAACGCGTATTCCACCAAATGCATAATGCGCCGACGTGCCCACCAATATGGACATAATTGAACACAAAATCGCGTTATTTCTTTTCATGCGCCCCCCGATTAGAATTGCAACCGCAACCGCGCGCCAACATCAATCAAACTAAGCCGTCCGCTTTCGTACCAATTTGTATAGTGGAACACGCTGTCGTAATCCGCCTGAACTTCGCCGCCAAGCCCATCCGACAACCATTCGATTTGGGACAAAATAATACTGCCCGATGTTTTTACGTTCCCAAGGTTCGCATACCGTGCAAACAAATCCATCTTTATTCCCCCACCAAGGTCCGTCGTTATACCACCTTCGACCATAAACGCCAACTGTTCGTTTGTTCCACCATTGTGATACGCGTATATATCGGAAACACCTGTAAGCAGTCCTGCCTTGCCAACCGTTGTATTCAAATCTTCGATTATTGTATAAAATGTATCGTCATACACGACATAATCGGCAATTGTGTTCAACGACAGCCCAACACCAACACCGATATACGGACGCAGCGACCCACCCGCCAAATATCCGGTATAAGAATCAAGGTTATAATATATATTCAACATCGTTGTATTTGCGGTTATTGCACCACCTTCGACCGCGGTTTGAACCGTTGCGGCACCCGTGTATTCGGCGGTGTAAACATGGTCCGGATAACTTAAACCCGAATAACGCGTGTATGAAAAATCCACACGAATATCATTGTTTAATGCCGAACCAACCGAAACCTGAAGCGGTATAACCGTATCTGTCTGAAAATCCGCGGCCGCGAACGCGCCCGGTACGACATAGGCATCTTTTTCGCCCAAATAATCGGCCTTTATCGACCCCATAACACTTGCGGCATACGCAACCGAAAACCCAACATACAAACCACTGTCCGCAAGGCGGTCATAATCAGACGGCAAATAGTATTTCCGTCCCGCCGCCGTTGCCGCCGATCCAACCTTTGGCAATGCGCCCGTGACCCTTGTCGCCGGCACCGCAACACCGGAATTTGCAACCAAAACCGTGCCGTTCGCCGTTGGCAACTGAACCGTTCCGGGTTGCACCGGATATGCGGCCTGGGCCTGCATCTGTTGTTGATATTGTTGTTGGTAAAGTGGAACCTGGGGTGATGGATACGCGGGATATGCCGCAGACGCGACGCGCGATGCACCAAAGCAAAAACCCAACAAAGTGGCGGAAAACCCGAACTTCCTCATACTTTTTCTTTTCCTCTCTTGGGGGTATTATATCACAAAATCAACATTAAAAAAAGCACTTTATAAAAAAGACGGGTTATTTAAACCCGCCTTAAAAAAACGTTAAACTTTATCTTAAAAACGAAGATTTGCGTGAACGCCTATCTCAAATTTTACATCTGTCCCATTTTGTGAATTTTTGTGTGCGTCATCAAATGTATATTCGCCAACCAACGCCAATTGGAACCAATCTGTTACTTGGTTTGCTATCACCCCAGATAATATATATTCGTCCCAACCATCGTTCATATTATTTATTTCCGCCAACAATCCTTTTACAACCATTTGATTTGCATTGGAAACATCGGTATGTATAGACTTTACACCATTGTCCGTGTGTTCAACAAACCTGAATCCGCCACCAAAGGACCAATTCTCGTTTATCTGATAAAAAAGATTCGTTCCAATTGTGATTTCTTTGGTTGATTTTAAATCCACGGAAATTTCATCTGGGAATCCAAGTGCCGAAGCATTTTGAACCCCGAATCCCATCGACGTCAAATCGAATTTTTTTAGTTTAATTTCATTATTGTGATTTCCAAATGTCTGCAAATATTCGGCAAACAAAGATGCGGTAAATTGCGACCATCTTTTGCCAACCTTGGTGCCAAATACCGCCCCCCAACGACCATTGGAAAAATTATCATATTTAAACCCATCCGCATCATACGCCCCCTTCATTCTTTGCAGACCGGCCATATATGCTTCGCCATACAGGTCCCAAACAAAATTATTCGTGGTTTCAATTACACGATAATCCAAACCCAAACGTGCACGATGCATGCCCTTGCGATCAATATCATCATTTTGTGTCCAGCCCAAAGATACATATGTGCTAAACCTATCTGTGATGCCATACCTAAAATCTTCGGTAAAACGCCATACCGGAAATTCTTCGACACCGGCACGATTTTTTAATTTCATCGCTTCACTATGATCCGCCTTTTTATACAGCAACCCGATGCCGGTTTTTGATGCAAATTGTCCAGCTGTCGGTATAAACAATGGATTTTCCATATTGTTTGTAATTGCCGCCATTGCCGATGTGGCCATGGCCGCCGTTGCCGCTGCAATACCAAGTATTTTTTTCATTTTGATTTTCCTTTCTTTTAATGTTTTTCCACCAACCCCCATTATTGGCAAGATTGGCATCACACCCCCACACCGCCCATTCTTGGCAACAGTGCCGTTTTGGGAATATGACCCGCATATGATTGCGCAAGTTAAAAATAAAGTCAAAGATTTTGTGATGCCCCTTGAAATCCGTGGCAAAAAACACTATCATACAATAAAGGTGTATGAAAAGATTCAAATGGAAACGAACCTAAAAAAACTTATCGCCATGGCCGCCGGCCAAGATCGTGGTTGCTTTGATGAAAATTCTATTTCACCGGATGTTCGGGCTAGGGTTGACGGTGCGCTGGATTCTATATTCCGTGGCAAAAGCATATTGGTTTGGATGCGTGGCGGAAAACTTAGCGTCGCATGGGACGCGGCGATGAACGAACTGCGTGACGAAATTTTCGCAATAAAAAATACCGCGCCAATTGTTGAATACCTGCGTGTTGCGGTTTTTGCGTTGCGCGGGCGGTGGCAATCAAAAACGTTGCAAAGCAATGAAAGAAATTCAATTGTTGATGGCGCATCTGATACGGAATTGAACGATTTGAAAAGTTATGCAGTGTCACTCATAGAATCGGGAACACGTGTTATAAATGATTTAATATCGGTTGGTGTATCCGGGGGTGCCCAACGCGGAATACAAAACACCATGTCCATGAATATGGAACATGTAAATGTGCGTGAACACGAATATGGACGTGTACGAAAGAGATAATAGCAGGAACACAAAATGAAAAACACTGACGACATTTCAAATGAAACAAAAGATTTGTTAGTCCATGCGTATCAAAGTGTATATGATGCCTTTGTAAATGCGTTTTTAGCCAATGGTCAAACCCGTGGGCAATCTGCACAAAGTGCAAGTAATAAAATGTATCAAATCATAGATGCGCACGAAAATAATAATCCTGTAATAGCATACTTAAGAAAATTTAATGATTCACATTATTCGGCTGTGGCAAAGAAAAATATGAAAAAACCGGGCATGGACCAAACAGATTCGGAATCTTTGAACATTGATATGACGGACGCGATTATAAGTGCTATAAGTAATTTTGAAAAAGTTATTGCGGATGTGTCGACAAGGGTTTTGTGTGTGTTGAATCGCGCACCGGTACCGTTCAAACATTCCGATATATTAAACAAGCAAGATTTTGTTTCATGGCTTTGCAGTAATCCGCATCAGCAATCAAATTTTGCCGACCTTTATCGTCAATACTTTTTGCGGCAAGCGGGTAAATAAATCACTTATGCTTATATGCCAAGACAAGTGGCACCAATTTATCGAAATCATCCGCAACCCAATTGCGCGGAATTTTTATCGCGTTATGCTGGCCCGCGGACATTTTTGGTAAAATGGAATTATCACGCGCATTAATGATTTGTTTAAGTTTAACCCGCACACCCCGCACATCATGTGGAATAACAAATGTAATTTCATCGCCGGCCTTTATTTCATTTCGCAGTTCAAGTGTGATTTCCGAATCGTTTCTTGCAACCACAACGCCCGCCGCATGATATTCGGACACCGATCGCGCGGAATCATAGTTGTGCGCGTCGCTTGGCACCGGGCCATCAAAGAACGCCGTCGTATATCCGCGCGATTCCAATACATTTAACATTTCCATATAGACGGATGGATTAAAATTTTCCGGGTCGCGCGCCCACGCATCCATCGCCGCACGATACGCGTGAACAACACTGCCCACATAGTATTCACTGCGGTTGCGCCCTTCGATTTTAAGTGAATCCGGCGCGGATTCCAACACATCGGCCAACCGTGGCATCAAACATAAATCTTTGCTGTTCATAATATATGCGCCGCGCGCGTCTTCGGATATTGGCATTTCAATACCGCTTTCGCATTCGCGCAAAACCACATCGTATTTCCACCGACACAGTTGCGCGCATGCCCCGCGATTCGCCGGCCGCCCCGTGATAAAGTTGGACAGCAAACACCGCCCCGAATACGCCATGCACATTGCGCCATGCACAAAAATTTCAAGTTTAATGTCGGGACACGCCCGTCGAATAGATATGAATTCGTTGTGTGAAACCTCCCGTGCAAGCACGCACAGCGATGCACCCGCCGCCTGCCAGAACTTCACGGACGCGGCGGAACAAATGTTCGCCTGGGTCGAAATATGAATCGGAATATCAGGGTGGTTTTCTTTCACCCACATTAAAACACCCGGGTCGGACACAATTAACGCATCCGGTGATAAATATCGAATTATTTCCGACACGTGCGGCATATTTGCAAATTCATTATCATGCGCGAATAAATTAAATGCCAAGTAAACCTTTTTTCCCGCCGCATGCGCAAGTTCGATTCCAGTTTTAACCTCTTCGGTTGTAATTTTTGCGCGTGCACGCATTGAAAACCCGGGCAGGCCGGCATAAATCGCATCCGCACCATATAAAATCGCGGTCCGAAACGCGTCCAGCGTCCCCGCCGGCGCCAAAAGTTCAGGTAGTTTCATCATCTGTGTAATACTAACACAGAAAAATCGCACGTCAATCTTTAACGCATCCGGTCATTAGATTACCATTTATAATGTTCGGATGCTTTCCCCTTGGGCATTTCCCTGAACGACAATATCCATTTGATGTTCCCTTGGCACTTGCCGCCAAATACCAACCCTGTTCACATTCTGTTGCCGCACAAGCACATTTTTGGTCACCTTTACAATTCAAATCGTTTAATCCATGTGGAATATAGTGCCCCGCCGTTGCATGTGGTTTTTTTGCCAAATCTTCCGCCAAACATTGACCCCAAAGTTCGCGTTCCGTGGGTTCTGGGGTCTGTTCCGGTTGTGGCGCGGGTTTGACCGGTTCCACAACCTGTATCGGTTCCTGTACAACGGGTTTAATCTGTTCGGGTAATGGTGTTATCGGTTTTTCTTTGGGTTTAACATTTGGCCAATCTGGTTTTTGTTCTATTGGTTTTGGCGCATTTGGTTTCAATTCTTCTATTGGCTTATTTGTTGCGCAACTGGTTGTCGAATTTTTAATGGCTTCTTGAATTTCATTTGAATACACCGTATTCATCAATATCGCTTCGTCTAATGAAATATCTTCGTTATTATTTAGGGTCACATAAGATGTCCCCGCATAATCCAAACCAACTAAGTCATTAGTCGACATGTTTTTAATACCACTGCCTGAATCTCCGGCCCATGCGTTACACGAATGTCTTACAACATTCATACTTCCTGAATTTTTACTTACACCCGTAAATTTACAGTTTTCTATAAGTTTTAGTGTATTACTATCTTGGTTGTAATCCGCAATGAAATCTTTACCGGTAAGTTTTGTAAACTCTTCAAAAAATTTTCCAAATTTTGCATCAGAACTTGAACCGCTGCTACCAAAGGCCGTGCCACGTTTGTCAATTTTACCGCCAGACCGCAGATACGCTTTATACGCTTGGCGTATTTTTGCTATATCATCTTCGTTTAACACCCGTAATCCCCCGAAACCGGCGCGCCAAAGGCCATCCATCCTTGAGCCCGCCTTTTGCATGGTTCTATATTCTTTATGACAATAATCACCGACGATCTCTAATATCGACCAATCCTTACTTCGTCTTTTATACCATTGGGTATCATCAAATTTGCCACTTGCATCGGTCAAATTTGTTCCGAAAAAAACCTCACGTGCGTTAAGGACCTGGTTATTCGATGTATAAATTTCACAATCGGCTTTTCCGTTGGTGCCACACCCTTGGGCAACGTGCTCATTCGTCAAAACGTGACGCGGGGATATAAATTCCCCGGTACCACGCGTGCTTCCACTACGAACTTGAACAATACTGCTATACGGTGATGTATTCCATATATATTTTACACTTTCTAAATCGTCTAAATAATCAGGTTGATTACCTATCCAACCTATGACTTCGCGTCTGTCCGTACGACCACCAATTCCGGCGCACGCATTGCTTATAATCGCCAATCCGATAAAGAATGATGCGAATGTTTTTGTCATAATGTGTCCTCGCATTGTTCGGCAGATTCTAATAATTTCTTGGTCAGTGTAATAAGTGATATATTAAATCCCGTTCCGACCGCACCGGTTGCCGTTGCCAAACCCGCTGACACATTTGCGGTTGTATTAAGGTTTTTTTCACGCTGTTTCCCGGCCGCGGTATCATCATCGCGAACAGAATCGGTATTTGCGGCGATACTGGTCCCCGCACCAATCGCGCTAATTACCGCACCACCGATACTTGTCCCCATAACAACCGTCATACGTTTTTCAATTTTTTCAACGTTTTCAACATCTAATGTTCCACACATTTGAAGTGTATCGTTAAATTCACTAATTATCGGATTTTCAACCGGATTAATTCCGCTTTTGATGGCCGCCGTGCGCGCCGCACGCAAATTTTTAACCGCCGCATTACACGCCGTTATTTGTTGAATCAAATCAGATTGGTTTCTGTTCAGACCCGCAATAATCGCCGATGCAACATTTGTTCCGAAACTGCCCACCATAAGTCCTGTGCGCCAATTACCTTGTCTTTTGGATTTTTCAATTTCTGCGGCCTGTTCATCTTGTAAACGTTTAAGTTCCGCATCTGCCTCAATTGCTTCGGTAAATGGGCGTATCACATTACCAAAAAACTCATCATCAGACATTTGATCTACTTTATCGGGATCACATCCGCCGCGTTCACATATTTGTTTTTGTAATTCTTCAATATACTTATCTGTTTGGGCTTTGGCGATACCAAACGCCAATGCGCCGCCGGCCGCAACAGTTCCGACCGCCGTCACCGCCGTATTTATCTTTGATACCCCCGATACAGATGAAATACGATCCGAAATACCGCCACAAAAATGCTGAACGGTTTGATACAGGTCGTACAAACCTTCTAATGTTGCGCTATCACTTGCATCGTCGGCAATAGACACACACGGCGCAATCGAAACCAATAAAAATGCCAAGATTTTACGCATCTCTCGTTTGAACTCATGACGAATTATATCATAAAAATGCGTAAAATAAAAGGACTTGATTTTAATATCGCAATATGTATAATAGTGAGGCATTGCCAGTTTAGCTCAGTTGGTAGAGCATCTGATTTGTAATCAGAGGGTCGTTGGTTCAAGTCCGACAACTGGCACCAGGATTAAAAATACTAGAAAACCGACACTATCGTCGGTTTTTCTTTTTTTTATGATTCAAAAATCAAAGAATCATAAAAACATTGGAAATCCAACACTTTTTTGCATTGGCCCACTTGAAAAATAAAGGATGGATACCTATGTTCAAAAAGTGTCAGTCAAAGTGTCAAGCAGATAAACATCTGTGGATACGAAATAACGTTTTTTATTATATGGTTGAATTACCACGTGAAAACGGCAAAAGACGGTATTTATGTAAATCTTTGCATACGACCAATTATTACGAAGCACAGGAAAAGGCAAAAATTATGGCAGAAAGTATAAGCAGAAAAGATTACGAAGCGAAAGCCTATGTGGTTGCAGCAAAAATCATTATGAGAAAAATGGTTTTTGATAAACACACCGAACCTGACGGCACAGAAGTAATTCGTATATCACCAAAAACTGACCCAACCGTCCTTAAAGGTGCTTTGGAAATCGTTTCAAAAGAATTGGATTTATCATCACTTCCAAAAGCAGACCAAGAATTCATGAAAACTTTTGCGAAATACGTTGGTGATTATTTAATAAGTATCGGTGCTGTTCCAAAACCGAAATCAAATCCAAATTCAAACCACACTATCAAAGAAATAATGGAATCCATGCTAAAAAAAGCAGGCAACGTGAAAAACGTTGAACAAAACAGACGAACACTTATTACTAAAATGATTCAAAATGTCGGGCTAAGTATTGACGACAAGTATTCCAATTTTTATCAACCTGATATTATCCAAAAGATGTGCGATAATATAACGGCCATGAATGTTACCGGCACCGTGAAAAGAAATCATGCACGTGAAATTAAAAATTTAATCAACCATGCAAATTATATTGACCCCGATACATATAAAACCAATTTGCTGAACCTGATACCAGAATTCAAAAAGACCAGAAAGAACGAAAGAAAACCGCACTGGCCATATACAAACGACGAATTAAAACAAATATTTAATATTAAAAATGATTATTTCAACAAGAACCCACATATGTTTTGGTCTGTAATGATTGGACTGTTTTTAGGTGCACGAACTAATGCTGCAATCACATTGCAATATGCAGACATAGTAAATGTTGATGGTATCGATTGTCTTAAATTCCAAGACACGCATCCGATTAAACAATTAAAAAATGATGCGTCACGCAGAACTGTCCCTATTCCAAAACAATTATTGGATATGGGCTTTGTTACGTATTTTCAAAATCAAAAGGCTAAATTTAAAGCCAAAGATACTGATTTTATTTTTCCTACCTGTCAAACTGAATATGGTGGATATAACAATAAATTCATGACCCGTGGTTTTATTAAATACATCAAATATATCGGCATAACCGATAATAACCCAAACAAACTCGATTTCCACTCATTGCGTAAAAATGCTAATCAACGGTTGGAAGAAGTTGGTGTATCCGAAACATTTATCAACGATATTATCGGTTGGGAAGGCAGAAGCACACGACAACAATCTTATTCGAACCATGATTTATTAAAAATTAAAGCCCAGGCCGATAAACTGCAATACGATTTCCTGCAAACAGAATTCGATTATTGGCGGGATGTGATGTCAAAAAAATAATATGCGCTGGATGGTCGTCTGTATTTAATTCGCAAACACATATTACCATCCAAGCGTATTGACCCAATAACGCAATTTAGAAAAAAACGCGCTTAGGGACAAATGGTGGTTTATTTACACCCTGTTATTCAGTAGGTGTATGCAACCCTGGAACTTTTGAGTTTATTTCCTTTATTTCCGCCAGTTGTTTTTCTTCGAATTTTTGTAATTCCTTTTGAGTTTTGAACCCAAGAATTTCCATATATTTTGTTTGGATGGTTTGATAAAATATTGTGGCCTTTTCTTCAAGCCGTTGAACAAGCATTCGTGAAAATCTATTGCAGCAGACGCATTGGCAAAATTCGTAAGTAATATATTCATCAAAAATATGGTTTGCAGCTTCATAAAAATTATCCGGCATATTTGTGCATTTGGTTGTATCTTCTGCTTGTTTCAAACGTCGGAATAAATCCAATGCTAATATACCGCCACGGTCTTTGGTCCAAGATGTTTGTAAAATCACTTGTTCGCTTAATGGCGTATTGTCATCATCTTCTTCCCAATAATCTGCTTCCGTTGGTTCGGGGCATTCTATCTGTGGCAGGTCATCTGGATTTGGTATCGCGGTAAAATATGGCAACAGACAATCATACAATTCGACTTTGGAAATTTTGCTGATTTTTTCATACTTGGTGTTCAATACATCGAATTTTTCACGTATCTTTAAATACTGTTCGCCGGACACAATATAAAATTTTGTGGAAGAAATATATGGCTTTCTGGTGAGCAATCCTTGTTCTGCCAGATATTCCAACGCATCTGGTATGGCATCTCGACGTTCTGGATTTACTAATTGTGTATGGCGAGAGTATTTAATATGTTCATAAATATAACTTGGTGTTAACAATATGGTTTGATTCATTGTCAGCGGATTAGCGGGACATGTAAGTTCCATATTGTGATGCATGTATGCTAAAATATCAGCCATTGCAACCATACTGACGGCATTTTCGTTATTTATTGATACAACCTGATATAAATCATCGTAATGTTCAAAACTGGGCAAAGAATCCATAATATTTGTTATAATTTCCGTTAGTGTGCCTTCGCCTAATGGGCGACAGTTTAATCTTTTGCCGAATTTAATGGTGGCAACACGTCGTTGCCTTAAATAAACCATATCGTTTGACGCAAAAATGACGTTGGTGTTCACGTGAAATAAATATTGTCGTTTATTCTTTGGGTTAAGTTCAATGTCGCCACCATTTATCAAATTTATCACTTTATCACGGTCTATGTCGCTGGCTTTGGCCTCATCAAAATAAACCACATGGGTTTTATATAATAATTCTTCGTGTGGTGCTAATAAAAGTTTAACAGAATTCGCTTTAAATACTGGGCCATATTGTTCTTCTACCTTCATAATAGCCTTGGCGGTTGCGGATTTACCGTTATGTGCAACACCGTTGAAAAATGCACATAATTTATCGTCTTGTTCAAGTTCGCCATCGCGTAAATACTTCACTTGCATTAAAAAACACACCAACCCAAGATAACTTTTTTCATCAACCAGATTCAACCGATACAGATTATCCACCAATTTATTGATGTCTGGACAGGCGTTTTCTTTCGCTTTTGTAATATTTTGATTGTATTTTTCCTTTTGAATTTCTTCTTTTTTACGTTCGATTTTATCGGCAATACGGTCAATCGTTTTTGGTTGCCTTTCAATTAACGTTGCAATTCGTGGGGTGATATTATAATTCCGTTCTTCACCGGTAATATCATCCGTGGTTTTATACCTAATCGGGTTTTCTTTGAACGCTTCCATTGTGATGTCGTATGCGTTCGCCTGATTAAATTCAATGTTTCTGTATGCACAATAAATAGCAATTATGCGTTCGTGTTCGTGCGTTAGCGATATTTTACTCTTCGCCATCGTATTACTCCTTTTAAATTATTAACAAATTGCGCACAGAAATTCCCCGTGCATATATATAGAATGTGTAAAAATTTGATGACCCTGAAAAAAATTTTTCTTTTTTATGATTTGGACGGTTCGACCTGCGTTTTTTTTAAATCTCATTTTGATGTTTTTAATTTATTTTTTACATAAATTGTCGAACAAAAAAATCTTGTTTTGTTCGTAATTACAATAAGTTATATGATTTTTCCGCTAGACTTTTTATCATATTTTTCTTTTCGCGCACGTGATATAAGCGCGAAAAGTATCCAAAATAACCCATAAAAGTGCCAATCCAAAAAAATTTGATTTTGGTTCGGCATCGATTAAAAAACGGTTCAATAAATTATAAGGTTCGGTTGGTATTACAGGCTGCAAATCGCTGTGATTATTAACCACCTATCTGAAAAAACACTAAAAACGCTGAAAACCATAATCTAAACACCAAAAGTAAGCGTTTGTAATGTTATATACCAAATTTAACCATGGGGATTGAAAAAATGACTACGATTTGTAATACCATTTGCTGTAATACCAAAACAACCATCCAAACAAAAAGTATACTGCAATCGTGGTTCAATAATATCAATCCCCAATATTTTTTGTCGGTTCAGTTTCCAAAGTATCTTCGTTCGACGGATTTGATGAAATCCAATCAAAAATTACGCAAAATAATGTTCAACTTGGAAAAATTGCTGCTTGGTCGGCATTGGAATCGCAAACATATTCCATTTGTTGCTGTTGCTGAACACGGTAAATCTGTTCATTGGCATTATCACATCTATGTTTATGATTGTCCTTTTACTCCCTTTGAAATGCAACAAAAGGTTCACAATCTTTTGGAAAAATTGGGATTACCACAGGAAACGTTGGATATTAAACCCATATTAACATCGGGGGTATATTCGTATACATCCAAAGAATTTATTACTGATGTTAATTACCACTTTGATTCAAACCGCATAATTACATCTGAAATTCTGTTTGACCTTCAACGTAAATCATCGACGCATATCAAAGGATGACAGAGACACACCCCAGGACAACGGAAATAATTTTTTTGATAACTTATACACCGGTCAAAATCGGAGCAATTCAGGAACAATTATTTAAAAAGTAATTAAAAACCACCAATTTTTATCTTGGTGGTCTTTTTTACACGTTTATGATGTTAACACTCATCGCAATATTATTATCTTTTAATTTTTGTCTGGCTTGGCATGCGTGGTCATATCGAAAATAGATTTCAGGCAACACAATCCCATTAGCAACAAGTTTAAAGCAAGTGCAATTCATATTTTATCCTTTGGTTTGGCGGTGATTTTTATTAACTATTTGTTTTTAATAGTTTATAAATTTTTATGCGGTCTGTGATTCCATAACGAATTTAGAGAATTGTCTAAGGCCACAGCGGACGGCTCTAGATTTCAAACGACCCCTTACTGAATGTTCACCCATATCGCAATACTTTGGATAAATTTCAAATATAGAATCTGCTAATTGTTCGATTGTTTTATTTTCCCATTCACAGACATAACGAACGCCGGTCAAATAATCGAACACAGTGGATGGTTGATTGTTTGCCGTAAACAGTTTATAACCGTTAGAAATCAGCCAATTTTTAAAGTTTTTTGTCATGATTATACCTCTTTGTTTATCATTACAGGTATAATTCTACCGTGTAAAAACTGCTTTGCACACAAAAAAACGGCTAAAATCCGCCATTTTTTGATAATTTACTATTTAATTTGAATAGTTTATTACGAATAAACTATTAGATTTAAATAGTTTATAATGCTTTTTACGCCAGTATGGTAAAAAATTATGCCCCACCAATTTAACGATGGGGCATTTTATAGGTATTATATTTCCAATAGTTTATTACCGATTTTATTTACAATATCTGCCGAAGTCATACCAGGTTTTATCAGGGATTCTCCGCCAAATTTTTCTGCTGCATATTCTCCTCCAATTGCCGACACTAATTGTCCTTCAAAAATTTGTTCTCTGCAGAACCAACCAATACCGAAACCAACACCTAATGTTACAATTAAAATAATAATTTTTACATATGTTTTCATTTTTTTCTCCTTTATTTGGTTAATCTTTTTTATTCGTTTCAATAGAAGTTAACTCATGCTTTATAACAATACCTTTTTTATTTGTTGTAAACGTATGAGTTCTTGCAAACATTCCAATTATTTCTTCACGAAATGTATAATACGAACAATCTTTATCTTCCAAAATATTCACAGGTGCACCGAAATACTCTTTGACTTTATCTATCGTATAATCATTGCCATTTCTGATTCCCAATTCTTTATTAAATTTACGCAATTTAAACGCATATCCAATACCAATACCTCCAAATATTACCATACAAATGATTATCCATAACATCAGGTTGCCAGGATTTCCCATGAATACCGTAACAATATTTATTACAACTCCAAATAACATTCCGGCCACCAAAAATATGGCCATGGAATTAAATATTTCATCGGCCAAACTAAATTCATGCATTTTTCCGTTTTCGTGTTTTGACATTTTACTTTCCTTTATTTTTTCATAGCATCTGGATTGGCAAATTGTTTCATACATTTTGTATTCACATCTGTGCTTAACTTTGAAACTCTTTTCGCAACCGCTTTGTCTTCGACACCTTGTTCTATGGCAACAGCATCTTTTGCACTCAGTGATGTCACAAAATTATATGCAACACATTGGCACAAATCTTGAACACTAACAAATTTATCTGCTAAGCCTTCATTTACAACAGTAGCCTGACATCCAAGCATGCTTTGTTGATAAAGTGTAGCACCAAAATCTGATTCCACATCAATTGCCAGTGCAGGCATTGTAAATATACATATTCCCAAGATAATTTTTTTCATTTTTTACTCCTTTTTTGTTTATTCTTTAATTTTGCAATCTTTAAATGTGAAAGAATTTAAATCCCACATATATTCAGTTGTTAATTCGCACTCCAACGTTACGCTTTGACCACGTTTTAAATTTAATAAATCATCATTATTTTCCATGATTGCCCCAGCAATAGGAACGTCAAACCCTAAAAATTCAATGGTTGTATCCGGTGAATCTAACTTAGCACATGGAATATTTTCCGTTTTTTCCCAACTTAACATTTTGGTATAACATTTGGCATCTATCGACCTAATTGTCGCATCAAACGTCAATCGTTTGTTTTCATATTTTTGTGAAAAAGCATACTCGTTATCTTTTTTGTCTTGGAACATAGTTGATAGTTTTACCGTATCGGCATACGCACAACTAATTCCGAACAACATAAAAACAAACATTATACGTTTCATATTTTGCCTCCTTTTGATTTAATTAATATAGTCTAAATAGATTCTATCCGGAACGCATAAATTGATAGCACCAAATTTCGTTTCCATTTCAGCATCACCAGAAGCTTTGGTGGCATACATGTAACTTGTATTTTTTAATTCTTTTTTTAACTTAGCATATTTCTTTTTATACTTGTCTGAACAGGTTTCCGCCTTACCAAATGCTACATTTCTAATAAATTGTTTTTCTTGTTCTTCACAATTATTTTTTTCCGCCTGAGTTTGTTCTTTGTTTTTATAACAATCTCGTTCTGCATACGTGGTTACAAAATTATCGTCTTCCCACCCCCATAAAGAAAAAAAGCTATGTAAATATGCCGCCTTATATAACGTATATAAATTCGCAAAATCGCCGTCTGTTTTTATAACACTACCTTCTGGTAAATATTTCTGAAAATTAAAATACCCGACAAAATTTTCTTTAGCACTACGTCTGGCCAAAATACATTCATCTGACAAATCTTTATATTCTATTGTTTGGTCCCCTAGGCAATTATAAGAAAACAAACATTTTTTGTCGAACGGCAAATCCACAGATGTTTTCATTATTAATGCGCTATATTTTTGGGGTTCAGAGATTTGAGATATAGTGTTTAAACATATAACTTTTCTAGGAGTTGAACTCTTGATACCACCATACACATTATCAAAAAAGTTCAAGGTAATAATTACATCTCTGGTTCTTATCAAATCTTGTTCTGCCTCTGAAGCTATTTCTTCCAAAGATTTTATTTTCGGTTCAACAGCTTCCGATATACCCCCCTTATCAGCCTGTATAACACAAGCCGTCAGGACAAATATACAAAAAATATACAAAAAACTTTTCATTTTTTTACCAATTTCTGATAGTTGTTTACTACTTGCGAAGAGTTATACCACAAACCAACGATTGTGGACCATGCATTGAATTTTTGATTTTTTTATCGTTTAAAAATCTTGTATACGTTAAATTTCTAATGTTTTTTCGATATTTATGTCTTTTATAACAACAAATTCAAATTAGGAAAAAATAGGTTGAAATAATCGTTCTATTAAAAGGGACTAAAATTATCAACCAAAGGAATTAAAAAATGGCGGTTATTGGCTATATACGTGTATCATCAAATAAACAAACATTAGAACATCAACACTATGAAATCGAACAATTTGCACTTCAAAACAATATCATAGTGGATAAATGGGTTATGGAAAAAATCTCTTCGCGTAAAGCGTTAAACAAACGGCAGTTGGGGCAATTATTGGATGACTTGCAACCTAATGACATTTTAATTGCTGCCGAAATATCCAGATTGGGTCGTTCTTTGTTGGAAGTGATGCATATTTTGGAATACTGTTTAAATAAAAATTGTCAGGTCTGGACCATAAAAGAAAATTACCGTCTGGGCAATGACATCCAAAGTAAAGTTATGGCATTTGCATTTGGTTTATCTGCTGAAATCGAACGTAATTTAATATCACAACGAACAAAAGCATCATTGGAAAGCGTTCGTGCAACCGGTAAACGTCTGGGGCGTCCGTTTTCTGCACAATCAAAGAAATTAAAATTATCACGCAACACCAAAAAAGTTAAAGAATTATTGGATATGGGGTTAACCCGATATCGAATTGCTAAAATAATGTCTGTAAAACAAACAACCGTATCCAGATTCATAAATCGCATGGGGTGGTAATTATTTAAAAACCGACATATTTTCTTGAAAAATCTTTAATTTTTGCTACTTATAACAATATCGATTAAAGGTTAAAAATTTGAACGAAATTGTTATACATTTTCATTTGCCAGAAAACAAGCACGAAATGAATGCCAAAGTGCTAAATGTATGTGAAGCAAAAGTTATCGCCATCATAGAACAAATCATTGAAACACTTGGATTGCAAAACGAATTGCAGTTATCAATGGTGGTGAGAAGCGAGGGTGGAATCCGTGACAGATTAAAGTATCAAATAATTTCCATCAGCGGAGCATTCCTTGTGGCTTATATCGCGAATGTTCTCGGGGAATTAACCGTTAAATATTTAACCAAAACTTCGAATTTGGAATTTCAGGTCGTAGAACAACATGTTAAAGATATTGCAGAAATAACAACACAAATCCAACGAGATACGAAATTACAATTAGAAGAACAGCAAAAACAAACACAAATTTTGGCAGGTATGGCCACCGGTATTGCCCGATTGGCACAGGACACAAATACGCAAAACGATATTAAAAAGAAACAATCCGGATTATATAAAAATCTTGCTGCAGATAATGATATTGAAAAATTTTCAGTTGAGTCTGTGGACGAACACACTAATGAATTCGTTGAACAAGCGAGCGTATCTCGTGAAGAATTTGGAACATTTGTGTTAGATTCTGGTGATTTGGAACCAGAAATAGACAGGAAAGCAACCATAGCCATTATATCACCAGTATTGAATGACAATGGGCGATTAAAATGGAAAGGTGAATACAACGGTGAAATTATAGATTTTTACATGTCGGATGACGATTTTAAGCAATCAATTTTGTTAAATCAGGTTAAATTCGGTGCAAACGACCTACTGTCTTGTGTGTTGAAAAAGAACCGAAAAATAAATGAAGTTGGCGAAGAAGTTATAACCGGTTATTCTGTTGAAACCGTATTTGGATTTGAACACGATGACGGTAGTTATACAGAGACAGTCAAAGGACAACGGGAACGACTTAGAGGTAACATGCCAGATGAACCGACCACATTATATATGGACTTTGGCGACAACCCTAACATCAATAAATAATAAAACTGTTTACTTTTGACCAAAAACACAGTAAATTATAAAAGTGCCAAGCAAAGTGTCAGGCATTTTAGTGTTTTTAAGTCAAAATTGTCATTTTTAGGGCAGTTTTGCGCTGGTTTTTTGGGATGGCATTGTTCCGATAACCGGCACCAGATTGTTGGAATTGGTCCGACAACTGGCACCACCAATTTTCATTAGAAAAAACCGCGGTCATGCGGTTTTTTGTTTAAGAAATCTTGCAAATAGTGGGCAAATTCCTAAAAAACGGAATCAAATGATTCCGTTTTTTAATTTTTTCCCTGGCGTTCTTTATCGCGCTGTTCGACCGCGTTGGCGACATTTTCAATTTGCAGTAATTGATTTTCTAGTGCCCCCCGTTCGGAATTTTTATATCCCGTTTCTTCCGCGCCCGCGTTTGCGCCATCTTTATCCGAATCATCAACCACACGCGGGTTAATAAGGTTATCGTAAATCCGCTGTGCCTCACGCGAACCCTCAATATCACGCAACAACAGTTTGCTTGTTTGCCCCGGGATAAACCATTCGTCCAACTTTAACGCCGTCACCTGCATCACCGGACGTGTGCGCGCATCGGTAATCCACGCCGGCACACGTGGCGTGTCGGAAAAATACCAAAGTGCAACCCAATAGAAAACGCCCATCACAACAATACCACGAACGATTCCGAAAATCACACCAAGTGTATGGTCGGTGACACTCATCACACTGGCCTGAATTTTATCGCGCAGTTTCTGATTAAAGAACCCAACAATCAACAATATAACAAAAAACACGATGAAATAAGATGCGACCAATGTGCCCACGGTTGATTCGGGCAACCCGAACCAACCCTGAAGCAATTTATCAAGCATCGGCGACACGAACCGCGCGGTCACCGCCGCCACAACCCAAGACAAGGTTGCGATGGTTTCATAAATTCCACCGCGTATCGTCGCCCATACGGTTGACGCAAGCAACACCCCAACATACGCATAATCAAGTCCGGTCAAATTAAACATCGTGCTTTCCTGTTATTTATTTCTTTTTACGGCAAAGAACGAAAACCAATCCCACAACAAAAATCCCAAGAATTCCGTAATAGAACCAGTTCGCGTTCCATTTAATTAGTTTTTTTTTGCGTCCGTCTTTTCAACAACGCGTTCAACGATTGCCGATGTCCGGTCCGCATGTGCGCTGCGAAACGCGGCCGCATCAGATTCCATTGCTTTCTTGTTGTCGGCGGCAATCCCTTTGGCGGCATCGTCCATATCAATTTCTATTGCGGCGCGGATTGAATCACCCATGGAATCGCCATAGCCTTGGAAACATTTTTCACCAACGACCATTACCGGCACACCACCCGATTCGTATTCGCACTTTTTAAGTGTTGCCATAAATTCATCACGATTTGCGGCGTCCATAACATTGACCGTTGTCACATTCAGATTCGGATATTCGTAAATCAAATTCTGCGAAATAAATTCCCGCGCATGATGACAGTGCGGACACGTCGGCGAATAGTAAATCGTAATATCCGCGGCCATCGCATTACCAATAAACATCGCACCCGCAAGTGCACCAAACAAAGTTGCTTTTTTCATTTTTTCTCCTTTATTACTTTGCATGGTGATTATAGAAACATACATTATCATAGCGCAAGTGGTTTTTAATAAAAAACAAACATTTTTTCCTATGGTCACGGCCACGTATTTTTGCAAGAATGCCCACAAAGGAGATAGAAAAATGTTCAATCTTGCCGAATATCCATTACCTTTTCGTGAAACAGACCTGGTCCCGTATATGTCCGTTGAAACGGTGCGTACGCATCACGATAAACACATGGGCGCATACATTGCAAACCTAAATAAACTAATCGACGGAACAGAATATGCCGACATGGATTTGCGCGAAATTATTTTGAAATCGCACAAGGATAAAAACGCGACAAAAATTTTTAATAACGCGGCGCAAATTTTTAATCACGAATTCTTTTTCAATTGCCTTGGGCGCGGGAATACTTTGATTCCAGATTTAATATCGGATGCGTTTGGTGGCGTGTCCGAATTCAAAGAAAAATTCAAATCGGTTGCGAACGATGTCTTTGGTTCGGGCTGGGTCTGGGTTGTACAAAATTCAAATAAAAAATTTGAAATCATATCGACCGCAAATGCGGATACACCAATTACCGATGGATTAAAACCGGTGCTTGTTTTGGACTTGTGGGAACACGCGTATTATTTGGACTATCAAAATCGGCGCGCGGAATTTATTGATAATTTCCTGGAATTTTTAATCGATTGGAAATTCGTCCTTGATAATTTGAATGTGGAAGGTTAAAGCACAATTAAAACGGAACGAGGTTATTATTCCAGAATGCCGTCACCCCGGCGAAGGCCGGGGCCCAGTTTTTGCGAATGCAAAAACCTGCGTCGCAGACATTTATGTTTTTCATCGCTTTGCGATGAAAAATCCCCTGCGGGGCAAACCATCGCTATCGCGATGCCTGGGCACCGCTCTTCAGCGGTGTGACGATTCTCTGGAATTTTAAGTGTCACATATTAATCGTGTATTAACATAATTTGAATGTGGAATAATTTTTACGCGGCAAGTTTCATAAGGCGCACATCATCAAATTCCGCGTACCGGTTAAAGATTGATTGCGCCCGCGGACAAAGCGATAAAATCTTTCGATGTTCCCGACGCGCAAAATCCGCAACGCACCGTACCAGGTTTTTGCATACATCACTGTTTTCAAACGCGCCATCGATTTGCGTGGATTCGATAATTAAACGATTTGCGCCGACATAGACAATATCTATTTCACCGATTATTTTACCATCACACTTTGCGCAAAATCCATTTCCATTTGAAAGTTTTTGGTATTCAATATCTAATGACATATTGCCCCCCTTATACCAAAACTATACCACGCGCGGCGTGCGGTATGAATATGAATGTTTGCCAAAAGTCGGGTATGTTTTCCGCGTTTTGATATCTGCACACAGATGTTACGAAATTTTGTGACAAGATTGCCGTAATAATGCGACGATTCCCATATCCGCGTCATCCCGGCGAAGGCCGGGATCCAGTGCGAACGAATGTGAGCACCTGCGTCGCAGACATCAAACAAATTGTCATTCTGAACCAATGTCTCGGCGTAGCCACAGGCGAAGACGGATTGTTTCAGAATCCCCGCGGGGCAATCCGTCGGTGCAAAGCACCGCCGAGATGGACACCGCTCTTCAGCGGTGTGACGATTCTCTGGAATGATTTATCAAATCCGTGAAAAATTCTTTTGAATTATCTTTCCGCTTTTCTTTAATGCCGCCGATTCCGCCGGTGACATTTTGGGGCCCAATGTCGCGACAACACCGTTCGCGCCAACAATGCGTGGCAAAGACATTGCAATCACATGTGCGCCTGTGCCCGCGGCAATCGATACGGTTAAAATCCTGTGTTCGTCGTTTATAATGCACTTTAACAAATCTGCAACCGCGGCGCCGATGCCGTCCCACGTTGCGCCACGCCCACGAATAATTTCATACGCCGCGTTGCGAACGTGTTCTTCGATACTGGTGCGAATTGCGGCGGTCAGTGGAATTTTTAACTGGCGACAAAAATCTTCCAATCCCAATCCACCAACGCTAATCGATGACCAATCGATAACACTGCTGTCACCATGTTCGCCAAGAACATACGAATGAATCGATTGTGGCGACACGGCAAGTCCCCGCGCCAATATCGTTCGCAACCGCGCACTGTCCAACATTGTGCCGGTTCCAATCACGCGCGCCGGCGGCAATTCCGAAAGTTCCTGGGCCAACATAACCATCACATCCAACGGGTTCGTCACGATAATTAAAATTACACGTTTTGAATCAACGTTCGCCATCACGCGCGGCACAATATCGCGAATAACCGCGGCATTGTTTTGCAACAAATCTGTCCGTGTTTCGCCGGGCTTTTGATTTTTACCGGCGGCAATAATAACAATGTCCGAACCACGAATTGCGCGATAATTACCGGCCGCGGAAATGTTCACATCAAAACCAAAACTTGCCGCATGACCTAAATCTTCGGCGGCGGCACGCGCCCGCACCGCATCGCGGTCAAACAAAACAATTTCATGCACAAGTCCGGTATTTTTAACCGCCGTCGCAACGGCCGAACCAACGGTCCCAATACCAATAATCGCCACTTTCATCTCTCTACTCCTTTTGGGCAATTATAACATATTTTGGTGGCCGGTGTAAGTGATTAGTGTGTGTGATGTTATTCCGCGATACTCCACAACCAACAATGTTCATCGGTGTGTGTTTCACTGTCCCAACCGGCACAGGTCATTTTATTTTGTTTTTGGTCAAGGCCGACCTCTACTGCACCTACGGTTGGAATGGATTGACGAATCGCCGTTCTTTCGGTTGCATTACTGGTATATTCGTCAAGATCCCATGACGCTGAATCCCCGCCATCGGCATCCCAGAGAGCAACCTGTTGCACTACACCGGCGGTGACGGTAGGGGCAAGTACACTGCTGGGTACATTGTTCATGACTTGCTGTCCTGGCACCAAATTGGTATCCTGGGCCGGAAGTTTATTTTGTTTTAACGCCAACCCCTGCGCCAAGGCGGCGGTGTTTATCAACTTAGTTTTATCTGCACTTGGCCAGGCGTTGGCCGTTGCGCCTGTATCACCAACAAATTTTGTTTCGTATGCATTTGTTGATGTCGTTTCGGCCGAATTCCATGTAAGTGCGGTCCAAAATGGCATGGCATCCCATAAAGTAGTATACAAATCCTCCAATCTACTGGCTACTAACGCTGCTGATGGGACAAAATTATCTCCGTTATTTTCGTATGCGAAATCTCCGAACGGCGTTGAGGTTGAGTTTAATGCAGAAAGGGTCATAAACCCAATCTGATTTCCACTTAAACCAGTTCCCGCCACATTTGTGGTAACAACAGATGGCACATTGATAGTTGCATCGTCACCTTCAAACTCCACCAATCCGGTTGTGATTTTATTTTGTTTCAGTGCAAGGGAGTTTGCCAAAAATTGCCCGTTTATCAAATCTGTGCTTTGTCCCGCCCAATTGTTTGTGCCGTTTCCAAATGTTGTATTATATGCATTGATTGCGGCGGTTTGCGTGGCGCCATTGTCGGGGGTATTATTGATGAGCACAGACCAAGGAAGCAGGGACCAATCTAAGTAGTCAAAAATATTTTGCAATTCACGCGCCACGGCACCAACGGTGGGTATAAGGTATTCTACTTCTGAATCGCCTACGTAATTCTTCCATCCATCATCCATGTAGTCCATTGACACATCAAGATGCAAAATACCGTATTTATTACCAACCAGTCCAGATGTAGAATCAAATGAAACAACAGACGGAAGATTTTCAATCCAATCATCCCCCACAGACACCAACCCGGTTTCGATAATATCCTGTTTCGTATCGACATACGCTTTGCTTGCCACGGTTTTCTTGTCCAATTCCGTTGGCACGGCAAATGACGGTGTGGCAACAAAGAGTGCAACAAATGCAGCAAACCACACCCCGGCGGGTGCTACCCGCCACCCCTCTCTAGAGGGGAACTTGTGGCATATTTTCTTTGTCATCCCGCTGAAAAGCGGGATCCCGTCAGTTTTACCGCAGACCAATTCTCTACAACACCGCGGAGATTCCGCGTTTCCGCGGAATGACGGCACTTTGTGTTCCCCTTCTTTCCAAGAAGGGGTGGCGCACGGAGTGCGACGGGGTAATTCCCATACCCCGCCCCGTTCCACGGGGCACCCCTTTCCATCGGAAAGGGGAGATATCGTTTTGTTGAATAAATTTATCTTTTTCATTGTGTCCTCTCCATTTTGTTTGTTGTTACGAAAAAAACGTCGCCAAATGGGACGTGTCGGGGTGTTCGAAAATCAAAACAACGATGACTCCGTGGCCTTTTGCCAGGGCATTATAACCAACGGCACCCCAACAATTGGGGTATCAAGATTCGGCACAGAATATCGGAAACTTTTCTAACAATCTTCTGGATTACGACATAGTGTGCCGGTTGTTTTGGGCCTTCGAAAGCCCCGAACCAGATTCCCATCTGATTCAAGTTTATTATATCAAAAATCACTGAATCGGGTCAAGGGTAAAAAATCGCCATCCGGCGATTTTAATAATCCCCTTCTTTCCGCCCCGCCACTTTCCCATGGAAAGGTGATCATCCCAGCCCTTGCGGCGGTATGACGAGGGTAAAAAGCGAGTTATGGCAGTTGCAAAGTTCCCCTCCAATCACCGCAAAATTTGAAAAATTTTGTGGCTGATGATCGGAGGGGTGCCCAGTGGAACTGGGCGGGGTGGGGGTGAAGATAAAATATGTTTCTTTTTTTATTACCCCCACCTCGTCGCCGTTCGGCGCCACTCCTCCAGGGGAGGAGAACTACCCATACCCCCGGCTGTTCAGCCGGACCCCTTTCCCAGGGAAAGGGGAGCCCCCCGCCCCGTTCCACGGGGCACCCCTCTATAAGAGGGGAACTTCGCTTTCTGGAATTTTTGCACAAAAAACGGGCGCATCC
>JAFRSV010000007.1 GCA_017427405.1 Alphaproteobacteria bacterium
GCCCTTTCCTTGTCATTGCGGCGTAGGCCGCAATAGGGAGTTTGTTTTTTGTTATATTTCATAAAAATAATTGTTGCTTTTTATAATTATTATATTATATAATGAATTTGAACCAAAGGAGATAAACATGAAAAAAACAAATCTATTCCTTACATCTGTGGCAGTTGCGGCGGCGTTGGCGGTCGGATCGGCGAATGCGGCACCGAATCGCGGTGGCGGAAATCATCATGCGCAGCGTTCGTTCGTGACGCACACGCATAGCGCACCAAGGCATGGCGGCCATCATGCGGCGCATCATAACCCGCCACCTGCCCCGACACCGGTTCATGTGTCGCACCATTACCACCATCATCATCACCATGGTGTGCGAACGGGTGATTGGATTGTTGCAACGGCAATATTGCTATCGGCAATAATATAAAAAGAAAACCGCTTCGGCGGTTTTTTTATGCGACACTCCGCCCTATGGGCACAATGCGATGTCCAATCCGTTATACCCACGATAAAATTAAAATCGGCGCACGGCCGATTTGAATTTTATGGTCGGGGCGACAGGAATCGAACCTGCGACCCCTTGCACCCCATGCAAGTACTCTACCAGGCTGAGCTACGCCCCGACAACAAGCAGTATGGTAAACCAAGATTACCTAAAATACAAATGTTTTTTATTCGGGTACAGTCGTTGTTTCTGTTCCTGTAACAACAATCGCTAAGTCCACTTTTCTACAACTGGAATATTCGTCTCTTTTTTTGTTTTTGCATTCTGTATCGCCATGACCGGTGGCTACAGTGGCAATCTCAACATTTGATAGGACTGTGTTAAATTGTTTTTTTAAAAAATCTGTAACCATTTCTGCACGTGCCTGCGATAATTTGGAATTATTATCAATTTTTCCACCATATGATTCTGGTAAACTTCCGATGTTGTTTTCGTATTGTTGTTTTAACTTTGAAACCCATTTTGATTTTATTGGATCTGGGTCAGTATAACCGTCCGCAGTTATATTTATGCTTGTGATGGTATAAGTCTCTGATACGGTATTAATAATATCATTAGCGGCCTTGGTTAAAGCATTTTTCCCCGGTTCAGTTAATGTTATGTAACCGCTATCAAAAGTACTACTGTCAAAAGTTTCATCGCTGGTCGTTACCTTCACAGTTGTGGTAACACTGGGTTTTTGTGGCTGTTCTTCCTCTGGTTCAACTATTTCTACTATTGGTTCTTCTGGGGTTGGTATAAATATTTCTGGATATTCTTTTTCCAATCTAGTTTTAATAGTGTTTAATTTTTGCTTTAATTCAATTGGCTTATGATTACGGTTAACAAAATAATTTCCGATGACACCCGTGGCAATACCACCGGCGGTAAGTAATGTTCCGGTTTGCAGGTTTTGCGCGACTTCGGCTTTTTGTGCGTTCCATTGCTCGGCGTCCGCGCCTTCGGGGTTCATTAACGCGCGCGAAAGTGATGTAAATCCGCCGCTTTGCCGTTCGGCGTTGGCGTATTGATATAAACCCGTTTCGGCGCGGTCGTATAAAACCTCGCTCTCTATTCCTGGACGCAGGTTTAATGCGGTTTTAGTTGCCTTTAGTTTGTCCGCCAATTGTTTATATTCCGCGTAGTATTTTGCAAGGTCATTTCCGCCTGGCAATGTTTCTTCCTTGCCAAGGTTAACCTGTTGGCCGTTGCCGTATTCACAGCCCATTGTTGTGATGTATGCGGCCATTTGTTCTTCGGCCTTTTTGTCGGCCTTTTGTTCTGCGATTGCCTGGGCGGCTTTCATTGCGCCCTCGCCTGTTAGCAGTGTTGAACCGGCGGTTATGCCCTTGTTTTCCCAGCTCTGTGCATTGTCGCGTTCGTGTTTATATGCATTTTCGGTATCCCTGCGCCACGCGGCAGAGTCAAAAATTTTTTCAACCGTTTCTGTTCCAGCATATTTGCATTCAGCACGTTCGGGATATGACAAGACGGTCTTTCCATCGGTATCCAATTCAGCACCTTTGCGTATGTAGCCATACATGCATTTACAGATACTATATTCTTTGGCATTTT
Organism: Alphaproteobacteria bacterium; assembly: GCA_017427405.1. Lineage (GTDB taxonomy): Bacteria > Pseudomonadota > Alphaproteobacteria > Rs-D84 > Rs-D84 > Enterousia. Next base: position 2,054 of record JAFRSV010000007.1, read on the forward strand.
CTGGATTGTATTCAACCAAATGTTTATCGGCATCGCATATGCATTTTCCATTTTCATATTTATCGCCACCACTCTTGGTGCATTCGTATTCTTCGGTGCCCGTTGGTGCCACCTGTTCGGAACTTTGGAATTCTGTGGAGATATCATCTGAATCATAGTTAATCTCAGATTTTGGGCTGCACCCATCACTTTTTGCCATTGGGTTCGTGTAATCATAACCACTTTTGCAATTACAGAAATACCCGGTATCATCCAATTCCATATTTAATTCTGTGTGACATGTGCATGTGTTATTTGTGCTTCCTTGCCATGTGCCACCAGTTGGACTACAACTATTAGCCCTATCTATTTCTCTTAGATCGTATCCGTATCCTTGTGCCTTGGTTTTTGTACCGGCAATGTACGCGCCGTCTTTTAATGTTTCGCAACCGGTCCATAATTTGTTATAATATTTTTGGTTGGCGTTGTGAGTGCATTGGCATTCATAACCCACGGCTTCGGCGCCCTCTAATTTGGTACAATTACACTCTTGTTTTTCTTCATCCCATTCACCCCAACTTCCCACGCATTGTTTTTTTGCGTATGACCATGTATCGGTCGGTTCATCGGTGTATCGAACTTCTATGTTTGGGTTGTTGATACAAAACAGTAGATATTTGCGGTCACCAACGAAAGCCGTCTGGATGGCGGGACATTTTGATTTGTCTAGAGATTTGGTTATCTGGCTGCCACAATTATCAAACACGTTGCCGTCAATGTACAATATATTTGTTTCTGTAATTGTATCTTTTTTTAATTCTTCACAGCTTGTGGGTTTCAGATCGCGTGAAAGTTTACAATTTATATCACCTGTATTTTTGCAGGTTATGATTAATTTGTCTGATGTGTTCATAATAAAGTTTTTGTCGGTTGCGGGGGCCGGCAAAGATGGGGTCGATTGGTTGGAATTATTTGATTTGTTTTTTTGTAAAGTGATAGTTTGATTTTTTTGGTCTAAAAGTTGCCTAACCGTCTTTGTGACTGGGGTGTGACCCGGTGCCGATATTTTAACTTCTAATTCTTTATTTGCATCGTTCAAACACAGTGCATAGTTACCGTTTTCTTTTTGTGTTGCAATATTGTTTGGTGTGGTTAAATCGGGGTATTTAATGGATGCGCTGGTGATTGCTTTATTATCTGTATCAACAATTTTAACAACTATATCGTTGGCGTGATCGCGGTTGCAAATACCGCTGTAGTAATCCCCGCAAGTGATGATACAAGTGTTTTTTGCGTCTTGGTCTTCTCGGTGTTTCATTTTACACCGATAAAATGTTTGTTCGCTACCAGAAGTATATTTAACAAGGTACATGTACGTCTGTTCTTTGCTTGGTATAACAGGGTCCAGACCAACATTTTGTTGACGTGACCCCTTGCAGTCCGGCAAGTCGGTATCATCATCATTAACCTTGACCCAGCCAGCATCTGTGCATCTGTACAGATAGCGATCTTTGCCCACCACTATGTCACCTTGGGTGCATTGTGCGTCGTTTGTCGTGAAGTCACCACATTGAAGGTATGCAGGATAGTTTGTAAAATGAAACCGGGATTTCAGATACTGGTTGCCACTGGGGACCGGCCCATAGATATGGTTACAGGCACCGAACGACGGGCCGTATACGCAAATGGCAAATATTGGAAATATGAACTTTTTCATCTCTCTGGGGTCCCTTTTGCCCTATTCTATCAAATTTTGAATTTTCGGGCAAGGGGAAATTAGTGGTTAGTGTTAGTGTCAGTGTTAGTGGGCGACACCCTCCGACCGTTCGGTCGGACCCCTCTGGCCAGAGGGGAACTTTGTATTCTGGAATAACTGTGTAATTATGCGGTTATTCCAGAGCCCACTAACCACTTACACTAACACTATCTTACATTTCTGCTGGGATTTTTAGGCCCATAAGGTCAAGTGTTTTGCCCAAAACATCAACCGCAATTTTAATTAGTGCAAGGCGCATATTGCGTGTTTCCGTGTCAACATCTTCGCGCAAAATTGGGCAATTGTGATAGAATGTATTTACCAATTGGCACACATCATACGCATAGTTCGCGACCAAATCCGTTGCGCGTGAATCAAACGCCGATTGCACCGTGCGGTCAAAGTCCAAAAGTTCCATAACCAAATTCCTTTCGTCCGCGCCCATTATGGCCGTTTTCGGTGTGTCAAATTTTCCGGCGCGGCGCAAAACCGAATTTAATCGCACCGCGGTATAGAGTATGTATGGCCCGGTGCGCCCTTCGAACGAAGTGATTTGCGATGGTTCGAAAATATAATCCGAACGCAAATCGTGCGACAGGTCGTTAAACTTTAACGCCGCAAGTGCGATTTCGTCGATTGTTTCGTTGTCCAATTTTTTGCCGCTTTCGGCAACGCGATCGCGGACCGCCGTTTGCACCATTTCGATAATGTCGTTCAATCCCGCGGCGTTGCCATCGCGTGTCTTGAACGGTTTGCCGTCCGTGCCATTTATTGTGCCGTATCCAATGTGTTCCAATGCGGATTCCGGAAACATCCCAAGTAACTTTGCCACCCGGAATAATTGTTCAAAGTGCAATGATTGGCGGCTGTCGGTCAAATAAATTATATGGTCGGGATTATCCGTAATTTTCCGATAATAAAGCGCCATTATATCCGTCGCATCATATGTGGATGCGCCGCGCGAATTACGAAACATGACCGGCGGCATTGGCTTGTTATCAGTATCGCGCCGAACGACGACGATTTCCGCACCGTCGCTTTGTTGCAATAATTTTTTGTCACGCAATATCTTTTCAACCGGGTCCGCGTATTTTGCGGCGTTGCGTTCACCAAGGTTATTATCAAACGGTAGCATATTTAGTTTCTTGATAATTTCATCCATCGATTGCAATGATACCGGGATAAATACATTATAAAGTGCATTATATCCAGGATGCCCGTTTTGCAATTCGGCGGTTATTATTTGTGCGCGTTCCATGAATTTTTCATCCGTTTTGGCAAGTGCCGCTGCCGATGGGTAATATGTGTCTAACTCTGCGACCGGCATGGCGTATCCCGAATAATCCGCGGTTGGGTCAAAGTTTTCTTGGAAAAAAGGCCAATCCGGGTGTAGTTTTTCAATCCATGCGATAACCATGCCCATCGAACGGCCCCAATCGCCCATGTGATTATATGAAATCATCTTGTGCCCGATTGCGCGCCCAAGTCGATACAATGTATCGCCCACAATTGATGTGCGCAGGTGCCCAATATGTAGCGATTTTGCCACATTATATGCGCCATAGTCCATATCGATTGTCATCGGTTTTGTGGCGCGTGTGATTTCGGCCGCGGTTTGCGCGGCGTTCCAAAGAAAATCATCGCGGATGCGCAGGTTGATAAACCCCGGCCCCGCGATTGATGCGTCGGATACAAAATCAAGTTCCTTTATCTTTGGTAAAAGTTCGGTTGCGATTTCGCGTGGATTCTTGCCCGCGACCCGTGCCATAACCATTGCGGCGTTTGTTGAAAAATCGCCAAAGTCACGGTTGCGCGGAATTTCCAGTTTTGCCGCAAACCCCAATTTTTCATTTAGTTTATCAGATACATATTTATACAAATTCATATTTTGCCCTTTTTATTGAATTGGTAAAACCACACGCACACGCAACCCGCCCAGGTCGCCATCTTCCAAAAATATGCGACCGCCGTGATTTTCAATTGCCGTCTGTGCGATGGACAGCCCCAATCCCGTGCCACCGGTATTTGTTCCGCGTGCATCATCCAGGCGGACAAATGGGCGCATTGCGTCGGCCTTTTTGTTGTCGGGGATGCCGGGGCCGTCGTCTTCGATTATAACCGTTGTTTCGTCCGTGCCATCGATTTCGGTTATTTTTATTTTTGTATTGGCGTATCGTGCCGCGTTTTCAATTATATTCGCAAACGCCCGCGCAAGTGCCATAGGGCGCGCATAGAATTGAACCGGGTTTTCGGGGAATTTAGTTATGATTTCTTTATCCGGGGCCGCGTCACGCGCAATCCGCAAAAGCATTGGCGGTAATTCGGTCGATTGTTCAATTTCGGGCATTTCGCCACGCGCAAAAGACAAATATCCGTTTATCATTGATGTCATACGGTCAATATCCGCAAGCAGTACGGATTTATCGCCTGAATCCGTTTCAATCGCAAGTCGCATCCGCGCCAGGGGCGATTTCAAATCGTGGCTTACCGCGTTCAACATGTCGGTGCGTGTACGGTTGTATCTATCAAGGCGTTCTTTCATGGTTATCATGGCCGCGGCGGCATCACGTATTTCCTTGGATCCGGTCGGTTGAAAGCCCGGCACATCAAGACCACGCCCGAAACGATTTGCTGCGTGCGCAATGCGACGAATACTGCGGTTATGCAAAATTATAAACGGCGCGGCCAATGCGGACACAATCAAAATCGCACCAATTAGCCAAATTATAAAAACCTCTGTACTGGTGGAATAAATGCGATAAAGACTTGTGCCAAATGTTGCAATTTCGCCGTTCGCCGTTGGGACATCAATTGTAATAAGGCGGTGGCCGCGATCAACATAGATTTCACTTTTGCGATTTATGCGTTTGGCAAGTTCTTGGGCAAGTAATCCTGCCTCACGCGAATTATTATCATTTTTTGCGTGCCGGTGGATTTCGGGTGCAACGGTTGTATTTATTCCGATGTCATGTGCCAATGTTTCCGCCGTTTGCATGTCGCCAGAATCTATGAAATTCATAATCGTTGCAATTTCAACCGAAAGCGTTCGTGCAAGTGTCGCGTGAACGCGCGCCCAATGATTGCCGAAAAACACGTTGGCAACGATGGTTAGCGCCAAAATCAACGGAACCAATATCAACAAAATTGTTCGCCAGAAAAAACCACGTGGAATTAGTCGCATGTTTTATCCTTTGTTTTTGATTGGACAGACCAATTTATAACCACGACCGCGTATGGTTATGATGTCCATGTCCAATGATACATTATTTATTTTTTCGCGCAAGCGTTTTGCAACCATGGGTGATGCCGGCACGATATTGCCGATAGGTGTCGTTAGCCCGCGCAGTAATTTTTTTTCTTCGGCCGATAATTGCAATATGCGTGGCGTGCCGGATTTATCCGCCAAAAAAAATTCGTTGTCGGTGAATAATATGCCGTCAACCCGGGTTGGTTCGGGTTCGGGGGTAAAACGCGTCATGTTTTCAATGCGCAGAATTAATTCCTGTAATTGAAATGGTTTATCCAGGTAATCGTTCGCCCCACCACGCAGGCCGTCAATTGCATTTTCCGCCCCACCCATCGCGGTTAGCATTATTGTCGGGGTATTATTGCCCATCGCACGCAGTTTTTGCAGAAAAGTTAGTCCGTCCATGTTCGGCATCATGCGGTCAAGAATAATTGCATCCACGGATATTCGTCCCAAGATTTGTTCCGCCGTTTCGGCATTTGGGGCGGTTAAAACATAAAAATTGGCGGCACGCAAGCCCTGCGCCAACGTTTGGCGCAATGTGTCGTCGTCGTCAATAATTAAAAGCGTTTTATTCATCAAAAACCGCCATGATATTTGTTTCCTTTATCATAGCGGTTTTGGTCGTAGGTTTCAAGTATTTTAACTATTTTCGTAACGGTTCAACCGCGTATTCGCCCGGCTGAATCGTTTGAATAAGGTTATTGTTTTCGTCGTATGCCGCACGGAACTGCATCCCGCCGGTTGTGAATTCAGTTTTGAACAATGCATATCCCGTCGTGCCACCGGTGACACGGCCCTGGGTCCCAAGGGAATAATATCCGCCCAAAATTCCGTAATCAAGGTCGATATAGTCAAGATTTAATAGCAATGATACATTGCTAAATCCGTCACTTGTCAAATTGCATGTGAATTCGCGGTTTGATAGTATTGCCGACGAATTGTTTGGGATAACCAAATCCATTATCGTTGGTTCGCATACGCGACTTATTCCGTTTACAAGTAATTCATAGGTCATATTGATTGTTGCGCGCGAAAGACCCGTTGAAACATTTACCTGGGATATGGTGGCCTTTGGAATTTTTGCAAGTGCATTGGCAAGACCGGAACGCATTGGAAATGATATGCCGGATTGCAAACAGTCACGTGAAAACGGGTCCGCTTCGCATATATATACGCGCGAATGGGCGTTCATCATAAACATGTTCACAAGGCTATTGAACAAAAATGTACGGGTGATTTTGTCATTAAGGCGTGTGCATCCAAAATTACGACATACAACCATCGGACGGGTGGCGAACATAACGCCGGGGTTGGCGGCCTCTTCTAATTCACGTGCGGCAAGGATGTTTTCATCATAATCAAATCCGTAATCTTCGTCCATAAATTCAAATTCGGGGATAAAATTCGGATCGTCGGGATATGCATAATATGATTGAACCGGGGTTTCGGTGTATACCGTTTGAAAATTTTCCTGAATATATTCGGTTGTGCCGAACGCCGCAGATGCCGCAAGCATACCAAAAATCGCCACCAGATTGAACTTTGATGTATTCATTTTGACCTTCCTTTGGGTGTATTCTAAAACATTATTTATATTTGTGTCAAAGCAAAAATTTTTATTGAAAATTCATAATCGTTTGTTCTATAAATGTGGCGTAATAAATAAAAGAAGGTGGATTATGGTTGATATTATAATTTCTGGGGAAATGGGAAAATTGCATGCGGTTTATCACAAGGCGGTCGATGATGATGCGCCACTCGCCGTTGTGTTGTCGGGCAATCCGCGGCAAAAGTGTCATATGAATGACCGGATTTCTTACGCCATGTTTCGGGCGTTTATGGATATTGGTTTTTCGGTTGTGCGGTTTAACTATCGGGGCGTTGGTGATTCCGAAGGTACGCTTGGGACGACGGCGGATAATATGTTGGACATTGCAACGGTTATCGATTGGATTCAAAATCATAACGAAGATAGTGATAAAATATGGATTGCCGGGCATCAGTTGGGTGCGTGGTATGTTTTGCAAATGCTGATGCGGCGGCCGGAAATTTCGGGGTTTGTGTTGGTATCGCCCGATACGGCGATGTCTGACTTTGCGTTTTTGTCGCCACGGCCGAATCGTGGTCTGTTGCTTCAGGGTGCCGAAGAATCGGAAGAAGCAAAACATTTTTCCGAACACCTGACCCAGGTATTGAAAAAACAGGCACAGATAAGTTTGGAAACAATTCGTATAAAAAATGCGAATCAAAACTATTCTGCGTCCGCCGATTTGCGCCAGATGTATAATGACCTAAAGGCGTATGTTGGACGCGAAAATGCGGATACCAAGTTATTATAACGGGAAAGTGCGATGGAAAATGCAATAAACGACCGTTTTATGAATCCAAATGTACCAGATGAAATTGCCGTGTCGATTCGGCCAAAGACATTGTCTGATTTTATTGGGCATGAATCGTTAAAGCAAAATTTGTCGGTGTTTATATCCGGGGCGCGGGCGCGCGGCGAACCAATGGACCATGTGTTGCTTTATGGGCCGCCGGGACTTGGGAAAACAACCCTTGCCCACATTGTTGCAAATGAATTGGGTGCGAATTTTCGTGCGACATCGGCGCCGATGCTGACCAAGCAAGGGGATTTGGCGGCGATACTTACCGCACTGGAACCGATGGATGTTTTATTTATTGACGAAATTCATCGCTTGCCCACGGCGATAGAGGAAGTTTTGTATTCCGCAATGGAAGATTTCAAGTTGGATATCATGCTTGGCGAAGGGCCGTCGGCAAAAAGTGTGCGTATCGACCTGCCCCCGTTTACTTTGGTTGGGGCGACGACACGGACGGGACTTTTGTCTAACCCGTTGCGCGACCGGTTTGGGATTGATTTGCGGCTAAGTTTTTATTCGCCCACCGATTTGGCAAAAATTATTCGGCGCAGTGCGGGGATATTGGGAACCGAAATTGATGAAGGTGGGGCGTTGTTATTGGCCAAAAGTTCGCGCGGAACGCCGCGTATCGCGAATCGTTTATTAAAGCGCGCACGTGATTTCGCCGCGGCAACGGGAAACAGTATAATTACGGAAAACGTGGTGCGGACAACATTGGAACAGTTACATATAGATTCTGATGGCCTGGACCAGGTTGACCGTGAATATATCAATGCGATTATAATGCATTATGCGGGTGGACCGGTTGGAATTGATAATTTGTCGGCGGCGCTTTCGGAACCAGCGGATACTATCGAAGATGTAATCGAACCGTATTTAATGCAATTGGGTTTGATACAGCGAACACCACGCGGGCGAATTGTAACGGACGCGGGATATAAACATATGGGGCTAGAGAAATAGTTATGGATGTGCATAAATTTAAATTTTCGGTGGCGTATGCGGATACTGATGCCGGGGGTATAATGTATCATGGGCGGTATATTGAAATTGCGGAACGCGCACGTATGAATTGGCTTGGACGAAATGCGCGGCCAAATCCGGCGGATGTTGGTTTGGTGATTCGTGATTTACAGATTCGGTATTTACGGCCGCTGTTTTTGTGTGATGAATTCGTGGTTGAAACGCGATTGTTAAAGGTTGGCGCGGCATCTGTGTCTGTAGAACAAAAATTCGTGAAAAATGATGAAATTTGTGCTATACTTACCGGGACGGCGGCGTATTTGGATGCGAATGGTCGTCCGGCCTGTTTGCCAGATGTGTTGGTGAATGCGTTAAAAAAGTAATAAAAAGGAAGTAATATGAATACATTTTCGTTATGGAAACTGTTTACGACCGATATTGTGACGGCGATTGCGTCAATTGTGTTGGTTGTGTTTAGTGTTTTGTCTTGGGCGGTGATTGTGGAAAAAATCCGACTTTTTCGGCATGCGCGGCGGCAAAGGCCAAGTGGAAATCCAGATGTGGCGATTCGGCCGTTTGATAAAAACCTTTGGTTTTTGGCGATGGTTGCGTATATTTCGCCGTTTATCGGTCTTTTCGGGACGGTTTGGGGTGTTATGGATTCGTTTTCATCGATTGGTGCAAATCAATCGGTAAGTATTGGTGTTATTGCGCCGGGACTTGCAATCGCACTTGGAACAACGGCGTTGGGGTTGATTGTGGCGATACCGGCGGCAATCGCACACCAGATTTTTTCCAAACGTGCCGATGATTTATATGATTCTTTGGGGGAAAATAAACATGGTGCGTAAAAGAAGGTGGATTTCGGATGCAACAATAACATTGACACCGATGATTGACGTTATGACGGTGTTGCTTGCCGTGTTTATGGTGACAACACCGATGATGACGAACGGTATTGATTTGGATTTGCCGAACGCCGGAACGACGGTTTTAACCGGCACCGACCACGCGATGCAGGTTAGTGTCGATTCGGCCGGGCGATATTATTTGGGAACGGTGGAATTGCCGGCGGACGAAGTTGTGACGCGTGCGGTTGCAATGCGCGGGGAAAATCCAAACCTGACCATCGTTATAAATGGCGATAGGCATGCGGACTATGGCGCGGTTATGAATGTTATGGGAAAATTAAAGACCGCGGGATTCCAAAAAATTGGCCTTAGGACAAAACTGGAAAATTAAAATATGGTGCGGTTCAATCATTTTACATCTGAAAATATCGGCCTTTCGGTTTTGGGGCATTTGGGGGCGGTGTGCGTGTTGGTCTTTATTGCGGGGGTTGTGATTGGCGAACGCGAACATTTTGTCGCGCCCGACCGGGTTCAGATTATGATGATTGATTTATCCCAGGTAAAAATTACCGGCGAAGAATCCGTTTTATATAACACAACGGTGCCGGATAAAAAGGAAGAAAAAGAACCGGTAAAAGAACCGGAAATAAAGCCAACACCGGAACAAGATGCCGCGGCAAAAACCGAACAAAAAATCGAAACACCGACCGTGATTTCCGAAGAAAAACCCGAAGAAAAGCAAGAAAATAAGCCCAAGGATGAAAAGCCCGACGACAAACCAGCGACAGTAAAAAAGACGGTTGTTCGTGTGAATCGGAATACGACATCGCTGCATACGGGATTGTCGGTTTCAATTATTGATGCGTTGCGGTATAAAATGACGCGATGTTGGGTGATTGATACATCGCGGCCCGATATTTCGGGGATTCGTGCGGTGGCGCATTTAACGATGCGGACAAACGGAACGGTCGCAAATGTGTGGTTTGAAGGGGCGTCGGCGGCGGAACGCGACCCGGCGTTTGCGTATGTGTTGGATACAATACGTAATGCAATAAACGCGTGCCAACCCTTGGACATGTTGCCGCGCGAAGAATACAAAATGTGGCGTGAGATTCAGCTTACTTTTTACCCCGCCCAAGGAACGGTTATGTAAGTGTAAGTGTAAGTGTAAGTGTTAGTGTTAGTGTTAGTGTTAGTGCGGGCGCGATGCGCCCGTTGTCTTTGTCATACCGCCGAAATGCGGTATTCTGTCGTCACATTTGAAATCACCAGATACCGCTTTGCAGCGGTATGACGGCTTTACTGGCCACTAACACTGATTACTAACACTAATAAACTACCCCACCGGCTTTCGCCGGTCCCCCCCCTTCACACAGTGAAGGAAACTACCCCGTCCGCTTCGCGTCCACCCCTTCACACAGTGAAGGAAACTACCCCGTCCGCTTCGCGTCCACCCCTTCACACAGTGAAGGGGAACTAAAAATCGCCCCGATTGGGGCGGATGCCGTGATAGCCGAATGATAAGCCGGATTCTGTTCCGCCCATATTCAGTGTTGTTCCGGCGCGTTCAACACCAAACACATGGGTGGCAGGCATAATTAATCTGTGCAATGTGTTACCACAAAGCATCAAGCCCTCTACCCGCCTCCGATTCGGGACAAATCATAGAGGCCTATTTGAAGTTGCTGCACACAGAGATTGCCCGTTTCACCCGGGTTAAACCCGTATCGTCACTGTTGCTCTAATCGTCAGATTGCTCTGCCCGGTAATTGGCCGGTGTGCTGTCCCGCGCAGTCCGGACTTTCCTCCGCCACGGAAAAAGTCGCGACGGCTATGCCTTTATTCAACTATTCGTGATTATAATACGCAAATGAAAAAAAATTGCAAATACTTTTTATAAAAATTTGCAAAAAAAGTATTTTTTCGGTTGCGCAAATTTACGTGATTTTCTACACTGAGGTTATAGGAATGGAAGGAAAGGGATTGAATGTCACGTTTTCTGCGGTTTTTTAGTGCTTTGGTCGTTGTGGTTGTGTGTGCGCTTTATGGGGCATCTCTTTATTCTGCCACAAGTTCTGGATCAACGCCAAGTACTACGATTTATTTGGATGATGATGGGGCAAAATACCCAAGTGTGCCTTCGACGCTTAGCTATAATAGTTCAACACATCAGTTGTCGGGTTTACCGTTAACAAGTACACCATATAAACCTGGATATCTTTATGCGGGGCATACCACAGAACAAGATTGTCAGGGTAATTTAATAATAGATCATACTGGAGCCAAGCACGTTTATAGAGATGTTACTGAGATCGATGCGAACACGTTATATGCTTGTTGGGTGCCGGCTATTTATCTAAATTATAAGCCGGCCATATCAGATGTGGTGTACAGGAAGGTCTTTGTGTTGAATGGTAATGGCAGTTATAATGCCGGTAGTTTTGTTAATTCTATACAGGCTTCAAATTACCAAACCGCAACTTGGGGGGGCAATGGTCAGAATTTTCAGGTAAGATATGAAAATCGTGGTGATTGGGTTTTCTTGGGTTATTATAATGGGAATTATAAGTGGTTAGTGCCAAGTAGTAGCCCAAATTCTATGATAGGACCGTTACAGGAGATTACTGGTGCTATAATCTTGGGTGGATATGATTTTGGTGGGTATTACGAAAATATGAGTTCTCCGTGGGGGGCGGAGATTGTTGATAGTTCAAAGCAGTTGATAGATGCGAATCTGTTACCGTGGGATGCAGGTGTTTTTACTGGTTGGTACAATGAAATATATGCCAAGTGGGATCCGGCGGTTTATACCGTGACATTGAGTGGACAAAACGTTTCACCGAGTACGGTGTATCTAAAGTATGGTGTGGGTTGGTATGACACATTGGCGCATGCTCAGGCTGGTGGAACTACGGGTCTTTTGTCTGGATTGACAACGCCGCCGTCTGGAACAAGTGGTCAAGTTTTTGGCGGATACTATGCTCATGATTTGGGGTCTTTTGGGTGGGTCAAAGTTATTGAAGATGACGGACAGTTCATTATGAGCCAGACGGCGTTAACATCGATACAAATGAATGGAACTTTGACGCCAAGTTGGAATAATTCCACATGGGCGACGTTAACAATAAATGATATGGATGAACAGACCGCGACACAACCAAAACCGTTGTATTATTCGTTGTCTGGCTGTCCAAATAATTATTATCGTGCAAATCCATATTGTTCCGATCAACAGGTGACGCAGGTTAGTATACCGCAAAAAAGTGGTTGGGTATATTATGGGCATTACGATGGTATTGGTGGAGCCGGAAATCAATATATAAACAGTATCGGTGTAATTCAAAGAGTTGTGCATTCTGATGCAAACATATATGCGAAATGGCTTTTTAATGTGTCGTATGCAGCGGGCGAAGGTGCCAGTGGTGATCAACCTGCGGATCCGTATGCTTGTATATATGGGGTGGCATGCAATGCGCCACAGAATACATATACGAATTCCAATACTGGTATGACTTTTGCCGGATGGGCCTGTACAATATATGGTGGACAACACAATGGGACTAGTTGTGGAACGTATTTGGCGGGTCAGGATTTGTCGGGGGCGACAAGCGGCAAACAGGGAGCGACCGGTATTATCCTGACCGCGACATGGGCATCGACGGGTAATTATCATAAATTAAATTTAAAGCCGAATAATGGCGGCTCAAGCATAAGTGATCCATATATTTATCAACGTTATGGTGTTGGGTTCTTTAAGAACAATAATACCACGTATCCGATAACAACATCTATATTTGCACCATTGGGTAGCGGTGGTGCCGGTATTTCGCAACCAACGAACGGAACAAAGGTTTTTGATGGGTATTGGACGACAACGAATAATAGCGGAATAAAGGTAATTAAAGAAAATGGTATTATATCGGTTGGTGCGACACAATTTCCAAACACAACAGGTTCCACAAATTTGTATGCGCATTGGTTAACACCGCAAGAAATTGCTTTAAAAGCGGGGCAAATGGGTGACAGCGCCAGTTGGGGAACTTGTGGTGTTAATAGTATTCTGGTGGTTCCGGGGCATCCCCCGTTGCAGGATTCGTTAAGTTGTGGCCCAACGTGGGCAGGACATACCTTCCTAGGATATTATGACGAGAATGGAACACAATATTATGATGGTAATAGAAACGCCATGTATGATGAATGGCCGGCAGCAAATGCCCCAGAAATGCTCTTTGGACATTGGGCACCGAATACATATGCGGTAAATTATTCTTGTACCGAAGGTGGTTCTGTTGTGCATACGGATTATGTTGTCAATGGTGCAACATATACGGTATGGGACGGTTCGGATGTGTGTAATACCGCCGCTACATCATCAGCCCCCGGTTCCCCCGGTTCCCCCGGTTCCAAGTTGACCCGGTGGGAAACTGTTGTCAGTGGTGGTATCGGGACTTCGGCAATGTATAATCCCGGGCAAGAATATAATTCGTTTAGTATTATAGCGAACTTGAATTTAAAGGGTACTTATTCCAATATCTATGTTGTGAATTTGGATCATATGGGAAACACCCCAGATATGCCATTGACCAATGTTCCATCACCGGATACCGTGTATTATGCGCAAAGAAAGTGGTACAGCGATAACAGAGCAATTACTCAAATAAATCAGATGAATTTGGCCCCGGAAAAGATAGGGTATGACTTTAACGGATATCGGACACAGAATGATGGTGGAACAAATGTTGGCGCGTTTAATAATAATCTTAACTCTGATGTAATAACCGTAAATAATTCCACAATATATGCATATTGGCGACCAACGGTGTATGCGATACGTTTGAATCCGGGTGCAGGCAATGGTGGCACCGAGGAATTATATTACCGAATCGACAAGGGATGGGATGATGAAAATGATTTTGTGTCACCTACGAACATAACGGCGATTACGCCACCGACCCCACCGACCGGCGAAAGGTTTGTCGGATATTATACCGCGGATGGAACATCAAGTGGTGAATGGGGAACCCAGGTGGTTGATGAGAACGGAACAATACAGGTTAATGGCATTGTTAATGTCGCGAATATGGTTGCGTCGCTTAGTAATTGGACACTTTATGCACAATATGGTGAGGCAATTACACCGCCGTCCAATTCGAATGATTATTTTGCGGTGACAACTACGGCTTTGGCCGCCGGGGACACGTTTAAGTTTGGAATGAGCGCCGCTGGGAGTTTCTATGTTGATTGGGGTGACGGAACGGTTGTACCTATTGTGCGTGATAATACAAATCCAACGGTTTATTCGCATACATATTCTACGAGTGGTTCAAAGGTAATTAAAATTTGGGGTGGTGCAACAGGTTATCTTTATAGTTATGGTACACCGTATCCTGTGATATGGTTTAGTGATGATGTGGGTGGTGGAAATCTTGCCACAACCCCAACATTGGTTTATGGAATATCTGGGTCGCTTGGGGCGATTTTCCCGACACTTGGTAATGGTGGAAGTGGAAATGTTCCCGGATTTCAGCATACGTTTAGTGGTTGTACAAATTTAACAGGTTCCATTCCGGAAAATTTGTTCGGTTATGTGTCAGATGGAAGTTATATTGGTGTTACTGGTTCTGTTACGCAAATGTTTTTTCAAACATTCGGAGGTACAGAATTGAATGGCGCGATACCGGAAACTTTGTTTGGTCGCATGGTTAATGGAACTTATTATGGTGTGACGGGTGCCGCCTCGTTTATGTTTAGTGGTATTTTTGGTAATACAAACATAACATCTATACCAGCTGGATTGTTTAGCGGTGTTTCTGGGGCGGCAGAAGGTATGTTTTATTCTACTTTTGCTAATACAAACATAACATCTATACCAGCTGGATTGTTTGGTGGTATATCCGGTGCGGCACCACTTATGTTTGGCTATACATTCGCAGGCAGCGGATTGGCAGGTGACAATGCGATACCAGCCACGTTATTTAGTGGCGTGACGGGTGCCGCCGGGCACATGTTTGAGGCCACCTTTCAAGACTGTTCTGATTTGACATCCGTGCCGGGAACGTTGTTCAGCGGTGTTTCTGGGGCGGCAGAAGGTATGTTTACAAATACCTTCATTTTTACGGGTTTGACTTCGTTGCCAAGTGGATTGTTTAGTGGTGTAACAGGAACGGCGGATGGGTTGTTTGCCGCTACATTTGCGAACAGTACTGGTGGCCTTGCCGGTAAATATATACCAAAGGATTTATTCAACCTTAATCTTAATGGTTTAACGTATGATGCAAGCAATGGTATGATGGCCAATATATTCGCTGGTACGGGGCTTATCACGGATTGTGCCGATGTTAATTTGACGCATTATCCGACGGATTATGATGATTCCTATTGGGAAGGGAAGAAGATTTGTGCGCCGGCGGTAACGTTTAGTTGCGAAAATCCAACACTGGGGGGTGATGGGACGCCAAGTCCGAATGAAATATGGGTAGATCAGATTACGGGTTCGACCACCCTGCCCGCTACAACCAATTGTGTAGCCCCGGCACATTATACTAGCACAAATTATTGGGTTTGTGATGGAAATAGTAATTGTAGTGGGAATCCTGGGTATTGGGAAGGTGGAACAACAAGGCCGGATTGGTTGCGAAATCTAACGCAAAATGTCAATTTTTATGTGGTATATACGCCACAACAGTATACGATGACGTTATATCAAAATCATGATGCAAATGATAATGTTACCGTTGGGACAATTACGGAGACATATAATACCTCTTGGTCGCCAAGCACGGCGCCAGTGCCACAATGGACAGAGCATACATTTTCCGGTTATTATACCGCTCGTGAAGGCGGTGTTCAAATGACCGATGGAAATGGAAACTTTATGAACGATGCTGCGACATTTACGGTTGATTCGTCAATGCCTTGGTATGCGCATTGGGGGGTTGATAATGGGCCGTTTACGGTGACGTTTGGGTACGGTGATAATGGAAGTTGGGCAAGCGGTGTTACGCCATCTTCATTTACACCACAGACTGTTTATTATCAAGATCCACAGCATCTGTTGACTGTTCCGGCGGGTAGTGTTTGCACCCATAATCCGCAAAGTACCAGTGCCGGTTACATAAATTCGGCTTGGAGTTGTCATTATGAACATGATCCTGTTCATGGTTTTGTGCTTGGTGGAATTAATAATCAATATACGGTTCAGTATAGTTCGCGCGATAGTGCAAACTGTGTCCCGCATTGGCAACCGGTGGAAACCACGATTACATTGGACCCACAGTTGGGAAGTGCCGGGACGTATGATCCGTGGAATACTGGGGGTGGGACTGATACCATATATACCCGGTATGATGTTGGTGCTTTTCTTGATGCGGATCGGACGCAACAGATGGGTGCCAATCAAAATGGGCTGCCTAGCTTGCCGGGCAAGTCTGTGTTGATGATATTTGATTTGAATGCTGATGATGCCGTACTTGCGGTTGGAACGTCGCAATACAAAAACCTTGGAACATATCCTTCGTTAACTGCGCTACAAAATGCGTATCCAACCGCACAAAGTGGTAACTATGCATTTGTTGGGAATCAGTATTATATTTGGTCAGGTACCGGGACAAATCCTGGATGGTATCAGTTTGATTGGCCGGTGCCCCCGTTTTACAGTGTGGTGAATGTTCTACCGTTTAAAGGATATTATCCCACCGTTAGTGGCGGAAACCGATATATATCTCCTAGTGGTTTGCTTGAGACCGCTGGCAACAACGCGGCGACACAAAGTACGAGCAATTCAACGTGGCACGCCCAGTGGCAAGCGGTTAATCCCAAGAAAAGTAGTTTCGATTTGCAAAATTTAAGCGATGGTTTGAATTCTCTGGTGCCGACGCGTGCAGGCAAGGTTTTTGCCGGTTGGTGGACGGAGGCCAGTGGTGGACAACAGGTTACCCAAGCTGAAAATGGAAATTTAATTTTGGGTGGTGACGAAAACTTGTCTTTGACGCAAAATATTACGTTGTATGCGCATTGGACAGAATGCGAACACACCCTGCCCGCGGGTTCTCATTCAAGCATGCAAGGCATATCGTCGCAGCAGCCCGGATATTGCAGTTATCATATTACATGTGATGCGGCTGGATACGGATATAGCCAACATGGGGGAAATGATACAACGGGCGAATTTAATGTGTCGGTTTCGGGAACCACTGGGACTTTGGAGGGGGGTAACTGTTATCCACGTGTGTATAGCATAGATTACGGTAATCTGGCGAACCATAACGCAACCATGCCGGAAAACGCCCCAGAACAGTATACGTATGGTGCCGAAACAGAAATTAATGCGAATAATGCCACGCCAACCTCCCCGACCGATGTGTTTGAATCTTGGTGCTGGGACGCGGCGGGAACCGATCATTGTAATACAACCCAAACAATAAGCAACACCGCATACGGTAATAAAGTATATTATGCGAAATGGAGTGATGCATGTCAGCCGGGGTATACAAGGTATAATTATGAAACTCTTAGTCATTTGATGTTTGATGATGATGGTGGTTATACATGGAATACGGCTGATAATGTACAGGCTGTTGCGGGGGCGAATACCTGTGTTCCGATTCGCTATCACGTGAATTGTGATAAAAATTGCGACGGTGATACATGTGCCGCATGTTTGGAAGATTTTTATATGTCGTGTAGACCAGATGCAGGAAGCGGCGCCGGTGCTGCTGGTTTGGGTGGCAATTGGCATTTTGGTGGCGGGTATAATGTTCTGGATTTTGGGACCGTCCCACCGGCTACTGGTCACTGGAGGTTATTCGATGGTGGTTTTGGTCCGGTGATTGCCAATAGCAGTAATACATGGACGGATTTGACGGGTAGCGGTTGGGATAATGTGTCAAGATTGGGGCGTGTTGAATATGGGTATAATGTTTGTATACAATCAGAAGGGGGCTTGCAACGGATTTTTCATAGAATGTATCCAGTTTATAGCGGCGGTACGCCACGCATTACTACGGGTAATTATAACTATTTTATGGAATCTTTGTCAGGCGATGCGCATAATACAAGTACCGTTTTTGGACGCGACCATTATACATTTGACGGTTTGTGGACGGCGGCCGATGGTGGAATTCAGTATATTGATGGAAATGGCAATTTGCCGGGGTATGATTATTTGCCATGGTCAAATGCGTTTATGATAGAAGGGTTCAATGATAGCACTTCTATTAGGAGTGCAGCACGGCAATTCCAAAACTTCTTCTTTGATAATCAGATTCAGCCGTCATCTACGTCACCATATACATTTGATGTCTATGCGCACTGGATACCGGATGTGTATAGTGTACAATTGATGAAAAATGACGGTACCAATACACAGGTTGGGAATATATATGAAGAATACGGTAATGGTTGGGCCATAAATGAAAGTGGGCCGTTTGATCCAGATTTACAATTATCGGGCGGAAATTTGCCATCGCGTTCTGGGTATACCTTTGCAGGTTATTATACACAGGCCGAAGGTGGTGATTTGGTTGGAAGTTTTTCGAATGGGGTTTGGACTTTACCGACGAATACTAAATACCTTACACAAGATGGTGGAAAATGGTATGCACATTGGACACCAGAAGAGCATGAGGTTACATTGGACAGAAACTTAGGAAATGCAACGGGAACAAATGGTTCGACCAAAGTGTATACAAAATATGCAACGGGTGTTTATAAGAATTCGAATCGGACACAAAAGATGACGTCGAATCCGAATGGCACAAATCCGATAACTTTGCCGACACGTAAGTATGTTATTACATATAATCCAAATTATACCGGGGGGTCGACATGGACATCTGACGTATCGTCCACATTTAATGGGTATTATAGTTCGACAACGGGCGGAACACCATACATCGATAATACAGGTTATATAACACCAACCGGTGATTCCACCGCCCAAGGTTATACGAATGATGATCAGATATGGCATGCACAATGGACAAATGGTTGGCATGATTTACTTTTGGCGCATCGTAATGGGTATTTCATGGATGGGTGGTATGATGCGGCGGAAAATGGAAACAAGGTTGGGGAATATATGGGAACAATTACCCCGACGTCTAATATGACGTTGTATGCACACTGGACGGCCTGTGGTTGGACCGCGGGGGACCACAGTACCGCCCAATATGTTAATCCAGTAGAAACGGATGGCAATGTATGTAAGTATCATATTACGTGCGAGTCGGGTTATACACATAATGGAGATTCACAGTTTGATGAAATAAAATCTTCAGCAAGTGGAACTTTGCCGGGATGCAGTGCGAATGAGTATACAATTACATACTATGATAATCCGGCGTACGGGACGACGGATCCGTTGAATACGCAGGGTTATACATATAATTCAAGTGGAACCGTAACACTTTGGACACCGGGCGCGGATATTTTGGCGGCGCATCATGCATCGTCGGTTACGTGGTGCACGAATTTGAATGATGACACGACCTGTGTAAATGCCGGAGGCGCGATTTCGGCAAACAGTGGCAATATGATATTATATGCCAAATGGACCTGTGCAACGGGGTATACGACGTATGGATACTTTACCCAAGCTATACAATATGACGATGGTCATCATGATTTTTCCCCAGGGATGTGTGCACCAATCCGTTATCGGGTAATATGTAACAGAAATTGTCCGGCTACCGACCAGAATTGTACCGCGTGTTTGGAAGATTTTAATATGCCGGACAACCAAGGAAGTGGTTATAGTTGGGGAAATTCTTATAATTCTGTGTCCATATTTTATACAGAGTTTAATATTGGCCTTCTTCCGATTCCTGTTAAGTTGGTGTCATATACACCGGTTTGGCCGTCAAACTTTACCCAAAATCCAGACTATGAAACGATTGGGATTGGCCCAACTTGGCCAGATTCTTTAATAGATGATGTTAATGGACCAAACAGCCTGTGGGAGGCTTGGCGGGAAGATAAAAATTACAAAACGTTTATGGAAGAATTGGCCAGTAAATCATATAATAGCAATATAAATTTTGGTGCGGTGCATTATGATTTCGATGGTTTGTGGACGGCGGCCAATGGCGGGGAACAATATATTCGTGCAGATGGATTGTCGCCAACGGGTGGCGGTGCCTTTGATACCCAGGAAATGTCAACATTCTTTACGTCCGATACAAATGTTTATGCCCATTGGACACCAAAGAAATATGAGGTTGTCTTGGACAAGAACGCATCCGATGCGGTGGCTGGGAACGTTGTGAAACTCTGGGAAAAATGGAACGATGGTTGGGCACTGACGCAAGATGGTACGTATAATTCCGCACAAACATTGTCCGGGAATCAATTGCCGACACGGACCGGTTATACCTTTGCGGGGTATTTTGATACCAATGCGGAAACCGGTGGAAATGCGATGGGTTCGGTATCAAACGGTGTGTGGACAACACCGTCGGCGACCGCGACTGATGTAAATCCGACAAGATGGTATGCACGTTGGACACCGAATCAATATACGGTCACATATGATTGTGGTATTGGATCCGGGAATGGATCGACCGATAATACACCAAGATATGGTCAGCCATATACCCCGAAAACATACGTGGCGGCGGTTTGCGAACGACCGTCAAATGGGTATTATTTCAATGGTTGGAATGTAACGCCGGGTCATAGCAACAGTGATATAAAAAATGCGGGCGAGGCGTTTAATTGGGATTATACCGAAAATCAAACCTTTACCGCACGTTGGGTCGCCAAGGAATATCATATAACGTTTAATAAAAATGGTGGCAGTGACGGAACCGACGAGGTTTGGGAACGTTATGATAGCTTTTGGCACGATGCAGGTCAGAACCATATTATAACGATAACTTTGCCGAATTGGTCGGGGCATACATTTGCGGGCTATGCGTTTAATGGGAATACCGTTATATCGGAAACCACCCTGCCCGAGCCGACGTTTGGTTTTGGGGATACAAGCAATAATTCGACGGTTGATATTACCCTTGTTGCACAGTGGGATACGAATACATACAATGTGCGGTATAATCTTGGCGGCGGAACAACAACTTTGCCGGTTGGATATGTGCCAGTTGAATATATAACATTTGAATATATAACATTCACCGGAACCCAGGTTATTGATACAGGGTTAAAGATTAAGAAAGGATATGAAATTCAAACGAAGTTTTATCCTACGGATACAGGTAAATATGTATATGGTGCCTTGTCGTCGGATAATTCAAAAACTGTTTCGGGTTATGTGTCGACCGCGGGTGGTGATTGGCGTTGGGGTAACAAGGCGATATCTAAGACGATGAGTTTGAATAGTGCCTATACCATTGTGCAAAATGCCAGTGCATTGACGGTTAACGGTGTTCCGGTTGCATATGGAACGCAAGATAATTTTGAAACGGGGGTCACGCTTTCAATTGGTAAGGCGCATAGTGCATCTGGGGGAACTAACTATGATACATCCGGATTCAAGGGCAGAATGTATTGGTTCACAATAAGGGACGATAATGGAAATGTTGTGTATCATGGTGTCCCAGTTAAGAATACCGCAAATAATCAATATGGTTTGTGCAATATCATAGATGGGACATGTTTGACCGCGTCTGGAATTAATGGGGCAACGGCGACATTACCGGCGACTTATAACTATGGAACGGCGACAACCGTGTCGGGTGCGGCTGCGCGTGCAAATAGTGTATTTAATTCATGGTGCAGTAGTCCGTCATCAAATTGTAATAGCGCACAGACCATACCAGCCACGGCTACAGGTAACAAAACGTTCTATGCTAAGTGGACCTGTGATGCCGGGTATTCATATTCATCCGGGGGGGCTTGTGTGGCGAACAACATTACATTGGATTGGAATGAAAATGGTGGTATTGGGCTTACAAATGGTTCGTGTACATATAATGGTGATTTGACATTGGGTGTTGCGCCGACATATGCGGATCATGTGTTTAATGGTTGGAAATTGGCGAATAATACCTATGGTGGGGCAAGCACGACCGTAAATGGTGGATGTGTTCAGACATATACTGGTGTTACATCTGGGACCAGTACCGCGATTACGGCACAGTGGTGCAATGCATGTAATCCGACAAATGCAACATGCGAATTGAATGCGACCGCGCAACTTGGGACATGTACATATACGACGAGTTGCAATACCGGATATCACCTTAGCCCTGATTCGCAGTTGAATGTGTATAACACGGTTTGTATCCCGTATACGATAACCTATCAATCTGATGGTCATGGTGATGGCGCAACAGACGATGTCCTTTATAATAGTACATTTACGACCAATGATGCCAAGAATTCATCGCAATTTAATTGGGATAATCATATTGTGACGGCGTGGACAACCGTTTCAGGTGGCAGTTTCCCGGATGTCGGTGGGTCGTATACATATAATGTTCAAAGTGATACGGTGTTAAAGGCAAACTGGGGCGAATGTCATTGTACCTTGGGCGATTATGTGACAAATTGTGTGACAACATCATTGAACAATGCCTGTGAAGTGAGCGAGGTTGAGTGTGAGACCGGACATTCGGGTGGAACCGGCAGTTGTGAGGGATTAGAGTGCACATCGACGTGTGGTGAAAGCTATACGCATATGATCAGGTTAAGACCGAGTCCGGCGACTGATGGAACAAGGGTGCTTTATGCAATTGATACAAATGGTGGCACAGATGCCGGCGTTTATCTTGATGCGGCACATCAACAACGTATGACGGAAAACGACAATCACATTACATTGCCTACGCCGGTCACACGTACGGTTACATATGATAAAAATGCGAATGATGCGGTTTTGGTTGGCAATACAACCGCCCAAACGTCCGCCACATTTAATGGTTATTATAATTCAACAAGCGGAACTGAGCAGTATATTGCCGCCACAGGGTATATAACTTCTGAGGGAATTACAGAAGGAACAGAGGCGGCAAACCATTTGTGGTATGCCCAATGGACAAATGGGACTGTTGTGTTGCCTTGTGTATATCGACCGGGGTATAAGTTCTTGGGTTGGTTTACTGCCACCGGAACCACACCTGTGGGACAATGTGGTGATACATATTCTGTATCCGCCAGTCCAACACTTTATGCACATTGGGAACTGTGCGCGGATGGCGAATATTGTCCGGGGGTTGAAACGGTGAATAATCAGACGGTTTATAACGCGGTTCATGATTGCCCGGAAAACTATCCAAATAGTGCCGCAGGCAGCACAATAATAAGTGATTGCTATTTGGTATTAACGCCGGGTAAATGGGTTGAAACGGCCGGTGCGGGTATGGTTGATTGTACAGAAAATTATTATTGCGATGATAATACAACCAAGGTTTATTATTCTGGGGATGGGCGCAGAACGACCGGTATTCGTAAGTCGTGTGCGGCGAATGCAGGCAGTTTTAGCATGTCAAGCGCGGCCTCAGACGAGATAGGCGATTGTTATAAAAATGTCACATTAAATAAACGTGGCGGCAGCGGAACCCTGGGGGGCGCGTCCGGTACGGCTAACGGTTCGAAAGAGTGTTACTATGGACAAAATTGCACATTGCCGGATGCGACCGTGTTGCAATTGGTGGGGCATACGTTCCATGGTGGGTGGAGTCAGACCGACGAAGATTGCAATGGGACAACGCGCGTATTTGTTGTGCCGGATGATGTTGATACATACTATGCATGCCGGACGACGAATAGTTATACCGTGACATTAAAGGATGGTCAAAATACGGGCGTTACATTTGCAACCGTGAATGTGAACTATGGTGACCCGATGCCAAATGTTGACAGTAATGGTAATTCTTTGGTCGTGCCAACACACACACCGATATCGCCGAATACAACGCATGTGTTCCAGGGATATTTTAGCACCAGCGGACAATCAAGTGGTAGTGGAACGCTATATTATAATGCGAATTTAACAAGTGCACGTAATTGGACCACAGAAAATGATGGAACATTATATGCAAAATGGTACATGAAGTGCGATCCGGGTTATTATTTGCCGGCCGGAAGTTATGCTTGTGCACTTTGTCCGGCGGGTCGGTATTGTGTTGGTGGATCGGCGTTTGCGTATAGTTCCTCAACGGACAAAGGATTAAGTGGATATATTGCGGCGGGGTATTACAGCACTGGTGGGGCATCAACGTCAAAGCCATCTGGGCATGTGACCAGTGGCAGTGGATGCTATGGGCAGGTTAATGGTGCAGATACCGCGTGCGGTTTGGTTGCCGGTGGGTATTACAGCACCGGTGGTGGAACAAGTGCGACACCGACAGCACCCGACAATGGGTGTTTGAGCGGAAGTGGCCGGAGTTGTGGTGTGTTGGGTGCAAATTATTACAGCAATGGTGGTGGAACGAATAGCACAGGGGCGTGTGTAACCGGTCAAACATGTGGTGCGTGTCCGACCAACTATCGGTCCAATAGTGCCACGGGCAAGACGGCTATTACACAGTGTACGGCGGGATGTTCTGATGGACAATGGATTATGACGGCCGAGGATCCAACCGTGAATAATCCAAGCGCGGAGGGTTGTACCACATCGGCCAGTAATTATATATGGAGTAAGGCGCATACGGTTGCATATGGCAGTGCATCGCCGAGTGTTTCCGATCCGAATGAGGGTGGACGGCATTCGTGCCAGACTCTGTACCGTACACCAACAACCTATAATGCGTCTGATCATGATGACCAATCGGATTGTACGCGAAGCGTGCCATTGTTCAAGAATGGTGGTGCCACCGTCGATGGTGCGGTATGGCCGGACAATGTGACCGATGATGGTGGCACGGATAATGCGTCCGCCACGTGCGCCGAAGGTGCAACGTGCAATTTTGGTAACCCGGCGGAATTGCTGGAACAGACCGGCTATACATTCCAGGCAAATTGGGGGACAAACGCTGGTTGTACTTCTACGGTTGGGACATCGGTTACAACGCCGACCAACCTAAGGTATTATGCATGCAAGACACAAAATAATTATACATTGACATATTCTTGTGGAACCGGGACAGGAACGGCGCCGGCTCAACAGACCAACATACATTATGGTGATACGGTTTCGGTTTCGGGCGCGGGCGGTTGTGCCAAGACGGGACATACTTTTGCCGGTTGGGCGGTAAGTGACACATCGGACGTTATAACCGCGACCACATGGCCACACGATATTACATGGAATTATGATGGCAGTAAGACCTTTACCGCACAATGGACGGCAAATACGTACAGTATATCTTATGTTGGAAACGGTGGAACGGTGGCATCGCTGTTGCCGGATGGGTATACCGAATTGGAATATATTCAATCTGATGGAAACCAATATATACGGACTAACTTTATCCCAAGTTCTGATTTTAAACATACGATTGTATTTGAAGGGCTTTCGGGAAATTCAAGTACATATATTGCTGGGACAAATTCAGGGGCCGCGGGACGTGCAGGTAATGTCAGAATTGATGGTAATTATATTAATGCTGTTTATGGTAATAATGCTTCAGATGGTGCCGTGAATCTTGTTAGAAGTTCGGCGGTGGGTTCGGTGTCGATATTGAATAAAAAATCCGTTTTGGTTTTGGATTTGCATAATAATGCCACAAATTCTATGACATTAAATGGTGTTCAAATTGCAAACACATCTACGGCAAGAATAACATCGACGTCGCCTATGAGTTTGTTTGCGTTGAATTCGAGTTATCGTAGCATAATCAGATTATATCGTGATACGATTGAACAAAACGGTGTATTGGTGCATAATTACGTTCCGGCACAACGTGACGAAGATAATGAAATTGGGCTGTATGATACGGTGACGGGTGAATTCTTTACAAATGCAGGTTTGGGTTCGTTTGTCGCCGGGGATCCAGTGACAGGTGCATATCCAAATCAATATACATATGGTGTTGGGGCAACGGTGACCGGTGGTGCCGCGCGCGCGAACAGTGTGTTCCAAGCATGGTGCCGGACCGCGTTACTTACAAACTGTGCGGCGCCACATGAAATTACCACAACCGATTTGGATGATATAACATTGTATGCAAAGTGGGGATGCGTGGCGGGTTATCATGATGTTGATAATCAATGTGTCGCAAATGAATTTACATTGGTTTACAACGCAAATGGGCATGGAACGGTGCCGAACAATCAAACATGTACGTATGGCCAGCAGATTAATCTTGCGGATGATTTGTCAGAAACCGGATGGTGGTTTAATGGATGGACCATTGCGGGTGAAACCTATATGGGTGGCGAAACGATTACGTGTAATGAAGAATACCTTGGGGTGACGGGCGGAACGGTCAATGTTAATGTTAATGTAACGGCGGATTGGAGTGCAAAATGTAACAAGATTACCTTGAATAAAAACAATTCCGCTGCATCAAATGGGACAATAACCGCCCTGTATGCCAAGACGCGTGAGAATGGTAGCACGGTTGACGGTAAATGGTACAAGAACTCTACGTGCACAACCGAGTATACGTCTGCGGATTATGCAAATGTTATACCGACGCGCAGTGACAGTTGGACGTTCCGTGGATTCTATGCGAATCTGTCTGATGCGGCGGATATAAATGCGACGCAGACAAATGGTGCGAATCGGGTTATAACGCATACCGGTGAACCAACAAGTATAACAGGCCAGAACTTTATAAACGGTCTGAATGCGCCGGCGACATTGTATGCCGGTTGGGCCAAAGACTGTGCTGGTGTAAATGGTACGTGCGTACGGACATTGGGAACGAATACCAGTTATACGACAAGTTGTGCCACCGGGTATCATTATGGGACGGCACCAAATGGTGTGACATATAACCCGGCAACAAATGGCAACACCAGTGAATCAACATACTATCCAAATTGTGTCCCGAACACCATTACGATTATCTTGGATAAAAACGGCGGAACCGGAACATGTGGTGGTCAAAGTGGAACGACGTCCGGGACATTGACATGCGCCTATGACGACACGTGCAATACACCAACGTGGGTGAGTAGCCCATCGTGTAGACTTACCCAATCTGGCAAGATATTTGCGGGATGGAATACGGCGGCGGATGGCACGGGAACACAATATGGAACTGCGACCGTGGCCGGTGATGTTCAAAATATAAATGATGGCACAACAACTACAACACTTTATGCGGTATGGCAAGATGCGGTATGCAATGTCACGGATGGAAGCGCGACCGTTGCGATTCGTGCTAATCAGGTGTATTGCAATGTCACATGCAATACCGGTTATGAACAAAACGGGGTTGTTCGCGGGCAACAACACGAATGGATTGTTGATACCGGTCAATGCAACGCGTCAACATATGATATCGATTATGAATTGTATGGCGGCAGTCGTGTAGAACCAAACGATTATACGTTGTTGGAATATGTAACAGCGGATGGGAACCAGTATTTTGATACGGGAATCGCGATTAAAAAATCGTATGAAATAAGAAGCAAGTTTGAACCAAAAATATCGGCAAAATTTTTGTACGGTGTTCGTAATACCAATGATACGTCAAGTGTGACAATGTATATTAGTGATGGGGGGAACAGTCGTTGGGGCAATCAATCTTTAACGAAACCATTGTTCATAAATACAGAGTATACGACGGTACATAATGTAAGTGGTTTGACGGTTAATGGAACGACAACGGCATATACGACACAAAGTGTGGATTTTACAACGACAAATACGTTGATACTTGGAACAGCCCGCGCCGCCAGTGGAACGCTTAGCTCAAATAAATTTATTGGTAATGTATATGAATTCAGAATACTTGACGGAAATCGTAATGATTTGATGAACCTGGTGCCGGCGCGGCGCAATAATGATGATGCGGTTGGATTCTATGATACGGTTAGTGGCGAATTCTTTACGAGTATTGGCAGTGAGGATTTTGCCCCTGGACCGGCGATTTCGGAAGAGTACACTTTGTTGGATTTCATACAATCCAGTGGAACACAGTATATTAAAACAAACTTTATTCCGACCACTGACTTTAAGCATACCATTGTGTTCGAAGGACTTAATAGTAGCAGTACATCCACATATATTGCCGGGACAGCATACACAGATGGACGGGCGGGTAATGCCAGAATAACCAGTGGGAAAATTGATCGTGTGTTTGGTAATAATCCATCAAATAGTAATTCGTCGAGTAATTACTTAAACCTTATCAATACCAATAATATATCGGTTGTAAATACAAAATCGATTTTGGTTATGGATTTGCATAATAATGCGGCAAATACGATAACATTAAATGGCACAGATATTACCAGTAGTAATACAGGAACAATAACATCTACATCGGCGTTGTCTTTGTTTGCGTATGGGGCTGGTAGTTCTAAGAGTACCATTAAGTTATATCGTTCCACCATTGAACAAGGTGGCGTGGTTGTGCATGACTATGTCCCGGCACGGCGAAACCGTGATGGTGAACTTGGGGTGTATGATATGATTACCGGGGAATTCCTTACTAATTCGGGAACGGAAACATTCGTTGCGTCGGATAAAGTTTTGGTTTCGGCACAGGCCACATATCCGGATGAATATATGTACGGCATTGGTGCAAATGTCTATGGTGTGCCGGTGCGTGCGAACAGTGTGTTCGAAGGTTGGTGCCGGAATGCAGAATTGACCGATGGTTGCACTATGGTTCCGCACACAATAGGTGCAACCGAAACCGGTGATAAATTATTGCATGCAAAATGGTCTTGCGTGGATGGGTATCATTTGGGGGCAAATAATCAATGCGTTGGAAACACAATTACAATAAACTATCAAAATGGTGGACATGGTGGAAACCCGTGGAATCCGCAAACATGTACCTATGGTACACAGACCAACTTGGGCGGGGCGATGTTCGATAGTGGATATGTGTTTAGTGGTTGGGAGTTAAACGATGAAGTTTATGACGCAGAAGAAAACATATCGTGCAATTATGATACATTGGGTGTTTATAGTGGATCTGTGGCGGCGGTTGCGGTTTGGGATGCGCAGGCATTTACCGTGACGTATGATTGTAACACTTCGTGGACGCCAAATAATGCGCCTGCGTCACAGAATACACAAACAGATGCACAATTTACGGTGAAAAGTAATACATGTGTGAACCCGGGTTATCGATTCGTAAAGTGGGCGGTTAGCGGGACAAATCCACAGGAATATAAAAACGAAAATGACCAGTTTATATGGGGGTATACGGAAAACAAGACATTTAGTGCGGTATGGGAAATTGATGACACGGACGCCTTTACTGTGACGGTTGATATGCCGGCAAATACAGAATTTAAATTCAATACGATTGCAACGGGGCAATTCTGGGTTAATTGGGATGATGGTTCGAATATTGAAGAATATGCGCCAACAACAATTACAACCAAGACATGGACGCATACATATACAACCGCGGGAACATATGATATAAAGATTGGCGGGCGCGCAACGGGGTATGCGGTTAGTGGTGATGGGACCCCAGAAAAGAAATCGGCAATAAGTTTCTTTAATGGAACGCTTAGCGATTCTACTAGTATTGATGCCACGGTGACGGCAAGTGGAACCGAACAATATATTACTGCGGTTAGTGGTAAACTGGGGTTGATATTCCCAACGATTACTGCGGGCTCATGGGGTGGTCAGCCACGATTCTATCGCACGTTTAAAAATACGACGGCCATGACAGTATCATTGCAATCAATTGCTGATTTATTTGATGGAATTAGTGGTGTGCCGGTTCACTATATGTTTGCCGAAACATTTGATGGGTCGGCGGTGACGGGTGCGATACCGGCCGGGTTGTTCCCTGTATCGGGGGCGCCAAAGACGGCATTATTCCTTTCCTCGTTCCGTAATTGTACCGGGTTAACCGGGACAATACCGGCGAATTTGTTTGTGAATATAAGTGGTGTGCCGGCGGTAAGTATGTTCAGTCGGACATTCCGTGGTTGTACGGGGCTTACAGGAATACCGGCGGGTTTGTTTAGAAATATAAGTGGTGCACCGGCAGAAGCCATGTTTTATGCCACATTTTTGGGTTGTACAAATATAACCGGAACATTATCCAGTAATCTGTTTGGAAGTTTGAATGGCCCGATTGCAAAGGATATGTTCCGTAGCACATTCTATAATTGTACCAGTTTGGTTGGCAATACATCTGATGCGACAGTCGCAATTCCAAATGGAATGTTCGGAACGTTGACGGCATCCACAACGGCGGCAACACGTGCATTTTCCGCAACATTTTATGGGTGTGCCGCATTGCGGGGCAAGATTGGGGGGGCGCTGTTTGGGGGGCTGACCGGAAATCCGGCGGAATATATGTTTAGCAATACATTTAATACTTGTGGAGATCGTGATATAACCACAAATTGTTCAAACCTTAATGGGGCGATTCCGTCGAATCTGTTTGGTAATATGACCGGTGCACCAAAACAGCATATGTTTAATGCAACGTTCAAGGGGGCGTCCGGCCTTACAGGTTCGATACCGAGCAGATTGTTTGGCGGTATTACTGGTGCACCGGCAACAAGTATGTTCAAAGAAACATTCAAAGGATGTTCAGGATTGACAGGAATTATACCGGCGAATTTGTTTGAAAACATTTCGGGACTGCCGGCGGGAAGTATGTTTTATTCAACATTTTACGATTGCAGTCACCTTAGCGGTATAGGTGGGGCACTCTTTAGTGGAATATCTGGGCGTGCGGTTTCAAGTATGTTCTTTACAACGTTTTATAATTGTTCCGGCCTTACTGGGTCAATACCGGCGGGATTATTCGGAACACCAACCACACCGGCAAATTGGATGTTTGGCAGTACATTTTATGGATGTAGTGGACTTACCGGTGAAATTCCGAGCGGTTTGTTTGGCAGTGTAAATGGTGCTGCAAAGGAAGCGATGTTCTATCGGACATTCTATAACTGCAGCGGTTTAACCGGCACAATACCAAGTGATTTGTTTGGAACATTGTCTGGTGATGGTGTGAAAAATATGTTCAATTACACGTTCTATAATTGTAGTCATCTGACGGGGTATGTGCCAGAGGGGTTGTTTGGGACGATGACAGTGCCGTCAACCGTGCCAGACGGGATGATGTCGTATGTGTTTGTTAATTCGGGATTGGATACGGTTTGTCCGTGTGGTACGACCGAGGTTGACAGTGACTTTAAGCCGTATTGGCGTTCAACATCTGCGAATGCAAACCCGAAGAAAGTTTCTTGTCGGGTCGGGTTAAAACCGGGCGAACATTGGTATAATGGTAACTGCACAACCGAATGTTCGGATACGGCGATTGATGAATTGCATATTGGTAATTTGGATCCTTATATCGTTTTGGCTGATCCTGTGTCGACGGTAAAGAATTTGGCGGTAAAACATAATGATACGATATGTTATGTTCCGGTTGCGTCTGGGAATGGTGGTGCAAGCAGTTTGAATATGAAATACAGAAATACCGTGTATCATGCTGACCGACCGAACGATACGCCGCCCGCTGGATTTGGGCAAAGGTAAAAAAAGTTTCACAACACAACAAACGTTAACCGGGCAAATGCCCGGTTTTTTAGTGGTTTCTGAAATCAATCCACTTACACTGTCCACTAACACTTGGTTCCCATCGTGCGGGCGGATTTAAGTGCCGCGTGCAACGATTCACGCGCAATTTCATTTATGCGGCCCGAAAATGTGCGCATATTCATGGAATCGGCAAAGTTTTTTGTAAAAATCCCAGCAATATATTCAATTTGCGCCGGCGAAATCAGGAAAATATCACTGGTTATATCCCGGGAATCCAACTGTTTTATTGAATTTTTCATCTTTCCCCTACTCTTTTTTTGCTTTTTGTTCTTGTTTATTGCTTTTGTTGCATTATATCATAAAGTATCTTGACCGCAAGGTGTAAAATATGCTATACAGATAGAAAATAAGACAAGGAAAAACAATGGCTATGAACATTATTCAAAAAATATTGGGGTCTGCAAATGACCGATTGGTAAAATCTTATGACAAAACGGTGTCGTTGATTAACGATTTGGAACCGAAATATCATGAAATGACTGATGATGAATTGCGGGCGCAAACGGATGTGTTGCGCGGTCGAATTGCGTCGGGCGAAAAGGAAAAAAATGTCTTGCCGGATGCGTTTGCATTGGTACGTGAAGCGGCCAAACGTTCAATCGGTTTGCGTCATTTTGATGTGCAATTGATTGGCGGTATGGTTTTGAATAATGGTCAAATTGCCGAAATGAAAACCGGCGAAGGTAAAACACTTGTTGCAACATTGGCGTTGTATCTTAAGGCATTGCATGGGCGCGGGGCGCACCTTATTACCGTGAATGATTACCTGGCATCGCGCGATGCAAAATGGATGGGGCGCGTGTACGAATTTTTAGGTTTGACCGTTGGAATTATTCAGCATGATATGACCGATGAAGAACGACGTGCGGCATATGCGTGTGATATTACGTATGTGACCAATTCGGAACTGGGGTTCGATTATTTGCGTGACAATATGAAATTTTCAAAAAAGCAACAGGTTTTACGCCCATTGTTCTTTGGAATCGTTGACGAAGTCGATAGTATTTTAATTGACGAAGCGCGAACCCCACTTATCATTTCCGGGCCGTCCGAAGATATTAGTGAACTTTACAATCGGGTTGATGCGGTTGTGGCAAAACTTGCCCCCGACGATTATAAAAAAGATGAAAAGGACCGGCATGTCACACTTACCGAAACTGGTGTGGATTCCGTGACAAAATTGCTAATGGATGCGGGGCTTCTTGTTGGTGATAATTTATATGCGCCGGAAAATGCCGCGGTGGTTATGCATGTGCAACAATCATTATTGGCGCACCATTTGTTCCAAAAAAATGTGAACTATGTTGTCAGAAATGGCGAGGTTTTGATTGTTGATGAATTTACCGGACGCGTTATGACCGGGCGGCGGTTCGGACGTGGCCTGCACCAGGCAATAGAGGCCAAAGAACATGTGACGGTGCAACCGGAAAATCAGACAGTGTCCAGTATTTCGTATCAAAATTTATTCCGGCTTTATGAAACACTTGCGGGAATGACCGGAACCGCAATGACCGAAGCCGCCGAATTTGAAGAAATTTATAAGTTGCGCGTTGTGTCGATCCCGACCAATCGTCCGGTTGCGCGTGTGGATCATCATGACGAAATTTATAGAAACAAAGACGAAAAATATGACGCAATTATCAATCAGATAGATGAATGTATTAAACGAAAACAACCGGTTTTGGTTGGCACCGTTTCAATCGAAAAATCCGAAGAGTTGGCGGAAATTGTTCGCAAACGGTTGAGCATAAATCCGGCGGTATTAAATGCAAAGCATCATGAATCAGAGGCGAAAATTGTGGCCCAGGCGGGTGCGCCGGGTGCGGTCACAATTGCGACAAATATGGCGGGACGCGGAACGGATATTAAACTTGGCGGAAATGCCGAAGATTTAATTGCGGATTTGGATAAAGATGCCCCAGATTACGAGGATAAAAAGAAAGAAATTTATGATACAATCGAAAAAAACAAGAAAATCGTTCTTGATGCGGGTGGGCTTTATGTGATTGGGACCGAACGTCACGAATCGCGCCGTATTGATAACCAATTGCGTGGGCGCAGTGGGCGTCAGGGTGACCCCGGGGATTCAAAATTCTTTTTAGCGTTGGATGATGATTTGATGCGAATCTTTGGCGCAAGTCGGTTGAGTGGTATGCTTACCACACTTGGACTTAAGCCGGGCGAAGCGATTACGCACCCATGGATAACCAAGGCATTGGAAAAGGCGCAGAAACGGGTCGAAGCCCGGTATTTCGAAGCACGCAAAGAATTGCTTAAATACGACGATGTTATGAATGAACAACGCGGTGTGGTGTATAAGCAGCGCGACGATTTGATGACATCGGATGATTTGTCGGGCTTGGCACATGAAATGATTGGCGATGTTGTGGAAATAATTTGTGAAAACAATATACCGGAAAAAACTTTGCCGGCGGATTGGAATATAAAGGGGCTGCATGATGCAATGGTGCGTGTGTTTGCGTTGGATATTACCGATATTGAAAGTTGGAAAACAGATGAAAATATAAATGAACGCAAGGCGTATGATACTTTGTTGCAACTTGCGATGCAACGGTATAATCAACAGGCCGAAAAATATGGCCCTGATATGATGCAGGCGGCGACGCGGCAAATGATGCTTGGGGCGTTGGATTCGGTTTGGAAACAACACTTGCAACAAATGGATTATTTGCAAACCGGAATTGGGCTGCGTGGGTATGCCCAGAAAAATCCGCTTTATGAATACAAACGCGAAGCGTTGGGGTTGTTCAAAAACACAATAAACAATTTCAAAATTATGTCGGTTGCGTATATTTCGCGTATGGAACTTACGCGGGCGGACGTTGATGCCACGGAAAAACAGCGTGCCGAACACGATCAATCGTTAAATTCGGGTGCGGATGCGCGGCGAAATGCGCCTTGCCCGTGTGGTTCGGGATTAAAGTATAAGCATTGTTGTGGTAAATTGAAATAGCAAGTCCCCGAATTTTCGGGGATTTTTGTTGGATAAAATTTTGTTAAATTATGTTATGGACGGGAACATAATTTTTTTGCTATGGTTTTTGTCATGCAAGGGAACTTTATTCATCTTAGGACACATACGCGGCTTTCCATTGGGGCAAGTACCCTGCGGGTCAAGGATATTCCAAAGTTGTGTGCGGAAAACGGTATGTTTGCGTGTGCGATTACCGATACAAATATGATGTCGGGCTGTGCGGAGTTTTCTGATGTTATGCCATCCGCAAAAATTCAACCGATAATCGGCGTGGAAATATCACTTAATCATCATACGGCGGATCCGAAAATTTTGCGTGAATCATCGTTGTCCAAGATAGTGTTGCTTGCCCAAAATCACGCGGGGTATTTGAACCTTTGTGAACTTAGCCGTATAATGTATATGCGGGACGAAAATCATCATTTGGGGCCATATATAACATTTGAAGAGGTTGCGGCACATTCGGATGGTATTATATGTTTGTCAGGGGCGCATTTGGGGCCGATTGGTATGGCGATTTTGAACGGTCAAGATACACTGGCGCGGGAATACGCAGGGCGTTTTCTTAAAGTTTTTGGCGATAGGTTTTATATGGAAATTCAACGGCATGGTTTGGAAAATGAAATAAGAACAGAGCCGATGTTTTTAGAAATCGCCAAGGAATTAAATATACCAATTGTTGCAACGAATGATGTTTGTTTTGCGCATGCCGCGGATTACGAGGCGGCAGATGCACTAAGTTGTGTTTTGGGGCAAACAAAAGTTATCGATCCTGAACGGCCACGAAAGTCGTCGGAACAGTATTTTAAGACCGCAACGGAAATGATAGAATTGTTTAACGATTTGCCAGAATCGATTGAAAATACTGTGCAAATTGCAAAACGATGTGCGTTTTTTGTAAATGTGCATGAAAAGCCACTTTTGCCACGTTTTGGTGATGATTTTGAATCAGAGTGCCAAATGTTGCGTGATATGACCATGAATGGTTTGGCAGAGCGGTTAAAACAACAGGGTATAACCGATACGGCCCCATATTTTGACCAAGCGAAGTACGAATTAGATGTTATTATTGGTATGGGTTTTCCGGGGTACTTCCTTATTGTGGCCGATTATATCGATTGGTGTCGCAAGCATGATATTCTAACCGGACCGGGGCGTGGTTCGGGTGCCGGGTCAATCGTGGCGTGGGCCATGGGTATTACGCACGTGAATCCGTTGAAATATGGGTTGTTGTTCGAAAGGTTTTTGAACCCGGATCGTATATCTATGCCGGATTTTGATGTGGATTTTGAACCAACGGGTATCGAACAGGTATTGGCGTATATATGTGATAAGTATGGTCATGATTCGGTGTGTCGGATTATCACGTTTGGCAGTTTGCAGGCGCGCGGTGCAATTCGTGATATTGGGCGTGTTTATGGTATGCCATATTCAAAGTCGGATCGACTTTCAAAAATGATACCTATGGATGCAAAAACATTAAAGGAAGCCGTTGATACGTCGCAAGAAATTCAAAATGTATTAAGCACAGATTCGGACATGAATAAGGTTGTTTCTGTGGCTGAAGAATTGGAAGGTTCGTTCCGAAATTTGGGCCAGCATGCGTGTGGGGTGGTTATCGGTGACCGGCCGACAACAAAAATTGCCCCGGTGTATCGCGACCCGGCAAACCCGTTGCCGTCGTGTCAGTTTGATGGGCATTATTTGGAATCGGCGGGACTTATCAAGTTTGACTTTTTGGGTTTGGAAACCCTGGTTGTGTTAAAATACGCAACAAAACTTATTCAAAAAACACGTCGTATTAATGTGATACTTGATGAAATTCCCACAGATGATAAAAAGACTTTGGAACTTTGGCAATCGGGTATGACCGAAGGTATATTCCAATTCGATGCCCCGTTTGTGCAACAAACATTGCGTAAAATGCATCCGACAAGTTTTTTGGAAATATCGGCGTTAAATGCGTTAAACCGTCCGGGGCCAATCGCCTTTATTCCGCAATTTATTGCACGTATGCATGGTGAAGAAGAAATTGAATATGTTCACCCAAAGGCAGAACCGATATTAAAAGAAACATATGGAATTATTGTGTATCAAGAACAAGTTATGCAATTGACAAGGGCGCTTGCGGGTTTTACGCGCGGGGAATCCGATACTGTGCGCAAGGCGATGGGTAAAAAGAAATTGGAATTACTTGCCAAATTAGAGGTTAAATTTCAAGAGGGATGTAAAAAAGAAGGAACTTTGGACGAGGCAACGGCCAAAGATTTGTGGGAAAAGTTCAAGGAATTTGCAAAATATGCGTTTAATAAATCGCATGCTATCGCCTATTCTATTGTGGCAAACCAATGCGCGTATCTGAAAGCGCACTATACGCCGGAATTTTTGGCGGCGTCCATGTCCAGTAATATGAATGACACGGACCAATTGTCGTTGTTTGTTGATGATGCAAAGACAAATTTTGGAATTGAAATTGTTCCGCCGGATATAAATAAAAGTGAATCACTGTTCACCGTTGTTGATGGTAAAATTATTTATGCACTTGCCGCGATCAAGGGGGTTGGTGTTGCGGCGACCGATGCGATAATTGCGGAACGTGCCAAGGGGCCATTTAAAAACATAACTGATTTTGCAAAACGCACAGCATCGATAATGAACAAACGAATTTTAGAAGCGTTTGCCAAGGTTGGTGTTTTGGATTCCATAAATCCAAATCGGGCAGAGATATTTATGAACGCGGATGCGATTTTGTCCTATGCATCAAAGTCCAAGGAAAATGCGAATTCGTTGTCGCTGTTTGCAAATACGGTTGAAGACGATGTTGACGAAGATCGACTTGCCAAGAATTTGGTTAAAACAGCACCGTGGTCGTTCGGGCAAAAATTGGAAAATGAATTGTCGGCGTTGGGGTTCTATATTTCGGCGCATCCGTTGGATCAATACAAACATTTAATAGAACGTGAACATTTGGCGACAAGTACAAAACTGGCCGAATTACCCGACCGCGCGAATGTGAAAATTGCCGCAAACGTGGCGTCTTATTCCCATCGCAAAACCAAGGCGGGCAAAGATATGTTGACGATAAACGCATCGGACGGTGGTGGAAATATCGATGCTATTGCGTTTGGTGATGCGGCAAATGAATTGATGCCGATTGTTGCGGCAGAAAGTGCGGTTGTGCTTTGTGGGCGGTTATCAAACAAAGACGACCGGGTTTCGGTTTTTGTGGATTCAATTATACCACTTGCCGGGTGGGTGGCGCAAATTGCAAAGAAAATCACACTTGATATTCGTAATAAAAATGTGTTGGTTGATATTAAAAAGGCACTTGCGACACTGCGGCCCGGGCGGACCAAGGTTGTGTTGAACCTTTATTCGGGTGATAAAAAAACAACACTTGCAATCAATGGCGGCGTGGAACTTGGAAAAAATACCGTTTCAGATTTCACGGGTTTGGGAATAAAGGTGGATATAGAATGACAAAACATGTTCCGGTTTTGTTGGATTCGGTGATGAATTCAATTGGCGATTTGCGTGGTGCGCGCGTGTTGGATGCGACATTTGGTGCGGGCGGATATAGTCGGGCGTTTTTAAATGTGGGTGCAACGGTTGTTGCGTTTGATTGTGACCCGACGGTTATGGAAACGGTAAAAGAATTTTCTGATGAATTTGGTGCGCGTTTTCGTTTTATTCCGAAAAGGTTTTCGTCTATGGCGGAATTAGATGAAAAATTTGATGCGATTGTGTTTGACCTTGGGATATCTTCGATGCAGATTGATGATGCATCGCGTGGGTTTTCGTTTCGGGCGGATGCGCCTATTGATATGCGGATGTCGATTGATGGACCGACAATTGCGGATATGTTCGATGTTTGGACGGTGGACGATTTAACAAAAATTCTGCGCGATTTTGGCGATGTGCGACCGGCGCGTGCAATTGCGTGTGCGATAAAAGATAAACGGCCCAAAACAACATTTGAATTAAAAGATTTAATTCATAGCCCGCGCGATATTGCCCCGGTTTTTCAGGCGTTGCGTATTGCCCTTAATGATGAAATGGGTGAAATTACACGTGCATTGGATGTGGTGCCTGGGTTATTAAATGTTGGTGGGCGGTGTATATGTGTGACCTTTCATTCAATCGAAGATAGAATTGTAAAAAATACATTTCGCGATTGGACATCCGTGGCGGGTGATGCGCGCATGCCAACACTTAGCAAACCGCAATTTGAATTGATGCGGCCGCAGGCACCGACGGATGACGAAATTAAAAACAACCCCCGTGCGCGCAGCGCACATATGCGTGGGGTTATAAAATTGTGTTGACCGGGGCGGCATGATTTTTGTAGCATGCAAGAAAGGATTAAAAAAACAAGGAAAGGAAAATGAAAAACTATTTGAAATTAGTGTTATTTTCGTGCTTTTGTGCGATGTGTGTTATGTCGGTGGCATATGCGGTTTGTCCCGTTTGTACCATTGCGATTGGTGCCGGGTTGGAAGGTATGCGTATGCTTGGGGTCAAGGATGTTATTACCGGAATTTGGGCGGGTGGGTTAACCATTTCCCTTATTGGATGGACGGCAAATTATATGCGACGCCGTAATGTTAAGGGATGGTTTTGGTATTTGTTAAATGTCGTGGTTTATGTTGCATTGTTGGCCGGGGTTTATTTTGTGCCGCGCGCAAATCCGATTGTAAAGTGGTGGGAAAATTGTATGTGGGGAATTGACCAATTTTTGCTTGGGTCGTTGGTTGGTGCAATTACATTTATATTGATGGAAATTTGGTATATGCGCATAAAGCGTAATAATGGTGGGCATGCCCTATTCCCATTTCAAAAGGTTGTTATGCCGTTTGGTGGGTTGGTTATAATGACGGTTATATTCTGGCTTATTATAAAGGTGTTGCCGGGTATGGGCATAGTGCTTTGTTAAAGATTTAATATAAAAGGAAAGAAAAATGAAAGAAAAGAAAATGTCTTTGGAAGAAATGGTGCGGAAAATTGACGATTCGAAAAAGGTGAATCCGCTTGATTTATCGTCGGACCAGGATTTGTCCATCGCGCTGATGAATTTGGTGTCATTGGAAGAACATTTCTTTTTTAGTGGTGCCAAGACCAAGAAGCCCGGGTTCTATGATTTAATAAATGTTGTGCGGAATATGCGCAAGGAACTTATGGAACGAATCGTTGATAAAAACAAACACGACGGGGCGGAGGTTTGGTGTATATCGAAGCACCTGCTTGCGGCATCGATGCGTATTTACGAGGTTGGAACAAAAGCACTGGGGGCCGGAAACAAGGCGGACGCGTATAAAATGTTTGAAAAAGCGTATGAGTTATATTCGCTCTTTTGGGGATTGAATATGGATATGATTGATTTGGCCGGGGTAAAACAGATGGAACCGGTTTTGTATGATTCAGTGATAAAGGCGGATAAAAAAAGTGATAAGGCGGTAAAGGAAGAAATGGTGAAATCCAAGTCAACAGTCCAGAAACTGGGCGATTGGGTAAAAAAGACGGTCAATTGTTGTATTGAATAATTTGGCTTGATTAAAATTCGTGATTTTTTCTATAATCACGTAAAGGGGAGTAAATTTTGATAGGAAGGATGGGAATTTTCGCTGGATGTGCGATTGCGGTGATTATGGCCGCAGTGGCCGATAACGCACAAAATCCACGCGCCCTGTCCACCAATATCGACACAAAATCCGATACCAGGGTATTATCAAGAACGGCGACCGTTGGGGCGTTGACACGACGTGCGATTGGTGAATCGCGGACACGCGCGGGCACATCGCCGCGTATGGCGGTGCAATCACGGCGTGGAACGGTGGGTGGCGAAACGCGCGCAGTCCCCGATTCGAATCGGACATCAATTGCACGGTCGGGTGTGGCACAACCCGCAAATCCGCGGGGTGCGGCGCGCAGTGTGACGGGGCCAGTGGCGGGGATATCGCGGGCGGCGACAACGGCGCGCGCAACGGCGGTGTTTAATGATTTGTCCAAGATTGGTTCGGGATATGCCGCGTGTCGCGAATCGTATGCAACATGTATGGATCAAATGTGTGCCAATGCAAATGATACCTATCGTCGGTGTTTTTGTAGTGATAAATTTTTGAAATTCCGCGATGTAGAAGAATCTTTGGACGAAGCGATGATCATGTTGCAACAATTCCAAGATAATAATTTAGAGGCCATTGATAAAACTGCGGACGAAGTAAATGCCATGTATTCCGCCAGTATTGGCGAGGCAGCGATAAAACGCGACACCAGTGCGTCGGCAAGATTATTGGATAATATAACGAAACTGTTGTCGGGTGGCGGAACGAATTCGACCGCGACGAATATGAATAATTCCATTGGTATATTGGATTTGGATTTTTCGGTGGACTTTGATGATGTTTGGTCGGGTGGCGGATTTTCGTTGTTTGATACGGGAAATCAAGATTTGTCCACGTTGGAAGGCACGGCGCTGTTTAATGCGGCACAGCGGCAATGCACACGCCTTACACAGAATCAATGTGAAAATAACGCAGTATTCACAATGTCGCGCAGTTCGTATAATATCCTTATAAGTCAGGATTGTAATACATATGAAAAGGCATTGAACAAGAAAAAAGAAACCGTGGCCCAGGCGGTGCGGACGGCGGAGAAGTATCTGCGCGAAGCAAGAT
This sequence comes from Alphaproteobacteria bacterium, assembly GCA_017427405.1. Classification (GTDB taxonomy): domain Bacteria; phylum Pseudomonadota; class Alphaproteobacteria; order Rs-D84; family Rs-D84; genus Enterousia. The sequence goes on from JAFRSV010000007.1 coordinate 43,506, forward strand.
TAGAAGAATATCGTGCGCATAATTCGATGGATGTGAATGAATGTTTGGCCAAGGTTCGGACGGCAATGTTGGCCAATACGGCGTGCGGGGAAAACTATAAACGGTGTTTGGACCCGACGGGTGCGTATATTAATGGTGCAACCGGTGAACCGATTTATTCGCCGCGGCTGTTTCAGTTGGAAAAGACCATAAAGTTGCCGGGTGTTACGGATGACAATATAAATACAGATATATTGGGCGTAAATTCAACCTATGAAAAATTCTTGGATGGTTATCGTCAATATGTGACCCAGCAACTTGATACTTGCCGCAGTATTGCTGATTTCGTATGGACGGAATTCAAACGTAATGCGATTATTGAAATTGCCCAGGCGCAGTCGAACAAGATAGAAGAAGTTAAATCATCTTGTGTTGACACAATTGCGGAATGTTATGATACGCAATCACAATCTCTTGTAAATTTAGGAAGCAAAAAGACGGCGACGACCGCGGGTGCGTTGGGACGTTATACCGCACGGGATATGTGCCGGGAACAGGTTATGGCGTGTGCAACATTATATAGCCGTGATGGTATGGATTGCACATTTGATGAACGTGGACATATTAATAATGGTGGGACGTGCGGCCTTAGTTCATTGATAACTTATGTCAACACGGTTGATGATTTGATGGTTGTTGAAAAGTGCAAGGCGGCGGTCGATGAATACTTGGCCGACCTTTGCACGCCGGATGATGATACATACGAATATCCGTATAAATGTAAGGGGTTAGGATCGGATACTTTGAAAGAATATATAACGAATTATATTAATGAATATTGCGGTGATCCAATAGATAGAGATAAGAAACCAAGTGATGATGCGCAGTTAAGTGCCTATATAGATTCCGCAACGAATGATATTGTGGCGGAAATGCAATATGAACTTGCCGATATTTGCGAAGGTTTGGGTGGATATTGGCGTAATACCGCGCAAGATGGTGAGACGTCCTTTGATTTATTCTATAACAATGTTTATGGCGGTACTGTAAATAATGGCTGGGGATATTGTTATGAAAATTCGGAACGGATGGCGTGCGAAAATTATGGTGATGAATATGCCGCGTGGAACGCATCAACACAGCAATGCACGTTTAACGATGATTGGTATAAAATGAAATGTCAACAATTGGATGGGGTTTACGAAGGTGGAATTTGTTATATACCGGAATAATAAAAGGGAAGAAAGATGTTAAAGGGCTATAAAATTTTGACCAGTTTTTGCGTTATCTGCGCGACACTTTATGGTGGCGCGTATGGCGCGGCGAGTGTTCGGGGCGGTGCGACATCACGTGCCGGTTCGATACGGACACTTGGTGCGGGAACAACCGCATCGGTCAAGACAACGACAGCCAGGACGCAACCCACCACGACCGCGGCCAATGCAAATACTGAAAGCACGGAATCCGTGGGCGGCATGCGTATGTCGCACGCAACGGGGCTTGGTGGGACAAAGTTACCGGGCAAGGTATCGGGAACATCAACATCATCGACGGCGTCGAACCAAAATGTTGCGGAACTTCGCCAGGCAATCGAACAACTGCGGAACGACTATGATGCGTTGGGGGAACAATATAACAATTTGCTGGGCGATGTATCGAATGTTTCCGACACGGCTCAGGTTGCGCATGAAACCGCGACGAATAATACAAATACACTTACCGTTGTGCGCAGTGACCTTAGTGTCGCGAAATCTGATATCGAAGATTTAAAGGCGACCGGCGGTTTTGATGAAGAACGCGTGCAGGAGGCGTTGGATACAACATTGGCCCAGCGGAATTATGCAACGCGCGGTGAATTGGCCGCAACCGATGCGGTGGCGCGTGGCGCGGTCCAGGTTGCAGATTTGTCGCAAACGTTGAACGCATTAAATATCGCCGACAAAGATTATGTGGCAAGTCGCACCCAAGGTGTCGTGAACGATTCGCTTAATATCACATTGGAAAATTATTATACGAAAAAGCAGGTTAACGATGCCATTGATGTGGCAAAGGTCGGCATGGTTGATAAAAACTATGTTGATAATCAAATTGATGGTTTGGCGGCCAAAACCTATGTCGATAATCGCGTGGCCAGTATTCAAACCGGTGTTAGCGAAGGCGCCGTCCAAGGAATTATCAATAATTCGATTGATACACGTTTGGGAAATTATTATACCAAGGGCGATATTGATAATGCCATTGTTGATGCAATTGGTGCCGCCAAAGATGGTATGGCCGACCGGGATTATGTTGATAACCAGGTTCGTGATTTGGCATCAACGGAATATGTTAATGAAAAGGTTGCCGAAATAGAAAGTGGCGTTGATGCGGGCACACTTTACAATATCCTTGAAACCCGCGGGTATAAAACTAGCGCAGAGGTTCAGGGTATAGTGAACGATTCGATTAATAATACCGTGGCGAATTATTACACCAAGGGTCAGGTTGATAATGCGATTAAGGTCGCGAAAAACGGTATGGCCGATAGAAATTATGTTGATAATCAAATTGATGGTTTGGCACCGAAAAATTGGGTCAATACGGTTGTGGATGCCAAGGTTAATGCCCTGCCCTTGGGACTTGATCAAAACGCGGTCCAGGCCATGGTTGAAGGATATGGGTATAAAGATGAAGCCGGTGTTCAAGAAATGATAAACGCGTCCGGGCATGTAAAAACAAGCGAACTTCCGGATTTGATTAAACAATGGGCCCCAGGTGCGGAAATACAATATGCGGATGGGAAATTGTATTTTGTGGATAAGGATGGAAATGATCGTGTTGTTGATATCCGTGGGCTTGATGGCCAAGATGGTGCGCAGGTTGAAATTCAGCAAAACGATGGATGGATTCAATGGCATTATGAAGGTGATACAGAGTGGAATAATTTGGTTGCTATGTCTGATTTGAAAGGTGCGGATGGAAAGTCTGTTGATATTGGCGTTATTTCAATGTCTGGAATTAAGAATGCCTTGGTATGGAAAAAAGAAGGCGAAACAAATTCAGATTGGAGATTTTTATACAATTTGGACGATATAAATGGTATCGATGGCTGTGGTGTTCGGGCGGAAAAAACATCTACTGAAATTGGAACAACGGTGACACTGTTAAAAGATTGTCCAGGGCAACAAGGCCACGGTGATGTCTTGGTTTCGTTTGATGTTTTAAATGGTGCTAAAGGAACCGTTGATGATCAACAGATTATAGATGCATTAGAATCCAATAGTGATTTTATGCAATTAAGGCAGTTAAAAAATAAGGTGAATGATCCATCAACAGGATTGGAAAGTACATATAATTTGGTCGTTGACTTGTATGATAGAGTTGATCATGAAAAAACTGGTCTTGGTGCGACAAATACATTGGCGAATGATGCCTGGGACAAAGTTAAAGATTTGGATTATGGTGTTACGGCAAAAACTTATGTTAACAGCAGAATTGGCGAATTGGGTATTAATGGTGTTACGCATAGAGAGTTTGAAAGTGTTGCCGCCAAAATTGGTGACGTTGGCTATACAAATACAGTAAAGGATTATATTGATACCGCGATTGCCGGGGTCAATACGAATATCAAAGTAAGACAGGGTCGTGATGGTTATACATATATCTGTAAGACCGGAAATAATTGTACGGGTGAACCCGATATATATTCTGACGAATGGGCACGGATTTCTGTGGATGTGTCGGGTTATCTTAAAAAGGGTGATGCGGATGGGTATTATGCATCCATTTCCACCGAAGGTGTAGCAAATACGGCACAAACCACTGCGACCGAGGCAAAAACCAGGGCGAATGATGCGTGGGCTAAGTTAGAAGATTTGGGCAACAATGTAACAGTAAAGAGTTACGTTGATGACTATGTTTCGAATATGGTGGGTAACCTTGGAATTGATTATATAACGGGTGAAAAATATACTGTTCGTGGTAAAATAGGTAATTTCCCGGGCACCGTTCAGGACTATATTGATACCAAAATCGCCAGCGTTAGCACAAATGTTCGTGTAGAGGTTGGTTGGGATGGTGGTACGTATATTTGTAAAAAGGGAAGCAGTTGCCAAACGCAAGCCGGCCCGTACAATACTGATGAATGGGCGCGGGTAACCGTTGATATGTCGGATTATCTTACCGAAGATGATACAGATAAACTTTATGCGCCGATTTCGACTGTTGCCACCGCGAACGAGGCAAAGACCGCCGCCAACACTGCGCAACAAACCGCAAGCCAGGCACAGTCAACCGCGACCGCCGCACAGTCAACGGCGAACGATGCGTGGGGTAAGTTGAGTGGTCTTAGTGGGACGGTAAAGGACTATGTTGATGATAAGGTTGGGGCTACGGGGTTGGCTATTCGGGTTGAGACTGGTACTGACGGTTATACTTATATTTGTACTGCAAGTAACTCGGACTGTCGTGATGGGCCGTCACAAAGTTCTTCTTATTGGAAGAAAATAGATTTTACTATACCTAGTGAATACCTTACGGAAACCGAAGGTAACGCTTGGTATGCGCCAAAGGCGGAATATGCGCTGAAATCTGATATCGGTACATTGGGGGGCAGTTTCTCGAGTGTTGCGGACAAAATTGGGCTTAATAATAATAGTGATTGGACTAATTCGAATAAATCGGTGAAACAATATGTTGATGATAAGTTCAGCAGTATTAGCACAGATATTCAGGTAGAAACCGGTACGGATGGGTTTACATATATTTGTAAGACCGGAAGTGGTTGTACGGGCGAACCGAGTCAAAATCCAAGTCAGTGGACTAAGGTTAATGTAGATTTGGGGACGTTGGGGACGAATCCGTCGTCTGGTCAGGTCTATAATGTCGCTCAGAAAATCGGTTTGACTGATGCTGCAAATGTAAATAAAACGGTTGTTGGGTATATCAGTGAGCAGATTGGTTCGTTGGGGTCTTATTATGATACTAGTACATACACATATAAACCCTATGATGTAAAAACTTATATGCAGGCAAATTATGTTCCGCTTGCAAAACTTGGGGACGATATTAAGAATTCCGAACAAACTGTGGCGGCGTATATTGGGGGTAAGATCGGTGCCCTAGGAAATTATTATGATGCTGGTACATCTGGTTATGTGCCTTATGCCAGTGTAAAACAATATGTTGATAGTAATTTCGCATTAAAAAGCACTATTGGTGATTTGGGGGCATCTTATACCACCGTTGCACAAAAAATAGGACTTACTGATAGTAATGCAAGCAAGACGGTAAAGCAATATGTTGATGAGGCTATCGGGAGTTTGGGGGGGAGTCATACAAGTGTTGCGGGGAAACTTGGACCTGCAATTGTCAATGGCAGTCAAACCGTGGCTGATTATATCACAGCACAACTTTCCACAGTTAGTACGAGTGTAATAGTCAGACCAAGTTCTAATGGTAATGATACGTATATTTGCACAGGTACGAATTGTACAACACATTACAATGATCCGGAAAATGATGGTGGCAATTGGACGAAACTTAATGTTGATTTGACAGCAATAAATACGATACTTTCTGGGTTTGGAAGTGGTGATGATAAAATACCGACAGTAAAGGGTTATGTTGACGATAAGATCGGCACACTTGGTAAAATAGATTCTGCGACCAATGCGACCAGTGTTGCGGTAAAATTAGGCTCTGAGATTACCAGTGCAGAAAAAACAGTGGCGCAATATATCAATGATAAAATTGGTGATATGGGTGGGTATAATAACGGGGTGTATAATGTTTATTATAATGTTGCAAGCAAGATTGGTGATATAGGATCAACCCAAACCGTAAAGGGGTATGTTGATAATGCGATTAGTGGGTTGTCGAGTACTTATGCGGCAAAGAGTACGGAAGATACGGCGAATAATGCGTGGGATCGGGTAAAGAATTTAGGCAAGGATGTGAATGGTGATGATTATACAACTGTTGCGGGGCGGCTTGGGTTTGGTACCGATAACAATACTAAAACTGTAAAGCAATATATTGACGATAAGGTTGCGGATGTAAAACCGACTATTATGACGGAAACATATCAGGGAACAACGTATATCTGTTCGTCTGGTAATTGTACGAATCATGCACCAAATACTGGTTGGGAAGAGTTGAGTGTTGATTTGTCTGCTTTGGATGACATAGAAGCGATACTTGACGGGTTTGGTGGAGAGGATGAACCGGAAAAAGTAAAGCAATATGTGGATAATAAATTTGGTAATCTTGGCACGTACGTAAATGATAATGGTCAGACGCGTTCGTATTCCGTGGAGAATAAACTTGGTCTTCCGAGTGATTATGCAAACAAGACGGTGACAAAATATATTGTCGATCGGCTTGGGTTCACAGACGACGATGCCAATAAAACCGTGGCGCAATATGTTGCGGAACACGCGGCAAGTGGTGGTGTACAGGTACAAACCGTTAGTGGGACAACATATATTTGTAGCGAGAATTGCGACGGTGTGGGTACCCCACCGTGTGCGGATGGTACGTATCCGTCCACGTGTGGTTGGCAGAAGTTAGAGGTGAATTTGAACGGTTATGCCACAGAGCAATATGTTGATGATGCGATTGGTACGCTAGGTGGCGATTATACGAATGTTGGTGACAAGATTAATATTAATAGTGGAACGGTAAAATCCTATGTTGATGCGGTTGATAATAAAATTGGGAGTTTGGGATCTCGCGAGGTTGATGGTGAGCAGAAACCGTATACCGTTGAAACAAAAATTGGTGGCATACCGGCCGTACAAACAATCAAAGAGTATATTGATAACAATATGCCGAATATTGATGTACGACCAGGGACCGGCGATGAGAATAAGAACAAATTGTATATTTGCACAAAGCCGTCTTGTGATACAGAAAATATTCCTGGGGGGACCGATTCTGGTTGGATCGAACTTGATATTGCAAGTGCGATAAATTTAAGCCTTTATTTGACAAAAACTGATGCGGAGGATATGTACCTTAAACAAAATGGTATTAAATTGAAACGCGAAGGCAAGGATATCAAAATATGGGGTGGCGGTATTGCGCAAGGTAATGCTTACAAAGTTGCCGATGTTGAAGATTTGATGTGCGCATCGTATAGGATGGAAGAAATTGGGTCTGATGATCCGGCTTATCAGGCGGATAAAACATCTTTCCGGTTGGTTTGTGAAACAGTTAGCGAAGACGACAATGATTAATTGAAGGGATGAAAAATGAGAAAGAATATGATTTTGGGTATAATTGGTTTTGCTTTGGCATTGGTTTCGGGTGGACAGGTGTTTGCCGCATTGGGACCAAATGATATTTCCATGGGAACATTTGCAATTCCCCTGCCCGGTTGTGCACCAGAAGTGACTATTGGCGACAAGGATACAAGTACCGGTTGCTATACCATGACGATACAAAGTAAAACACTTCAAAATGGTGTTTGCAGTAGCAGTGAAATATCCCCAACCACAAAACAGGTCTGTGATGGCAAGGATGGTGTCGGTGGCGAAGGGTGTAGTTCAAAAACCAATGTTACTGGTCCGGATAGTAACGGGTGCTATACGGTTACATTTCAGAAAATGAAGGTAGAAAATGAAGAATGTGTAGAGGATGGAGAGCCGTTAACTTATACAACTTGTGATGGGGCGACCGAAGTTGTAGATGAAAGGTATGTGCCGTATCCGCAGTCGATGACTTATGATACGGGAAACGATGTTCAAATTGGACACGAGGGGTATCGTAGGTTAGAGATAAAGTTTAAGGGGGACGAAAATTCGCGGGTGCTGAAATTCCCGGATCTTTGTGAAGAAGGCGAGGATGTGGAAGGTCAGAGAATCAAGACATGTATCGCTCAGGGGAATGCCACAAGCTATCCTAATGCTGACGGCAGTCATAGTCTATATCTAACGGACGATAAGTATGCTTTTGTTATTGGAGAATCGGAAAGTGGGTTCCCAAGATATGAATATACCGCCCCAAGGTCGGTGAGTGGTTCTGTGGTGGCAAAGGGTTTCACGCAAAAGGTGTACGCGTATACGGATGGGCGCAGGGTTACTGAGACCGGTGCGACAGATGAGTGTAAGGAATATGCGAAACCTAATGATCGGAGTGCGCGTGTTACAAAGTGCACCGTTCAAAGTTATCAGTATCCTTCGAATCTGTTGTCAACATGGGTGCCGGGTACTACAGAATATTGTTTGGGTAATCATCAAAGCGATTGTAGTCAATACACCTTGCTGGTTGGGGCGGTCGATGCGTGTGCGGGGTTGACATCGTCTGATGATGCATGGGAAACGAGAGTCGTTCATTCGGAATCAGAATATGTTGAACATGTTTATAATACAGGTTGTACGACAAATTGCACTGGAACCGTTGGATATAAATTAATCAAGGAAGAGATGTGCAATGGGGATGTCAATGAAAGTACGAATTTGGATCCGTGTGAGTATGCGACACTGCCTGTGGGTGTTACGTGTGGATCTGGCTATGCATATCAAAGTTGCACACCGCAAGTGACTGCCTCTGGTTCAACGGCGAGCGCGTATTATGGATGTTTTCCGGATAATTGGAGCGATTTTGCACACAAGAATGATATAGTGCCGGCAAATTTTGCATCAGATGGCACTAATCTGTATTGGTGTCAAATTCAAGATTGTGAAAATACGTCTGCTTGCTGGATTGGTGTCAATAAGGCAAATGGGCCAAACCCAAGTGGGCAATCCGATGGTACTAATTGTTGGGGCGTTGTGTCTATAGATGGACTTCAGGGTGACGCGGGCCCGGGATGTTCGTTTGCCTATTATAACGATAAATGGCAGGTGTGTTGTTTGCCGGTCGATTCATCGGGTAATATTAATGTGAATGGTCAGTGGGATTGTAAAGAAGTCACAGATTCCAGCATTTTAAACCAGTTAAATAATTGGATGTGCAAACCAACGTATACCACAAAATATATAAACAAGAAATCTGATGGAACTTATGAATACAAACCAACGGACACCAATAATAGAACCGCTGCAACGGTTGGTGTTAGGACAACAATAACAAATTGTGACGGGACAAATGGTGGTGATGTTGATGTGTTTGATGGTCCGGCAGGGGATGATTATGATCCGTGTGATGGTTTGACGGCGGGAAGTCAGGCGGCACAAACAACGATACTAAATCAAACAAAAGTGTATCGTTCACATCAATATTCAAACAATCACTATAGCCCTGCGCGTGGGTATTATGAAACGACGGTTACATATTGCGAAGGTAGCGCAACAACCTATACACCAGCGGATGAATGCACGCCTGTGGCGGATGCAAGGTTGGCACGTAGCACGGGTCAGAGTTGTGCCGACAACCAGGTATTAAAGCGTTGCACGCCACAAGAGGGAACGCAAACACCGTATTTTATATGTGATACAACCGAAGTAAGCGGTTATCCAAAGAAAAAGTATTTTGTGCCCACAATTGAAAATGGGAAAATTACCAAAGAGGGTTATACCGCATGGGTGCATAAGTATACCAGTACTGGGACAGAAATAGAAGGCGACTTGGCAGATAAAGACGAATGTCACACGGTTTATAAGGTGCAACATTCGAGGTCTGGGGATAATAATGAAATATTAACGGCGACGACGCAAACCACACAGAAATGTACTGTGCAAAGTTATACATATCCTAACCCTTCTTCGCCGTGGACAGTGGGCGCGACATATTGCAAGAATACAAATGCAAGTGGTAGTTGCACTGGATATAGTGACAGTATTTCGGATTCAGAAACATCGACATTGAAATATAGAGCGCCACTTTTGTCTTCGAGTGATTCTGGAGTTCCGGTTAGTGCGGGGTATACGTACTATGATGTGACGGATGGAGATGATGTAAGTGTTCGCGAAATAATAGGCGTAAAAGATGAGTGTTGGCCGGTTTATAGGACATCAAGTGTTGCGACGACTTATCCGGAAATGACCTGGAAATGCGAGGTTCAATACCCCGGTGATACAACCTCTGGTGCGACATATATAACCGGTTACAAATATTGTCTTAATATTACAAACGAAGTGTGTGGAAATTATCAAACAACGCCACCGCAAGAGTTGGATCAATGTAATGGCGGCACTTCTGCGACAGCGGTTAAAAAGGTGGTGAGTCGGACATACACACGCACCACGGGTAGCCAAGGGGCTTTGACATCGGTGTACAAGATGTGTAACGATGATGATCATGCTGAAACTACACCAGATGAATGCTATGAAATCCCGACCCCGGCTGGTGAAACTTGTACGAACGGTGTTTGGATGCAGTGTAAGCGCCAGGCCGATGAAGGAACTGCGTCTGCGACGGCACGTGGAACGACTTATGGGTACTGTGCAACATATCCGCAGTGTGTCGGTAACGAGAATTCGACAACCATAGTCAAAAAGACAGAACGGGCGTATACGGCACCAACTAAAACTGGAACAAATTCTTACTATGATACGCCCGGTAAAATGGTTACAAACAAGATTCCGTGCAGTTCAAGTGCAAGCGCCATAGTTGATTCGTCAGAGGATGACCAGTGCGAAGAAATTCCGGATACGGGTTCAATATGCCCGACGAATAAGGTGCTTAAGAGTTGCAAACGCAAGGGTGATGAAAGTGCCACATTGAAGGCCGAATCGACATATAACCTTTGCACAACCGGAACGTCAATATTTGATTCTATTTCTGAAAACGATCCGTGCGGGGGGGATACAACCAGTGATAACGCGAAGAAAAAAGTCAAAAGTATTCAATACGAATATGTTACCCCGGTTTCTGAAACCCAATCAAAACGTGTCGGGTATAGTGTAAAGACGACGACGATGTGTAACCCAGCCGGAAATACAACTGAGTACATATACGATACTTGTGAACCACTTGCGGCAAGTGATAATTGTAAAAACGGGACAACGTACAAGCCGTATTATAAATGTCATAAACAGATGTATGATGCCACCAGTGCAAATGCATCGAATCGCGAGTATAATGCATGTGATCCTTTGTCGGCGGCGGTGGCGTTGTCCAGTGCGGTTGCAAACAAGTTGGATAGTGATGTCACGTTTTCGACTGGGACATATGAAAACAAAGATTATATTTTGATGAGTGCGGGTGGGGTGACCAATAAACCGGTTGTGGCGGTTGATACTTTGAAACCACAGTCGTTGTTCAGCATTTGGAAAGAACAGTATAAGGAATTGTCATCGACAAAATGTCAGGCATTGTTTGGTAAGTCAGATTGTGAGACAGGGTTGAATGAAACAGATATGCTGGGCAATATCAACGCCTATGGTGTTTGGAAAACGGATCAGGTTGTTAATAAGGACAATACAACTGCTACGGATTTAACGTTTGATAAGTATCAAGAGAGTTTGCAACCGTGCCAGGGTGGAATTTCTATTACAGCGGACGGACAAGATGAGAATGGCGGAAATAAATATAAGATGACTTGTACGGAATGATCTAAGTAGTTTAAGATGGCGAAGGTATAAAATGAGGAAGAGTTGGTTTGTTGGGGCGATTTTGACCACATTTGTGGCAGGTGTTGCAAATGCTGAGTATACGATAGGTCGTTTTACTGCCCCAAGGGGTGCGACCGGTGCCACGGGTGGCACAGGTTCGACAGGACCTGAGGGGCCAGCGGGACCGCAGGGGTGCAGTGTGAGTGCATCAAAGTCGAATATTTATCAAAACCCCAGTGATCCAACTAGTCGTGTGGTTGGAACACATGTTGTGTTAACCGATTCTTGTAATAGTGAAAATAATCAAGAGTTTGATGTTAATCATGGAAATGATGGAACATCGTTTAATTTTAAGGGCAAAAAGGATACTTGTGCTGAATTAGAGGCGATTACAGGGGCACAACAGAATGATGCCTGGTTGGTAGCTGAAGATGGATTGCTTTATATTTATAATGGAACGAGTTTCCCATCTTGCCCAAATGGTGGGGCGGCGTTTACGGGGCCCGCCGGTGAAGGTGTGTGCACAAATGTTTCCACGCCGTCGACGGCGGTAAAGAATACTGTGCGGTCGTATAGCGGGCCAAGTGGTCCACATACTGTTACTGTAAGTGGCACGTCATATACATATTATGATGTGGCGGGGCATATAACCCTTACGCATCATATGTGCAGTGGTAGTAGCAATGACGATACATCGGATACCCAGGACGATAGGTGTGTTCCCGTGGTTGCGCCAAATGGGGTTTGCACGGGTAAGACATATTATGAATGTAAGACACAGGCGGCGACCACTGGTTGGACCGCGGCGCAGGTTTATTATTTGTGTGTTGCAACGACTTATAGTTCGGTTACAAGTGCGATTGATAATCCGTGTATGGGGGTGGCATCAGGTAATCTTTCAACAACCGAAAGAACCCAAACTACGGCATATACTGTGCCGAATGGTAGCAAGACCACGATTGGAGGTTACTCTTATTATACCAACAATCCGGGTAAAATAGTAACAACCAGTGTTAAATGTGATCCGGGGACAGGTGGTGCCAACAATACGGTGATAGGTAGTGTGCAAGATGACTGTGATGAAATTGAAAAACCGAACACAAGTGTTTGCGCAAATGCGTCTAAGAAGTTCTACAAGTGCAGGCCGCAAGGCAAGATAGGTAGTTCCACGGATCCATATTATATTTGCACAAGTCCATTGGGTGAATCTGTGCTGGATGCGATTGGCACGGTGGCTGCCGATGTGTCCACCGTTTCCGGTAAGGTTACTACGTTGGAAACCACGGTTGGAAATAGTACCAGTGGCTTGGTTCAACAAACAAATAATCTGGAAGCATCCGTTGCAAATAAATTGAACAAGGATGTTAGTTTTTCCAAGGCAAACGGATATATAACGATGAGTGCGACCGGAATATCAACCCCGGTAAATGTTGTGGCGGTTGCGGATATCAAGGGTGATCCTGGCAGTAACGGCGCGTCGGCATTGGAGCTTTGGCAGGAGCAACAGACCGATAACGCCACGTGTCAAAAATTGTTTGGCAAAAACTGTAATGCCTTGGGGTTAACAGAGTTTATGCAGGACATATCAGACTATGGCGTTTGGGCGCGTGCGGAATATCAGGCAAATGGTGCAAATGCAAATGTGTCGCGTTCGGCGTATCGTGCAACATTGCAACCGTGTCAGGGTGGAATTACGCTTACACCAAATGGGACGGATGGTAGTGGTGGAAATAAGTATACTATGACCTGTACAGAATAAAATATAAAGAAGATAAATAGAGAGGATAAAAAATGAAAAGAAAAATTTTTGTTTTTACGATTTTGGGGGCTTGCGTGACCATGCCAGTGATGGCGGATTATATAATAGGTGACTTTATTGCACCAAAAGGGGCGGATGGTATAAATGGTACTAATGGGACGAATGGAACGGATTGCAGACCGACCGAGACCAGGACCCGTTGTTATGGAACGGGAAGTAGTAAATGTGATGATTCAACGCGCAGTGGGGTTAAAATCGTGACAACACAGTGTGATGGCAGTGGTTCAACAACTTCGTATATATACGATAATAATTGTGGAATTACGGTTGCAAGCACTACGGATGTACACCAAGATGACGATGCAACAAAACCGGTCACGCATAAGAGGGTGACGTTCAAAAATACATGCACGGACGAGACATTGTCAACAACGGCGGATGTGCCGGCGGGCTGTACACCTACATATACCACAAAATATATAAACAAGGAGACAAATGGTACCTATTCTTATAATAATTCCTCTAGGAGTGAAAATACCGTTGGGGCGCGTACAACTGTGTCGGGTTGCGGGACAGATACAACCTTTGATACATATGATGGTAATGATGGAACGTCGTTCAATTATATGGGATCGGTTGCAAGTTGTAGTGCTTTGAATAATGTTTCTAATCCGGCACAAAACGATGCGTATATAGTCAATGGTGATGGAAATGGAAAGTTATGTATTTATAATGGTAGTTCTTGGCCAACATGCCCAAGTGGTTGTGCGGAATTTACCGGACCGGCGGGTGATAATAATTGCACAGGTTTTGAAAGTTCAACAACAGCGGTAAAGAACACATTGCGGACATATAGTGGTCCGTCGGATCCCACAACAAATGGTGACGTAACATTTTATGCGACACGTGGAAAAATGGTGTTAACACATAAAATGTGTAATACAAGTTTGGATGATACGGTTGATAATGAAAACGATCCATGTGTTCCGATTATTGCGCCCAGTGGTGTTACGTGTAATGGAACATATATGGAATGCAAACGCGGTGACAATTCATCGTTATATAATGTGTGCGAGGCAACAACTGGAACAACATTTTCATCGGCGTTGAGCAATAAAGAAGATGCGGTCTGTGTTGGAACAAATGCTAATTTATCATCGGTGGAAAGGAAAAAAACGGTTTCGTATACTGCGCCGACGGGTTCCGGGTCTTATGGGACGTATTCTTGGAAAACGGCGGTTGGTAAAGTTGTAAACAAGAGCATAAAATGTGATAACAGTGAAACAACAATAAGTTCAACGCCGGATAAGTGTGAAGAAGAAATTGCAAAACCAAATGGTGTTTGCGCTGAAAATGGTAAAGTCTATTATAAATGCACACAACAAAATGATGGTACCGAGTACAATCTTTGTGCAGATGGTACATCGGTATTGGGTGCAGCACAGAGCGCAGCACAAAGTGCGGCGGAAACGGCCGTGGCGGCGGTGGACCCGTGTGCGGGGAATACGAATTCTTCTACAATAATAAAAACAACATCAACGACGGCGTATAGTCGGGGGACGAAAAGCAGTGAGGTTTATTCGACTATTGGTAAAAAGACCGTTACAAAAACGGCATGCAATGGGGATACGTACACGACAGACGAACAAGACGATTGTATAGAGGTTGCTAAACCGACGAATGTGTGTACTGGGGCAACGTCGGCATATTTGCGTTGTTATAATGCCCAGGCAAGTTCGGACAAAACATACTATGTGTGTCAAGATTTGGGGACAAATAATAATTCATTAGCAAATAAAATTGATGCCAAGGCGGATGCGAGTACGGTAACCACGCTTTCTGGCAAGATAACAACGGCAGAAAATAATATATCAACCTTACAAACCACGGTAAACAACAAGGCAGATGCAAGTGCGGTTACACTGTCTGCATTAGCAAATACTTTGGGAAACACGTATTTAAAACCAAGTGATACCATTTCCACAAGCCAATTACCAAGCAATGTGGTAACAACAACTGACGGAAAGATTAATGCTGGGGTCTTGCCGTCCACGGTTATTACAACAACAAATCTTGGGAATCAATTACAAACAGGTGGGGCGTTGGCAAGTGTCGTGACAAATGATACGCTTAAACAACAAATTCTTGATACTTCTGTTTTGGGGGAATGCAGCACAGATACAACAGCTGATAAAGTGACGACAACGTGCACTTCTGGTAGCATAATGGCACAAATTTATGACCAGTTGAAAGATGCTATTGATGCCGCTGGAAATAGTAGTAGAAATTAAATTAACCCACACAAAGCCGTCACCAAGATTGGTGGCGGTTTTTGTTAGCAAAATATATTATTCGCCTTCGGTTAGTGATTTTAGCAAATTCATTACGGATTCACGCTGTTTATCATTTGCCAATTTCCAATACATACGGACCAATTCCAATGTTTCGGTACGAATCAACGGGTCGTCCGAACTTGGTGAATGGACGTGGATTGAACGCGACGATTTCGTTTCGTCCGGCATATTCCCCGGTAGTCCAACAAAAAAGAACGAAACCGGTGTTTGCATCGCACGGCCAATTTCAAACAGGCGCGATGCAGATATGCGGTTGTCCGCGGTTTCGTATTTTTGAATTTGCTGAAACGTGACACCACATACGTGTGCCAAATCCTTTAATGACATTCCCATCATTGTGCGGCGCAATTGCATGCGTTTGCCGATGTGTTGATCAATAACCGACGGTATGTATGCTTTTCCAGACATTGTTAGTCCCTTTGGTATGATATATTTCCTATTGTCGTTTTTATACAATAATTTTTTTTGTTTTGCAATCAAAAAAGCCTTGTGTTATTATGTTTTCAATATGGGAGAAAAGATATGAAAAAAACAGTTGTTTTATGTATATTAGATGGTGTCGGATATAGCGAAAATGTAAAGCATAATGCGGTGGCGATGGCGAAAATGCCGTGTTTTGATGGGTTGGTTAAAAAATATCCAAATTCGTTTTTGCGTGCGTCGGGGACGGCGGTTGGTTTGCCAGGAAATCTTATGGGAAATTCAGAGGTTGGACATATTTGTATCGGTGCCGGACGTGTGGTTATGCAGTATTTATTGCGATTCGCGCGTGAAGATTGGACAAAAAACAAACCGTTAAACAAATTTATTGCTGATGTTCGGCTGGACGGCGGAATCGTGCATTTTGCGGGTCTGATGTCCGATGGGCGGGTGCATGCGGATGTGCGGGACGAAGTAAAGATTATGAAATATATTTTGGATGCGGGACTAACGGTTTGTATCCACTTTATTGCCGATGGGCGCGATACGCCACCGCGTTCCGCAATGAAATATGTGCGAACAATTAAACGGATGCTGGCGCCGTATTTTGCCAATGGACGTGCGTTCTTTGGAACATTGTCGGGACGATACTATACGATGGACCGGAATAAAAATATGGACCGGACGGAAATGGCGTTCAATGCGATTGCAAATGCGCGTGCGGATGCGCGTGCCGATACGATAGAGGACGCAATTAAAAAATCCTATGCGGCGGGCGTGACCGATGAATTTATTAAACCGACCATTATCAATCCAACACCAATTTCGGCGCGTGATGGGTTTGTCTTTGGCAATTACCGTAGTGACCGCGCGCGGCAAATCGTTCGCGCATTGTTAAAGACACGGGCGCATATATTATGCTTTTCGCAATATGGCGAAGGGTTAAACGAACATTGCCCTGCACTGCTTGCTGATATTCCAGTGGAAAATACTTTGGGTGATGTCGTTGCGGCGGCGGGGCTTTCGCAATTACGGATTGCGGAAACGGAAAAGTATAATCATGTGACATATTTTATGGATGCGGAACGGACGATTGATTACCCAAACGAAGAAAAGGTCTTGGTTGATTCGCCATCTGTTGCGACATTTGATATGAAACCTGAAATGTCCGCAAATGAAATTACGGCGGCATTGTTGAAACGCATTGGAAAATTTGATGTGGTGCTGTTGAACTTTGCCAACGGCGATATGGTTGGACATACCGGGAACGCGGCGGCAACCGTGCGGGCGATGGAATGTTTAGACGGGCAACTTGCGCAAATTGTGCCGGCGGTGCTTTCGGTCGGTGGGAAAATGCTGATTATTGCCGACCACGGTAATGCGGAAAAAATGTGGGATGATAAATCGAACGCCCCGTGGACTGCGCACACGAATAATAAGGTGCGCGCAATTTTGGTAAGCGAACCACCATATAAAAAGATAAAAAATGGCGGTTTGGCCGATGTTGCTCCAACGATTTTGAAACTGCTGGGGGTGACGCAACCGGCGGATATGACTGGAAAGGCGTTAGTGTAAGTGTTAGTGAAAATCCCGCATGCGCGGGATTTTTTTTAGCGTTGTTTTGCTAAGAATTTTTTGCGACGTTCCTCAAAAGAAAGGTTGTACTCGATACATAAACTATGGTTTTGCGCTTGCCATACCAATACTTCGTCACCTGTGTATACATTATGATTATTGGTGTACATTTTTATTGTCTGACAGCCGAATTCTTTACCAAATAATTGAACAAGTGTATATTTGACACCATCCGTATCAACAGTATTTCTCATAGATTCAACAAGCATAGTATCATAAGTGTACTTCGCGTTGAGTGGACTAGATAAAACAGGTTTGCCATTTGTGTTTGGACTGTATTTTATTGTGTCCCCGCAAGCAAAGTTGTCATGAATAGATGCGGATAGAGCTTCCGGAACAGTAATCTCTATTGGGGTGCCTGCTTGATACAGTGGGACAAGTTTAACGGAATAAGGTTTTTTGTTGATTTGCATATCTGTGATTGTGGCTAACATTTTTTACTCCTTTTTGTTATCTTTACGTCGTTTGGCAAAGAATTCGCGCAGCAATCCGGCGGACGCATCCGCGTATTCCGGCAATTGCACTATGTTTGGGTGCCAAAGGTGTCGGTCATTATCGAACACGCGTGCGTTTGCGGTAATACCGCCGCCCTTGTCATCCGTCGCCGCAAAATAGATATTGCGGATTCGCGCAAATGAAATTGCAGTTGCGCACATTGCACACGGTTCCAATGAAACATAAATATCGCAATCGTCCAGGAACTTTTGCCCCAGTTTTTTACATGCGCGGTTTATCGCGACGATTTCCGCGTGCAATGTTGGGTTCATCTTTCGTTGGACCAAGTTTTCACCACGCGCGATAATTTTCCCGTCGCGGACAATTACCGCACCAACCGGAACATCGCCACCCGCGCCCGCGCGCCGTGCCAAATTTAAAACTTGCGTCATTATGTTCATTGCTATAAAGTGTAGCATATGGATTCAAAATTGCAAATTATTTCCGGGGAATTACGCGCGCGAAAGTTGCGGGTGCCCCAGTCTGCGCGTCCAACCCAGAATATGGCGCGGGCGGCGGTGTTTAATATGCTTGCCGAAATACTGGTGGAACCGTATCAAAAATCGGCGGTTTGGGACGCGTTTGCCGGGTCCGGTGCGTTGGGAATCGAAGTCTTGTCGCGATATAATGATTCGACCGCGATTTTTACCGATGTTTCGGATGATTCTTTGAACGCGGTGCGACAAAATGTTCGTGATATTGATTGGGCGCGGGTTAAAATTGATGCGTCTGACGCGGCAAATCGTATCTGGAAATATGCGCCGAGCGTGAATTTGGTTTTTGTTGATCCGCCATATGAAGATGCGCGTGTTGGAATTGACTTTGTGGCAAATTTGTCGGATTCTGTGCGTGCAGGTACGATTGTTGTTCAAGAAATCGAAAAGGTTGTGCCCTATTCGCCCGATGAAACAAAATGGGAAATTTTGCGTGATAAAACATACGGCCGGGCGCGTTTTTTGATTTTGCGGCGGCGCGGCAATAAATAACTTGCATTTTCAATAATTTTGGTGCATAATACGGTCCGCACAACACCCTTGGAGGTTGTGCGACATAAAAAATGATAAATCAAAAGGATAAAAAATGGCAATTGAATTAAATGCAGAAATTCGCAACGTTGCCGGCAAGGGGGCCGCACGTGCAATTCGTAATAACAAAAATATCCCCGCCGTCATTTATGGCGAAAAGAAAGATCCGGTCGCAATCGAAATTTCTGGCCGTGATTTTGCGCCGATTGTTCAAATTCCGGCGTTACGGACAAAACTGTTTCATATTACGACAAAAAATGGTAAAGAAGACGCAATGTTGATGGATATTCAATATCATCCGGTGTCTGATAAAATCGTTCATGTTGATTTCAAACGCATCGATGTTAAAAAGCCTGTTTGCGTTTCGGTGCCGGTAGAGGTTATAAATGTCGACACGTCCAAGGGATTAAAATTGGGGGGTGTTTTGAACTTTGCGGTGCGTAAGGTTTCGTTGGTCGCACTGGTTGATAAATTACCGGAAAAAATCGTCCTTGATTTGGCGGATTTAACAATTGGTGACACCGTCCACGGTTCGGATTTGGTTTTGCCGGACGGCGTGGCACTGGGCCTGCACCAGGCGGAATTGGCGTTCGCCACAATCGGTGGTAAGATGCCGGAAGAAGCCGATGCGAAGAAACCGGCGGCGGCAACCGCGGCACCTGCAGCGGCACCGGCCAAGAAATAATTAGTGGTTAGTGTAAGTGATAAGTGTAAGTGTTAGTGCGGGCGCGATTGCGCCCGTATTTTTTACTTGACCTGAAATTATAAAATCTGATAAAATGTTTTCGAACCGGGTGGGAACTTGGTTCGGGGCTTTGACAGGCCCAGCATTCTCGGTGCATGGCATCGTAATCCGTTCGTGTTTTTCGTGCGTGATTTTTCCATGCTTTTGCATCGTAAAAAAATACCCCGAATGGTTCGGGGTGCCGATGGTGATACAACAGGGTTCGCCCGAAAACCGTCGGGATCATCGGAATGCTGATTTGTCAACACCCCGACCGCTTGGTTTCCCAAAGGCGGTTTTTTGTTATGTAAAAAGGAAAAAAGGAGAGTAAATCATGCGAATCGGAAATTTATTGTTGTGCGGAATTGTTATGATTGGCACCGCATATGCGGAAACGACACCGGCCGACCGTAAGACTGTATCGTCCAAGGCATACGTTGATACATCGGTTGAAACACGACAACAGAAAATTCCCGCCGCAAATCCGAATAATACAAATATCGGTGTTTCGGTTGTGATGTACACCGAAGATGGCGATGGTGAAATTGGCGAACGTGGAATATATGATAACCCCGCCAATTATACCGCGGGCACAGACGCGAATAAATTGGTGACCGCATCGGCACTGAAAGGCAGTGTCACAAATTTACCCACAATGGAAACATCAAAATTGACCTGTGCGAACCAAAATGATGGTTGCACCCTGTGGACCATCGAAGATCAACAGGTATATGGTGGAAATAATAACAAC
>JAFRSV010000008.1 GCA_017427405.1 Alphaproteobacteria bacterium
CGGTGAATCGACCGGTGGTGCGTATTATTCAGATTATGACTATGGCGCACTTGACTATGTTCCCGGCGCGGATGGTATGAGTGAAATGGAGGTTGTATCAACACTGCGCCATGATATTCAGGCATTGGATGAACAAATCGCAACGTGTGAACGCAAGCGCAAGGGCTGGGTCGCGGCGACGGTTGTTGGCGGTGTTGGTGTTGCGGCGACGGGGATTGCGGCAATCGTGCAGCATAACAAGATTCAAGATAAAAAGTCGGAACTGGATCGCGTGCAAAAAGATGTTAAAGAAGCAGGTAGTCAGGTTTCAGAGGCAAAGCGCGAATTGGATAAATTACAGCCAAAAAAGGGAAATTAAAATGAAAAAGATAATATCATTTGTTGGTCTGTTTGCGGTTTTTGGTGTGGGTATTGGTGATGCACACGGTGTCGCAATGAGTGCCCAGGTTCGCCGGTTGCTGCAAGAAAAGCAGGAAAAGATAGAGCAACTTGAAAAATGCGAAGGAAAAAAGCAAGGATGGATGATTGCGGGAATATCGACGATTGGTCTGACCGCGGTTGGTGTCGGTGTGAACATTGCCCAGGCATCAAAGAGCAACAGATTGTCATCCGAAATCGAAATGGAAAAAAGCACATTGGAACGCCATCAAAATGATTTGAATCGGATACAAAATGATATTGCCGCGGAACGCGCAAAACAGGCGAAAGATGAACAACAAACGCAAAAAGATGATAACAATTTACCTAAATATATTCCGGCGGGTGGTGGTAAATATGATGATTATAGATTGACCTGTGATACGGTTAGGTTCACTTTTGATAAAGTCGATGATTATAGAGTGGTGTTGGCAAGTTTGAATGCCGAATGTCAACGCGTTATGAAAAGAAATATGGTGAACTTGACTGAATTGAGACTTGGTGGTTCAGATGCTAGCAAAGTTGTTTTCGAATGTTCAGGGTATAAAGAAAGTATAACATGTGAATCGGATGGTGGAATTGTCTTGAATGGTGGGATCATCGGGCAACCATGTGCCGAAGGTATTGAAAATATTGCAAATTCGAAATTTACTGGTGTGTGGACACGTGATGATAATGGACAGTATACTTGTAATGCAACCGCAAATGACAATTTGCCTATACCGTGTGTATGTAAAAAAACGGAAGGTGGGAATGGGGTGGTTAACCCAGAGAAAATCGGAAAAAAAGGAGAACAAACGGAATGTAAAGAAGGGCAAGTTCGTATTGGTGGAAAGGGTGCGTGTGTAAAAGTAGATCATGTAATAGCGCATGGTTACGATAATACTGTGTGCAAATGCAAGGATGGTAGTGCGAATTGTACATTAGTAAAAGATGAGAAAGGTTCGTCTGTGTGTCAGTATGGAGAAGGAGCGGGCGAGAAGTGTAGTTGTGTAGAGAAGAAACCGTCATCACCAGAAAAACCGGCAAGTCCAACATATCAGTTACCATCGTATGGTATGGATGATTATTTGAAGTCTCAGGCATCGAAGAAGGCGGAAGAGAAACCGGCAAGTCCAACATATCAGTTGTCATCGTATGGTATGGATGATTATTTGAAGTCTCAGGCATCGAAGAAGGCGGAAGAGAAACCGGCAAGTCCAACATATCAGTTACCATCGTATGGTATGGATGATTATTTGAAGTCTCAAGAATCTAAGAAACAAGCAGAGGAAAAACAGCCCGTGGCTCAGGGTTATGAGAATCCTTTTAGAATTGGGTTGCCGGATAAATAATGTTGATTAATCCCCGCGGTGGCGGGGATTTTTGTTGGGGGCTCATACCTTACTTAACTTATTTTATCGTCATACCGCGGAAACGCGGTATCCCATCGTCACAGTTGAAACCACAAGATCCCGGCCTTCGCCGGGATGACGAATCTCTGCAACCCCGCGGAGATCCCGGCCTTCGCCGGGATGACAAAGAAAATATACGGGATGACGGGAAACTACCCCACCGCCTTTCGGCGGTCCCCCCCTTCACACAGTGAAGGGGATTACTTTTTCACGGCCCAGAATAGGGCCAGCAGCCATCCAATAGTTCCCCTCCATTGGAGGGGTGGCGCCGAACGGCGACGGGGTGGGGGTAAAAATCAAAAAAGCATTATTTCTATTACCCCCACCTCCCGGCTTCGCCGTACTCCTCCGGAACCCACCCACGAAAAATGTTTCACATTTTCCGCGGGGCCCGGGGGAGGAGAACTTGTCGCTCTGGAAAATGACGCGCGCGAATGCGCCCGCACTAAACACTTACACTAACACTTTCCACTAATTTATTTCTTCACCGCCCAGAATAGGGCGAGCAGCCATCCGATGCCGGTCCATCCAAATACCCATGATGCAACGCGGATGCGCATGGCATCCGCCTTGCCTTTATCATTTTTTGCGGCCAAATACGCCGGTGCAAGTATAATTGCACACAGCGCGAGTCCCGCCACAATATATTTGATTATTAAAATTTGTTCAGGGCTCAGTGCCATTTTCTACTTTCCGTATGTTGCATTATTACCCAATTCTTCTTCGATACGCAACAACTGATTGTATTTCGCCATGCGGTCGGTGCGCGACATTGACCCGGTCTTGATTTGACCCGCGTTCGTTGCAACCGCCAAATCCGCAATCGTTGTATCTTCGGTTTCGCCACTGCGGTGCGAAATCACAACGCCATAGTTTGCATCTTGTGCCATTTTGATTGCGCGCAGTGTTTCGGTAAGCGACCCAATCTGATTTACCTTAATAAGTATTGCATTTGCAACGCCGCCGTCGATTCCGCGTCTAAGGCGCGTTGGGTTCGTCACGAACAAATCGTCACCGACCAATTGGCATTTGTCCCCAATTTTTTCGGTAAGTGTTTTCCACGCCGCCCAATCTTCTTCGGCCAGTGCGTCTTCGATAGAAATAATCGGATATTTTTCAATCAAATCCGCATAGAATTTTATCATGTCGTCAGATGACATATTTTTGCCTTCGAATTTATAAACGCCGTCAGAGAAAAATTCAGATGACGCAACGTCCAATCCGATTGAAATTTGTTCGCCCGGCGTATAGCCCGCATCGCGGATTGCGGCGATGATTGCATCCAATGCTTCGGCACAAGAATTAAAGTTCGGTGCAAATCCACCTTCGTCCCCGACATTGGTTGAATGGCCGCCGGATTTCAAAATCTTTTTCAAATGATGGAATGTTTCCGCACCCATACGAATCGCCGTGGCTTCGTCGCGTGCGCCGTTCGGGATTATCATGAATTCTTGGGCATCCAGGCCGTTGTCCGCGTGCGCGCCGCCGTTGATAATGTTCATCATTGGGCGTGGCAAAACATGCGGATTATCGTTTCCATAAATTTCCGCAAGGTATTTATAAAGTGGCAATCCCTTTTGGTTTGCGACCGCGCGCGCGACCGCAAGTGATACGGACAATATCGCGTTCGCACCCAATTTATCCTTGTTCGGTGTGCCGTCAAGCGACAACATTTTTTCATCGATTTCCGTCTGCCGGCCCGCGTCCATACCGATAAGTTCGGGTGCAATAATTTCGTTTACGTTTTTTACGGCGCGTGTGACACCTTTGCCCATAAAGGCATCGCCACCGTCACGGAGTTCCAATGCTTCAAACGAACCGGTACTTGCGCCCGACGGGACCGCCGCACGCCCCAGCGCGCCACCGGACAGCGTCACGTCGCATTCAATTGTTGGGTTGCCGCGCGAATCCATAATTTGTCGTGCATGAATTTTTTTGATTTTATACATATTTTTTCTCCTTTGTTTACATTGGTGCTTTTTTTTTGTTCCAAGTTGTGGTATAATATAGCAACAGGAAACGAGAAAAAGAACAAAAAAATATGATAAAAAAATTGGTGCCGTTTTTATATTGCCTGACCCCGATGTGGGCGGTTGCGGATACCGTGTTCCCGGGAAATACATCATTTGATGGCAACTTAAGTTTAACAGACGAATCGTATATTTTTCAGGCTGGGTCGGGAATAAGCATTGGTGGCGCGCTTTCGACCGCGGCGGGCGTTTATGTTGGGTATGATGGCACAATGCCACATGACGCGGGCAGTCTTTTTGCCGAATCGGGGGTAAGTCAGAATTATTCCATTTTAACAGGTGGCGATATATCGATAGCCAAGGTTTTAGAAATTGCGGCGGCCAAGAATTTAACCATTGGCGGTACGGGTGGCGCGCGGTATAATTTTAATGCTGCCGCGATAGAGGCGTACGGTGGATTAAACCTTTATGGGGCCGCTTTGACGGTTGGGCAAATTGTTGCGTCTGGAACGGGCAATGCTGGTAATGTTGTAATTCAAGGAAATTCGTTAAATGTTAGTGGCGTGATTCAATCGTTGGATGCGCGGAATATGACGTTGAATTTGGGTGGTGGGACTTTGAGTGTCGCAAGTGGCAGTATTGAAAACAAATCGTTGGGAACCATGTCGATAACCGCCGGTGCGATTACCACACAAACGATTACAAACGATTCGAATTCGGGGACGTTGAATATCAATGCGGCATTGTTGACACTAACTGGTGGTGACGCGGACACGACCGCATCGTTTATCAACAAGGGGGATTTTGTTGGTGTTGTTTCGGGGGCGACGACACTTGCGCATGGTTTTGATTTGTCGACAATGGGGGCGACAAATTCATTTAGTTTGACAACCGGAACGTTAACACTTGGTGACCGGATTGATGCGTTTTATGATAATAATTTAACATCGTTCACGGTGAATGTGACAAACGGTGCGATAGATGCGAATACGATTCGAAATGGGTACACTGATGCGGCGGCGGTGATGAATTTGTCGGCATCAACCTTTATCAATGCGGATGGCATTTATGCGTATGGTGGAACGATGAATTTATCTGCACCGACCATATCGATTGGAACGGGGGGGCTTTCGGTTGCCGAAGGCGGTGCGTTAAATATATCAAACACGGATGTTGTTACGTCGGGTGCCGCGGTTTCGGTTTATGGGAACCTTAGTGCGGGGTTGGCCAGTGCGGCAAGTGGCGGAATGAATATAACCGGTGGGTTTACAGAAATAGATGCCGGAAATTTTGATGTGAATGTTGGTGGCGGAATATCGGCGAATGGTTTTGGAAATGGGCTTGAAATTTTTGGTCAAACAATAAATGTCACGGGTGATGCCATATCAAGTAATGGCGGTAATATAGTATTTAATTCTGGGGCGGTGAATGTTGGCGGAAACCTTGGCGGAAATGATGTGACGTTTTATAATCCGGGTTTGGCAAATGGTATAGATATAACCGTTGGTGGAAATATAATTGGCGGAACAGATATTATCGGACTTGCGCATATGACGGTTGGTGGAAATTACACATTTGATGATGCAAGTCGTTTGGTCGCCTTTGCAAATTCGGGCGCCGGGTTTACATATTGGGCGACGGCCGTTTTCGATGAAGATAATATGGTTAGTGTGATAACCAATAATGTCGGTGGTGCGGAACCGTTGATTTCGGTGTCGGGTCAACTTATTACAAATGTAAGTGGTGATGCGTTGACACCAAATGGAACACCACTGTTGGATTCACAGATTGGTATAAATTTGCGCAACACCGTGAACGGCAGTTCGGCAATTTGGTTGCTGCATGCGGACGAAGGTATCGAAGAACTTGCGGCGCGGATTGCGGGACTTAGTATAAATTTCTGTAATGCGGATGGAACAATTTGCATGGATTATCTGGCGGCGACGGGTGCAAATAATGGTGCGGGGGTTCAATTGCCGATACACCTTGTGTCATATGATACGGATGGCGATGGTGTAAATGATAGTTTGTATGTTGTCTTTGATGGGAATTTGACGGATCATGGTCGTTTGTTCAAATTGCAACCGATTGTTGCAAGTGCGCCTTACTATACAATCGGTGAATATCAATCGGCGGGCGCATTAGATGATTTGATTGAACATTTGTTGCTGTCCAAAGGGTTTTCGTATGATTCGCCGGCGGGGGTTATGCGGATTCTGTTTGATAACACGGTTATGTCAGAGGTTAGTGAAGAACTCTATCAACGTATGATGTATTATTGGGCGTATAATAAACCCGATGTTATTCGTGCGTTTAGTCGTGTATTTCAATTGCGCGAAGCGAACCAGATTGCAGACGCGTTGGAATTGAATACGCACACGGTGTTCAAAGATATATCAAATCGTTTTATTGATGAAGCAATTTGGAATCGGAATCGTCGCGTGAATAAAATTTGGTTTACCGGTGATTATGGGTATATGTGGGATGATTTGGTGGATAATCATGCACATGGTTCGCGCATTAATTTTAATTTAGGATATGATTGGCAGGCCAGCAATACGTTGATTCTTGGGTGGATGGGACATGTTTCGCATATTCGCAGTGAAGATAACGATGTCATCGATTTAACATACGGCGCGACACGCGCAACGGGGTATGTTGATACGGATGTTCGTAACCTTAATGTTGGTGGTGGTGCGTATTTCATGAAAACATTGGGGATAAAGGCGCGTTGGTATGGCGATGCAATGTTGGATTTGAACTTTATTGATGTTAAACGCGATCAAACGTGGGTTAATGGCCGTATAGAAGGTGACGCGTTTTCGCTTGGGCTGGTTGGTGAAACGGGTATAATTCACGATTGGTTGAATCAATACATTATTGGTAACGTTTATTTGCGACTTGGGTATAATTCGGGGTTTGATATGACCGAAAAGGTTGGGGGTGTGGATTATATGAATCTTGATTTTGACGGGCATTTCATATTGACACCGGGCTATTCCATTACGGCACAAAAACGTATTTATCCATCGGCATGGTTCCAATTTCGGCCGTATGCAACGGTTGGTGTGGAATATGATTTGATTGAATCGCCGAATCAAATGCACTATCGTTTCGCGGTTGTGAATCCATGGCGTGAATACGATATTGGTGTTGATCCGCTTTGGGCGCATGCGGGTGCGGGTGTGGAATTCCTTGCGGTAAATGGTGTTCATGTTGGTTTGGATTATCGTTATCAATATAATGCAAATGTCCAAATGCATAAATTGCAACTTTCTGGGATGTATAGATTTTAAGTGTTAGTGTGGGCGCAAACGCGCCCACATTTTTTTTATTGATTACTGACACTAATTATTAAAACGGGATATCGTCGCCGATTTCGGAAATTGAAATTTCTTCGGCCGGTGCAGGTGCCGCGGCGGGCGTGGAACCCGACATTGAATCAACCGATTTCGCCCCCGATAGAATAACCATTGTGCCACTGAATTGATTTAATACAACCTCGGTCGTATAAGTATCAACGCCTTGTTGATTTTGCCATTTGCGTGTGCGAAGCGTGCCTTCGATGTAAAGTTTTGTTCCCTTTTGCAACATGCGTTCGGCAACTTCGACCAAATTAGGACTAAAAATCACGATACGGTGCCATTCGGTTTGTTCCTTTTGTTCGCCACTTTGGCGGTCGCGCCAACGGTCAGATGTTGCAAGTGAAAAACTTACCACCTTTTGTCCGCTTTGCATTGTACGAACCTGGGGGTCTTGCCCGATATTACCAACCAAGATTACTTTATTTATACTGCCTGCCATTTTATATCCTTTTGTTTAATATGGTTTTATTGGAGCAAGAATTCGTGGCAATGTCAAGAGAAAGTGGGTTAGTGTGGGCGCGGTGCGCACAATTTCTTTTTTCACTGACCACTAACCACTTGCACTAACACTTCTACTTGACTTTTTGATAAAAATGTGTAATAATGGATGCCGAAGTAGGTTGTGGCGCGTTCTGTGTCACAGATTTTCCAAAAAAAGGACTTTTTAATGCATATAAATGAAATAAAGGCCAAGTCGCCACAACAACTGTTGAAAATGGCGGAAGATATGGGCATCGAAGAAGCGTCGCAATTAAATGTGCAACAATTGCGCTTTGCGGTTATGCGCGGGTTTGCGGCGGATAAAAAAATTACACTTATTGGTGACGGCGTTCTTGAACGTTTACAGGATGGTTTTGGTTTCCTGCGTGCGCCGGAAAGTAATTATTTGGCCGGGCCGGACGATTTGTATGTGTCGCCAGATTTAATCAAAAAGTATGGGTTAAAAACTGGCGATTATGTCGAAGGGCAAATTCAGGCACCACAAAACGAATCTGAACGGTATTTTGCGTTGGAAACAATTGAACGCGTGAACGGTGATGACCCAGAAAAATTGCGGCATCGGGTGTCTTTTGATGATATGACCCCGCTTTATCCGGATGAACAATTAAAGATGGAGGTTATAGGTGACACGGACAAGGGACGCAATTTGTCCGCGCGTGTTATCGACCTTATATCGCCGACGGGACGTGGGCAACGTTCGCTTATTGTTGCACCACCACGTACGGGTAAGACTGTTATGTTGCAAAATATTGCACATTCCATCGCAACCAATTATCCAGAGGTTAAATTGATTGTGTTGCTTATTGACGAACGGCCCGAAGAAGTGACCGATATGCAACGCAGTGTCAAGGGCGAGGTTATATCTTCGACATTCGATGAACCGGCAACGCGACATATTCAGGTTGCCGAAATGGTTATCGAAAAGGCAAAACGTTTGGTAGAGGCCGGTCAAGATGTTGTGATTTTGCTTGATTCCATTACGCGGTTGGGACGCGCATATAATACATTTGTTCCGTCCAGCGGCAAGGTTTTAACCGGTGGTGTCGACGCGTACGCGTTGCAACGGCCAAAACGGTTCTTTGGCGCGGCACGTAATATCGAAGGCGGGGGCAGTTTGACGATTATCGCGACCGCACTTGTCGATACGGGTTCCAAGATGGACGAGGTTATTTTTGAAGAATTCAAAGGAACGGGTAATAGTGAAATTATACTTGACCGGAAACTTTCCGATAAACGTGTTTATCCGGCGATTGATATTACCAAGTCCGGCACGCGCAAGGAAGATTTGCTGGTGGGCAAGGAATTACTATCGAAAATGTATGTGTTGCGCCGAATTATCAATCCGATGGGAACGCTGGAGGCGATGGAATTCTTGCTTGATAAATTACGACTTACCAAGACGAATGATGATTTCTTTAATTCCATGAATCAATAATAGATGCGCACCGTTTGGTGCGTTTCTTTTTAGGGAAAAACAAAAATGCAAAAGTATTTGATAATCGCCGTTTGTGCGATGGTTTTGGGTGCGTATTTCTTTGGCGCGCGAATTGCACGTGAAAAATGTGCGGTCCGTGGTGCAAACGCGCAAACAAATGAAATTATAAACAATGTAAATGTGGTAAGGGTGGCAAATGAAAAAACTGTTCATACCGGTGTGCGCGATATTCGTGACATCTTGCGACGGAAATATACCATTGCGGAATAAATCGGCGGCGGAAGTATGCCCGTGCGAATTTATATATGGGCGCGCATCCGATTGGGATACAATAAGTGATGATTTAGTACGAAATATATACCGGCATAATTTGATTTGTGAATCAATGCGGGGGAAATGATAATTATTCACTATAATATTCAATCATTGCGGCGGCGGCATCATGGATGCGCTGCATATTTTGTTCATACGCATCACAGTCGCGTGATATACGTGAACGGTATGCATCGCGCATATTTGATGCCATCGATGCACAATTGCGCAGGTGCGCGACACAGTATTCGTGGCCGGTAAGGAAAACATTTTGACCCTGAATTCGTTCTTCGGGCGTTGGCCAATCGATGTCGATTGCGTTTTCAAGTCGCATCCATGAATTTTCGCCGACGTACCTGCCCACGCGTTCCATCCAGTATTCGTTCATTTCTGCGTCTGTCCACTGACCCCCGCCGCGCAGGCGAATTATTTGCAATGTCATTTCGTTGATTTCATCTTGGTATTTTGAATCGATTTGTGTAAGACGTGCACTGCAATAACAACGATTATATGCCGTGTTTTCGCGGGCACAGTAATTATCCATGCATTCGGTATAACCCGCAAGGCAACGCGTTGTTGGAACATCGTATGTGACGGTCACCGTTTCGGTTGTGTCGGCGGTGACGCGTGCGTTTTCCCGCGCGGTGCGCGGCGCAACACGGCGCATGTTTTTAGGGGCGGTGTTTTGGTTTGTTGCCGCGCGTGCGACAACACGGCGGGTTGAATTTTGGCTTGGCGCGTTCGCACCCGTTGCGGCGCGGGCCGTGGTTGCACCGGGCGCCGGGCGTGGAACAACGCGACGTGGTTCGGATGCGCGCTTGGTCTTAACAACAACATCAATTGGGTTGTTTGTCATTAGAACACTGGTCCCCGGGTTCAAATCGGTACGCATTTGATTATTCATATACGGGTACATATATGCGTATGCGTTCGGGTCAACATACATTGCCGGCTTTCGCACGGCGGCGGTGGCAACCGTGGCACATACGGCAAAGCAGGGCGCGATAAAGAGCCGTATAATCCTTTCCATATTTTCAGTTTAATAAAAATACCCGCGCCAAGGCAATAAGAAATTTGTTGACAAACACAAAAATTATAGTATTATTTGTCAACAAAGGTTAAAAATGAATGGAATTTTTGCGTTTTCTTTTAAAATAACAAATTGGTGTAATTTGCGCTGTGCGCATTGTTGTGAAAATTCAGGCAAAACAAACCCACCTAATTTTATGCCACTTGACAAAATAGAGCGATATTTGGGTGAAATTCAAAACTTGCCGTACAATATATCTGAATACATTGTCATTGGTGGTGGCGAAGGTATGGCACCGTATTTTTTTAAGAATATAAAGTATATTCCAAGTGCGTTAAATTTGGTTTTCAGGGCAGGTAAGATTCCAACAATCAAAACAAATGGAACATGGGGTGCGTCGGCTGATAAACGAAATTTAATACTTGGAACTTTGGCAAATGCCGCATATTCTGCGGATATTTTGATTACATTGGACATATCGGTGGACGAATTTCATGATAATACCATGGCGGTTGCAGATTTGATTAGTGGTATTTTATCGAATGATTATATAATGGCAACTATAAGACCGGTTTTAGTTGGGTTTAATACAAATGGTTCGGCAAACGCGTTAAAGAAATTAAAAGCCGAATTAAATAATCGTAAAATTGGTGTCGATGAATTGCCAAATGGTGATTTTGGGGTGTATAATGAGCGCGGAACAGGTATCCGTGTCCCTGTGGATTATTCAGGTGCAATTCATAATTTGGGGCGTGCAGTTGAAAATCGTGTGTATACTTCGACGGATTCTCCGACAACACCATATGTAAATTGTGTTCAAATTGATAATAATGACAAAGTCATTTTAAATTATTTATATTCAGAAAAAATTTCTGGGTGTGGATTAAAAACAGTGATAAAAAGATTAATTGAAAGAGCGGCTGAACATGGTGCATGATGATGTAAATGAAATTTTTATAGAACTTGGTGAAACGCCAAATATTTATGGCGATACTGACGCATTTATTTGGGGAAATGTATCGGATTCAGTGGCGGGACAAGTGCAATCGTTGTCTGAAGTTATTACAGAATGGTATTTGTTTGATTCAAGTTGTCAAAAAGATATCAAAACATTCTTATTGGCCGAAGAAATTGCCGATGTTTTTACCGAAAAAGATTTTATGGATTTGATTTGTGGTACCGCATATTTGAATGAAAATTTGCTGCTTTTCATTAGTATTAAATTGCCGTTCAAAATTACAATAGAAAGGTTACGTGGATTAAATGCGTGCGTGAAAAAACAAAATCCAAATGCACGGATGATAGAAAAGTTAGAGATCAATGAAAAAATCAAAGAATTGGTAAAAAAAAATATGGATATACGTGCACAAAATCTTAGAGATCAAAGACGAAAATATCGTGAAAGCCATCGTGATGAAATAAATAGCCAGAAACGTAAATATTATGCAGAACATAGCGAAGCGATAAAGGAACGTAACCATTTATATTATGCCAAAAATAAAGAAAAAATATTGAAACAAATTATGCAATATCGTTTGATGAACAAAGAACAAGTTTTAAAATCGAAACGCGAATATTGGGCAAGGCATAAAGAAAGACTTAATGAACAAAAACGTTTGCATTATCGTAAAAATAGACCGGTGCAACTTGAAAGAAAAAAACGTTATCGTGACACGCATAAAGAGCAAGCACATATGTATTATGTAGAGAACATTGACCGTATTTCGGCAAAGGCACGCGAACGGTATTTGACAGATAAAGAAAAGAAATTAGACCAAAGAAAAGAGTATCACGAAAAAAATAGAGAACGAGAAAATAAACGTGCTAAAGAAAGATACGAACGTATCAAGGCCGCCAAAGAGGTTTGTGCAGTGTATTTATTTTTACTGAAACTGAAAAAGGAAAATATGGAACTGTATTTGACACTTTATAAAAAAGGTCGGGATCCGATTACAAGTTTGGTAAAAACATGTGCGGCATTACAGCATATGGATATTAATTTGTGTCCTTTGGCAGATTGTGCAAAAGTGGATAAAGATGTGTGTCAAAAATGTAGTGCATCAAATGTTTTTTTTGTTCCTGGGGCGATGGGAAAAATTAAAGATTTTGTCGAAATATTGAAAGCACGATAAAAACCGAAACAGATGTTTCGGTTTTTAATTATTTGGATTGTTGTTTTTTTGCCAAGGCCATCAAACCTGCGCCGGCCGCTATGCTGAGTGCACCTTCCCACCATAAATTGTTGGTGGATTTGATATCTTCTTGGAACGTTGCGTTTTCTGTGGGATTTATGACGCTGTTTCGTGAAGGTGCGTTTACATAATCTTGTTCAGTGCTTGCAACGATATATTCCATACCAAGGCCAAGGACAATAAGTGTTCCGCCCATGAAACGTAAAGCTTTATCTTTTTCCATTTTCTACTCCTTTTGTTTATTTTTCTTTTGATTTGTTTGTAAGGCCCATGCCAGCGATCATAGCAATCGCCCCGAAAAGTCCCAAGGCAACATGTTTTGGGTTGGTTGGGAAAAATTCTCTTATTATTGCCTGTTTTTCTGAAACGGGCTTTTTTGTTTCTTTTTGGGCCAAATTGTCACCGCCAATTCTAAGTCCGGTCCAAATCATGGTGGCGGCACCACATGTAATAAGCAGTGCACCACATAATTTTGTTCGGTTATCTTTTTTCATATTTTGCTCTTTTTTATCAAGTTACTCACAATGTAATACAAAACAGACAAATTGTCAAGTGATTATTAAAAAAATTTTAAATCTTCATAAAAATAATGATTTTTAGGATTTTTTTCGGTATAATGTATCATCAGGAGAGATTTGAATGAAGGGGATTTTTTTCGCAATTATGCTGATTTTGCCGGCTTTTGCGATGGCGGATGATGATTGTGCCACGCGTCGCGATGTGCCGGACGGCGTTCAATCATTGCAAGATGTTATAAAACTTGGGCTTTGTCGGAATCCGCAAACGGCGGCGGCGTATGCATCTTTGCGGGCAAGTCATTTTAATAAAAATGCCGGGTATGCCAATTATTTGCCAAGTGTTAGTGCCGGCGTTAATGCAAGCAAGAATTTTGCACAAAGTTCCGATACATTACATCCGAATTATGATTGGGGTTATGGTGCGTCGATTTCCGCATCTTATTTGATATTTGATTTTGGTAAAAGGACCGCCGATATGAATCAGATGATTGCCGCGTATCGCGCCGCCGGGTTTGATTTTAGTTCGACCGTGCAAAATTTTGTTTATGGTTTGGTTGGTTCTTATTATGAATTATTAAATGCGGACGCGGACGTGGAATCGGCGCGGTCCGCCCTGACGGTGGCACAGACCGCGTATGACACGGCGAATAAAAAGTTCAAGGCCGGTGCGGTTGCGCGTGCCGATGTGTTAAAGGCGGAAACGACGCTTGCCGGTGCAAAATTGTCATTGGAACGTTCAAAGAATAATCGTGAAATTACCAAGGGAACACTGCTTACCAAACTTTCGTTTCCGGCGGACGGCGATATAACAATTGCGGATATGTCGTCAAGTTTTGGAACAGAGGCGGAAAATGAAAGTATCGATAAACTGTTAAAGGTTGCGCGTGAAAAACGTCCCGATTTGTTAAAAGCGGCGGCGAATAAAGATGCCGCGTGGCATAAAAGGAATTCGGCATTTTTGCGGAATTTGCCATCAATTTCGGCATCGGGTTCCGTGTCTTGGGGTGATGATAGTTTGGGTGATGTGTTTAGTCCGAATTCGAACAAAATAAATGGTTCGATTGGTATTCGTGCATCGATGCCGATTTTTGCGGGATTTGCGAATATGTATGGCCTGCGCGCGGCCGAGGCAGATTATGATCGCGCCAAATATAATGAACAACAAACGGCGAATGCCGCGGAATTAGATGTTTTTACCGCATACAATAACTATAAAACCGCGCAGAAAGTTTTGGAACAGACGAACGCATTGTTAAAATCTGCAACTGAATCAGAAAAAGTGACAAGCGGTATGTACAAGGTTGGACGCGCAACGATGCTTGATTGGCAAACGGCGCAATCAGAATTGGTGTCGGCGCAAAGGCAAAACAACGCGGCAAAATATGATTTGTTTATTAAACGGGCGGCGGTGGCGTTGGCCATTGGCGATTTGAAATCTGAACTAGAAGGAAACAAAGATGAATAAAAAAAATTGGGTGCGGCGACATAAATGGTGGTGCATTGCGGGCGTGGTGACGCTTGTTATGCTTTATGCGTTTTTTGGAACGGCGGCCAAGGTTGCCAAGAAAGATTTTGTGACAATGGATATTATGCGTGGTAATTTGTCGCAAACCGTAACGGCAACTGGCGAAATTCAACCGGTAAATACGGTCAATGTTGGTTCGCAAGTTTCGGGGACAATTTCGGAAATTTTTGTTGACTATAATTCCACTGTTAAAAAAGGCGACCGGTTGTTGGAAATTGAACCGTCGGTGTTAAAGGCATCAGTGGACGAAGCCGAAGCGTCGTTGGAATCCGCAAAATCGCAATTGAATTTGGCGGAAAGCAATTATAATCGCAATAAATCACTTTATGATTCGGGCTATATCGCGCGTGCGGAAATGGAACAATCGCAATCAACATATGAACAAGCATTGCAATCGGTCAAACGTATGCAATCACAATATGATAGGGCGGTGACGAATCTTTCGTATGCAACGATTGTGTCGCCGGTTGACGGCACGGTTATTTCGCGCAAGGTGGATAAAGGTCAAACGGTTGCGGCATCTTTCCAAACGCCAGATTTATTCGAAATTGCCGAAGATTTAACAAAAATGCAAATTGAAACATCGGTATCCGAAGCCGACATTGGTGTTATAAAACAGGGACAAAATGTGAACTTTACGGTTGATGCGTATCCTGGGCAAACATTTAATGGTTTCGTCCGCCAGGTTCGACTTTCGCCGACAACGACATCGAATGTTGTGGTTTATACGGTTGTTATTGATGTTGATAATTCTGATTTGCGCCTTATGCCCGGGATGACGGCGTTTGTGACGATTATTGTGAATGCGGCGCGTGATACGTGGAAAGTGCAAAATTCCGCACTTTTGTTGCGCAGTTTTGATGGTATTGTGGAAGTGGTGGATGAAAACATTACGCCGGCGAATCATTTGGCGGTTAAACGTGGGTCAAATGTTGTCTTGGTCCCGTATACCAAGGGTTTGGTGACCGCGACCGAAACACAAATTATATCTGATGAAATAGAAGAGGGCGACAAAGTTATAATCGGATATATGGGACAGCAGAAAAAATCAAGCACCAGCCGGACCAGTAATAATCGTGGTGGTATGATGGGTGGCGCGCCGGGCGGTGGACGACCATTGTAAAGGACACGTATGAAAAAAACACCGGTTATTTCACTGAAAAAAATCTGTAAAAGTTTTCCGCTTGAAATCGGGGGGCTGCAACAAGTTTTGTTTGACAACACCTTTGACATTATGCCGGGCGAATTTGTTGCAATTATGGGGCCGTCGGGCAGTGGAAAGTCAACATGCATGAATATAATTGGTGCATTGGATACGCCGTCTTCGGGTGTATATGAACTTTATGGCAAAGATATAACGACACTTTATCCCGATGAATTGGCCAAGGTGCGCAATGAATATATCGGCTTTGTTTTTCAAAATTTTAACCTGTTGCCAAAGCGAAACATTTTGGACAATGTGATGTTACCACTGATGTATCGTGGATTGCCGATGCATGAAAGAATTGGTCGCGCGCGCGAAATGTTAAAACTTGTTGATTTGGTAAATTTTGAAACATATTTGCCGACGCAACTTTCGGGCGGGATGAAACAGCGCGTCGCGATTGCGCGTGCATTGGCGGGTGACCCAAAAATTATACTTGCGGACGAACCGACGGGCGCGCTTGATTCCAAAATGGGGAATGAAATTTTAAAATTTTTCAAAAAATTAAATAATGATTTGGGAATAACCATTGTCATGATTACGCACGAATTTGAAATCGCAAGTTATGCAAGTCGTGTGATTCATATCTATGACGGGCATATAACATACGATGGGCCGATTCCAAAGAATGAATCGGTGCTGCTTAAATCCGAACAAAAGGCGCGCAAAAAATGACATTCTATGATATTGCACACGAATCTTGGCTGTCGATTTCGGGGAACAAAATGCGGTCTTTTTTGACGGTGCTTGGGATTGTTATCGGAATTATGGCGGTGGTGGTTATGGTTGCGGTCGGCGAAACGGTTCAGCAATCAATCACCGACCAATTTTCATCACTTGGGACAAATACGATTATGATTCGCGCAGGTGCGGCGCAAAGCGCGGGTGTGCGCAGTGGTAATCGTATGACACTTACATTGGACGATGTTGATTTTATTGCGCGCCTGCCCGATGTTGCGGCGGTGTCCCCGGTTGAAAACAGCAGTGCCCAGGTTGTATATGGAAATAAGAATTGGTCCACGTCTATGGTTGGTGTGTATCCGGGTTATGCGACCGTGCAAAACATAGAAATGGAACACGGCGCGTTCTTTGAAATGAATGCGGTCAAAACGGCGGCAACATACGCGGTAATTGGACCGGAAACGGCCGAAGAATTGGGTATGCCAAAAAATCCGGTGGGTGAAATAATCCGTGTGCGTAATACCCCAATGACCGTTATTGGTGTCACCAAGGCCAAAGGTGCGGCGGGCATGGGGTCCCAGGATGATATGGTGATAATTCCGATTACCACACTTAAAAAACGGCTTGCGGGGTCGCGGTTTCCGAATGCCGTCCAGATGATTTCGTTAAAACTTTACCAAGATTCCGATAATAATATCGCCACGGACCAAATAACTGCGCTTTTGCGGGAACGGCATAAATTAAAAGATAACGCCCCGGATGACTTTCAAATAACCGACATGAAACAGGTTATGGAAACGATGAACACGGTCAGCAGTTATTTGACATTATTGCTTGTTGCGATTGCGGCGGTGTCACTTTTGGTTGGGTCGATTGGAATTATGAACATGATGTTGGTGTCCGTTGCGGAACGCACGCGTGAAATCGGAATTCGCAAGGCGATTGGGGCCCAAGAAAGCACGATTATCACGCAATTTTTGTCTGAATCAATAATGATTTCGTTTATCGGTTCAATGTTTGGTTTGATACTTGGCGTCGGATTGTCGCAGGGCGTTGGGCGGTTTGTGTTGGGCTATAATGTGCCGTTTAGTATTTGGCCGGTTATCGTTTCAATTTCAGTTGCGGTTTTTGTCGGGTTGGTATCCGGTGTGATGCCCGCAATAAAGGCCGCAAAACTAAATCCGATTGATAGTTTAAGGTATGAGTAGTGGTTAGTGTAAGTGTTAGTGGTTAGTGTAAGTGTTAGTGGTTAGTGTTGGTGTTAGTGCGGGCGCAAATGCGCCCGTTGATTGATTATATTTTTTTATTTGCCTTTCGTATAGTATTTGGCTTTTTCATGTTCGAATGTCAGGTTTCTTATAACCTGATCACCATCCATAATTAGGGTGTCGCCCGGAAATATAAAGGAAAGAATATGGTCGCGGTTGTTACTCTTTATAGTCATATTATTATTTAAATTAAAGCGCATATGATAATCGTTAGCATTTTTATCTGTTGCCGCCACATATTTAGATGCACCATTGCCAGCCGCGTTGCCCTGATCCAGTGTTGTTCGTATAACATAGACGGTGTCCACACCTTTTGGGTAAGATAATTCATAGTTGTAATCTGTTTCGCCATTTTGTTTATTTTTACATCCGGCGAGTAATAGCATCAATATCATTGCATAAAGTTTATTTTGATTTTTCATTTTTTTGCCTTCTTGTTTGTTTTAACATAACACAAAAAAACAAACTTATCAAGCGTTTTTGCAAAAATATATTTATACAAAACGGCGCAAATGCGCCGTTTCACTAGCACTAACCACTAACACTTACACTAACCACTAACTCACATCCACTTTTTTGCCCATTCGCGTAATGCTTCGGGGGACAGGCCGGTGTCCAGGCGGGCACCGCGTTCAACGCGTGCGTCGGGTGCAAGTTTCTGCATATTTTTGCCGGCGTCGCCAATTGGGCTGCCCCCGGATGTGGCGAACGGAACAATTGTTTTGTTCGCAAAATCATAAGATTCCATAAATGTGTCGATGATTGACGGTTCGCGATACCACCATATTGGGAACCCGACAAAAATCGTTTCGTATTTTGAAAGGTCCGGGATTTTCTTTGCAATTTTTGGGCGACACGCGCGGTTGTTCATTTCCGTCGTTGTCCGGCTTAGTTTATTTGTCCAATCAAGGTCATCGGTTGTGTATTTTTCCGTCGGCACAATTTCAAACAAATCGGCACCAATCGCCGCCGCCAAATCTTCGGCCAGTCCACGCGTTGTTTCGGTTGCACTAAAATACGCAACAAGTGTTTTTTTCATGGTTTCTCCTTTTCTTGTTTCCATGTGAATTATATAGTGCGCCCGCATCGAAATGCAAAAGGATTATATTCGGGGGTGTGCGGTAAGGAATTTTTTTGCCGATAGCAATAATGGACTTGGCAAATTATCAAGCGAAAACCATCTCCATTCGGCGCACTTGGCAGGTTCCATTAGTTTTGGTATCGCCGTAACGCTGTCCGTACGATAGTGCAGGGTGATATAGTGCGCGTCTGGATAAATGTCATTTGTAATGCAAACAAACCGGAATTTTTCGGATGGAATTATTATGCCGGTTTCTTCGCGCAGTTCACGTGCAGCACAATCTGCGGGTTCTTCGTTCAGTTCAAGTTTGCCGCCCGGTGCCGCCCATGTGCCAAAACCATGCGTTGAAAGTCGCCGCCCAAGCAACACTTGCCCCGCCGGATTAAAAATCCAACAACCAATTCCAACACGTGGGTTTTTGCCCATTTTTTGTCCTTTTTATTAAAATTTATGTTATTGCAAACTGTAAAATTGTCAATATATTTTCGGAATTTATAAAATAATGGACAAATGCTTTTTTGTGTGCTATACAGCCAATGAGTAAAGAAGGTTTACGTGATGGCCTATGACAAAATTGATGATATCAATAGTATTCTTTGTAGTGTTCATATGGCGGCGACCGGCAAAATGTCGTGCAAATCAGCCAGGCGTTTTTTGATGGGGCGTAATATAGAAATTGTTTGTAATTTGGCATTGGGTAGTTATAAAAAGTTATTAAATGTGGCCCCTGAAAAATCAATAGGGTGTAATTATATTTTGCATTTGTTGCTTTGGGTGTTGCAATATCAAGATCGTTCGGAAATGCTATCGAAAATATCAAATGAAAATATTGAAAAATTAAAAAATGCGATATTATTTGTAAAAGGATACACGTGCCCAGAATCAGGCCCCGATAAGTCAGAAGCAAAAAAATTAACCAAAGAGTATCATACGCAAAACCAAAAATTGAGTTTACCCCCAGACCAAAGAAGTAAAAATACCACCGCACGCTATTCAGATCTTATTAGGTACAAAGTTGCAGAAATTTGGCCTGATGTTGTTGCACAGTTGGATGAATGGCTGGGGGTGATAGATAATTATCAAAATGGTGTCGTTGTGGCCCAAGAAAAAATAAACGAACCGGTTTCAAAAAAAACCGAAGAAGCAATAGGAGTAAAAGAAATGCCAGAAATTGAACAAATATCGGTCCCAGAAAATAAGGTTGATGCTGATAAAAGTCTTTTGAGTATGGCGGAATTGGCGGTGGAACTTGGGTTGCTAAATGTTAAAGCGCTTTTTAATAAATTTCAATGGTGTAAAAAACAAGGGCTAACTATTGATAAAGATTGGTTTGTTGGGTTGGGTGGTCGGAAAGGTAAATTCTTTAAGGTTGAACATTTGCCCGAATTAAAAGAAATCTTAAAACCAACCAAAAAGAAAGGGCGTCCGTCAAAATCAAATGGAATGTCACAAAAAGTGGCCAATAAGGGAGCAGGGCAAATTATACCTGTTGAGAAAGAAGATGGCCCCGTAGTGGTTGAAACAAAATCACCGGCAGATGCACCTGTGACGGAACGTCCGATAAATTTGGTTGATGTCAAAGGGTTTGAAGCATATTTAGCAAAATTGATTCAGATGAAAGAAAGGGCTGGGGACACATTGGAAGAAGCAGAAAGTGAATACAATGATTTACACACAAGGTTACAAACCGCAGAAAATAAAAAGGTCGATGCCCAAAAGAGATTTGATGAATTGAACGCTTTGGTTACGGAAGGGACAAGTTTGCTGAATGAGTTTACAAATGCAGAAAAAGCTTTTGATAGTAGCAGGGCAAAAGTAATAGATTTTTTGAACGCAAATAACACTTGCGTTAAGTAAAAAATAATATATAATTTGTGGCACATCGGGGCGTAGCTCAGTCTGGTAGAGTACTTGCTTTGGGAGCAAGGTGTCGAAGGTTCGAATCCTTTCGCCCCGACCAGAATTAAAATGTTAGAAATCCAACACTTTTGTTGGATTTTTATTTTTTAGATTGGTCCCGACCAAAAAACACTAAAAACCAGGGGAATCTAACACTTTTTATTTTCACTTTCATCAAAAAACAATAAAAAACAACGGGGTGAAAACAATGGTTAAAAAGTGTATGTCATATTGTAATACCGACAAATATATCAAGTTGCGGAACAATATTTTTTATTTTACAATGGAATTACCAAGAAAAAATGGTAAAAGACGGTTCTTTTGTAAATCGTTACATACCTATAATTATTATGAAGCACGGGAAAAGGCAAAAATAATGGTGGAAAAGATACACAATTTTGACACTAAAAAATTTATAAATGAAATCAATACGTTATTAGATTTGACCATTTTTGATTATGATACCGTTGGTGGTGGTAATTATGGATTTGCAGCACGTAGGGTATCACCAAAAAACAACTTGGACTTGTTGGAACATTGGGTTAAATTAAATTCACAAAAGGATTTGGTGCAATTGGACCAATTAACCCCTGGGGAAAAAATTATATATAACCAATTTAACTTTTTTTCATCACAGGTATTGGACATCCTTAAAGACATCCAAGGGAAACAGTTAAATCAACAACCAATTCAACCAAAACCGATAAAAGATTATACCATTCGGGAAATTTTGGAATCAATGCTTAAAACAACGGGTGTTTCTGAACCACAAAAAGACCGTAAATTTCATATAACCCAAAAGAATTTGGAACAAATAAATATGAATATTGATTCAAATTATACTGATTTTTACAAACCAAACGTAATTCAAGACCTGTGTGATATCATAAGAAAAAATGCTAAAATAAATGGTGATTCAAAACGTAAACATGTAAGATATATCAAAGAACTTATAACACACGCGAACGTTCTTGAACCGGATGTATATAAAACTAACTTATTGAATTTATTACCTAAATTTGATAAAACCCCAAAATCTGAAAAGAATCCACATTTTCCGTATTCTGACGAACAATTATTAAAAATGTTCGACCCAACACAACCAGAACACACTTATTTTAAGAAAAATCCAGATCAATTTTGGGTATGTATGATTGCACTATTTACAGGGTCAAGATTAAATGCAGTTGTAACATTACAATATGATGACATTATTAAAAAAGACGGGATTGATTGTATTCAATTCATTGAAAATCACCCATTAAAAAAATTAAAAACCGAAGCATCGGAACGTATTGTTCCAATACCAAAACAATTATTAGATATGGGTTTTGTTCAATATTTTCAAAACCAGAAACAAAAATTAAAAAAGACGGGTTCCGATTTTATATTTCCAAAATGTCAAACCAAAAACGGCACTTTTAACGGAAAAGTTGTTGGACGTGGTGTATTATCATTTTTAACCGAAATTGGTATCAGGGGGTCAAATGATAAAAAGTTAGATTTTCATTCGTTCCGCAAAAACGCGAGTTTAAGATTACAAAATGCAGGTGTAATCCAATCTTTTATAAATGATATTATTGGTTGGGAAGGAACCAACACAATGGAAAAATCCTATTCAAACTACACAATACCACAAATCAAAGAACAGGCAGATAAATTAAAATATGACTTTTTACAACCACATTTTGATAAATGGACGGAAATAATGAAAAAAGTAAAATGTAGTAAAAAAAGACGTTCGGGAACTGGGAAAAGTGGGAACAAAGGGAATAAATGATTCAAATTTAATTCCAGATTTGTCGAACCATAAACAATAATAAATTACCCTTAAAAAAGTGTTCCAAGGTATCCAGTGTCAAATTTTAATGGTTTCTGTATGGTTCTATATGGGTCCGAAACGAAGAATTTACGATTTTTTTCTAACAAACCAGCCCAGAAACAATAAAAATTTGACTTTTTTGTTAAAATGTGATATAATTCTTGGCAACAAAGGGGAATTTAATTAAATTTTAATTAACCCCTGTTTTTTTTTTACAAAAAATGATATAATAGGCTTGTCAAGTAAAAAAAATACATTATCATACAATGGAACAATAGGATTTTTACGATGAAAATAACCCTGAAAAATGTTGGCTATATCAAAAAAGCAGATATAACTCTGAATGGGTTAAATGTTATAGCGGGACCTAATGGGACAGGTAAAAGCACGGTTGGCAAAACCGTTTATACCATAATTAAGTCCGTTAGCAATAGCAAAAGAATTGTTTTTGAAAACCGCAGAATGCTTGTAGAAAGTATGTGCAGAACATTGTTTTATAGTATTCAAAACAATTTGCAAAAATCTGATGCTAAATCAAGAAATCACGATGTAAGTATTTTATTAGAACGTTTTAATGCTAGTTTTGCAGAAACTTTGGTAAGATTGTTAAAAGAAGATAACTATTCCGAAGCACATAGGATAATTATTGCTCAAATCAATTTAATTGATACATTTTTAACTTTGGATGAAAAAAGCAAGTTATCTGCAAA
This sequence comes from Alphaproteobacteria bacterium, assembly GCA_017427405.1. Classification (GTDB taxonomy): domain Bacteria; phylum Pseudomonadota; class Alphaproteobacteria; order Rs-D84; family Rs-D84; genus Enterousia. Next base: position 23,325 of record JAFRSV010000008.1, read on the forward strand.
AAAATCATTAAATGACTTAATGGGTGTTTTTACAGACATATCAGAACAGGAAGAAATCAAAAATTCTTTGGAATTTATGTATAACCAAATGTTCAGATTTCAAGTTAATAATTTAGGAACTCACGCTACGTCAGAAGTGGTACTTGATAATAATGGCGATAAATTGTTGGAATATAAAATTTCCAATAATGCAAATGTGTTACCATTTTCTGAACGTTTGTCGATAAAAATTAACGAAACTCTGAAACAACGTATTTTACCAGAAGTTACTTTCATAGAAACACCTTTATTATTACAGGTGGCAAATGCCATTAATATACCGTATTATTGGAAAGATCTTTTAGATAAATTGAAGGTAAATTTCCAAAAAACACAGAATACCCTGTGTAAATCTGTATATAAAGATTTGTCTGATTTATTAAAAGGTGAATTGGTTTATATACCCGACAAACAGGATTTTTTCTTTGTACCTGCTAATACAGATAATAATTTATATGTTGGCAATATGGCATCTGGTGAAAAAATGTTTGGTATTTTACAAAAGATGGCAAGATACGGCATGTTGTCATCTGACCACATGTTCATTTTTGACGAACCAGAAAATCATTTACATCCAGAATGGCAAGTTAAATTAGCAGAATTGTTAATAACCTTACTTGAAAATGATGTTTCGGTCCTTTTAACAACACACAGTTCAATACTTATAAATGCTTTGCAAGAGTTTGCTCATGCAAAAAAACTGGAATCAAAGGTCAATTTCTACTTTGCCGACTTAAAAAAAGGCATAATAGATAACGTGGAAAATTTTGCTGAAAAAGAGGACGTGATATTCAAATCTTTTTATGATGCAGAAAATTTATTACCGGATATAGATTAATGTTAGAAAAATCTGAATCATTACCAAGGAAAAAATGCACGCATTGTTCATTATGTGAACGTTGTTGTGCAGAAAACACGGAACGTGGATGGGAATGCAAGGACGCTAATTCTACACCACTTTTGAAACAAAAAATTTTTATTCAAGGTAAAGAGTTGTGTGGTAAATCAAACCCAGACGTTGATTGTATATATAAATATAATGGTAAAGACTTGTTGGTTATAGAAATAAAAGCCCAACCAATTAAAAACATAGACCCAAAAGAATTACTAAATAAAATAAATTCGGTATATTCTAATCTTGGGAATATGTCTTTAAACGCTTTTATTTTACAAATATCATCTAAACTAAATTCTAACAAGGCACCACATCAGTTGTTGTTGCATTGTCAGACAATGTTTAAAAGTATCGGCATTAATATAAACAAAGACATAATGTATAGCAGAAAACCAGAACTGAAACATATTCGTAATAAGTTTAAAGTTATTAAATGTAAAAAATTAACTGAAGAAGAGATTTCGTCTATGTTATAGTTTGAGTATTATTAAAAACCGACACAGAATATACAATTACTTTTTTACGTGCTTTTGAAATGACATTTGGTGCAAATCAGAAATTAAATTTTTACCTTTATAATTTTTTTCAAATTTATAAAATGATTCAATTTGTTTAATAAAATCACCAATATCAACAGCCCAAACATAATTATTTTTATCAAAAACATCAAATACAATAACATCGACTTCTTTACGATGTTTTTTTATCCATTTATACACCGTTTCAAAATCAATATATAAAAACGTATTGTTGGATGCTATTTCGTGTATTTCCCGAATAGATAAAAACACACTAAAAAATTTATTACCATCACCTATTGTAATTTTTGGCACAACATTCACATTTTTCATATACAAATAATCAGTATTTTTGCAATCTGGTAATTTTATAATACTTTTGTCGTTTGTTCCAGGGGGATAAATAGCACCAACTGGGATTAACATTTCAGAGTACACCAACACGGATAAAAAATACATTAAACTTTCTGAATCCTTAAATGTTATAAATTCGGATAAAGCACTGGACAACGTTCCATCAAAATAATCGGCATGTTTTTCTTTGTGAATAATACAGTAATCAAACTCATATTCAAAATCTTTGAAATGATTTTCATCCATTACATACATTGGTAAAGATTTTTTTAAATTTGACATACTCTAATTATCATTATAACCAAAATCCCGAGTTTTTAAAACTTCTTTCCAATAATTTTCACGTTCTAGTGCTTTGGTTTTCCCTAACTCTGTCTTTGGGAATATTTCCATTATACTATATTGAAAGTTATCCTTAATATATTTAATCCCTTTTGTTTTGACTAATTCTTTTAATTTTTTATTTGGATAATCCTTGTTTGTGTCATCATAACCTTTATTCAGATAAACAGACCAACGGCCATAAATTCCATTGTTTCCTGTTGCAGAACCTATGTATTGTTTCCCTGTATTCATATCTGTTAACACATATACACCAAACACATTACTTAAATTCTCTTTCCAATCTCTGCTGTCTATCACTCGTTTCAAAGAATTATAATCTTTTCTAACGTTTTCATATCCAGTAAACTTTTCTTCCATATTTAAATATGGTTCTGGTAAAATTTCTGACACAACAACACTATTTATAACATCATCTGATGTATAATAAAACTGTTGGGGCTTGTTTGTGAAATTAACCACTAAACGACCATTAAATGATTCAAACTCTTTTAATTTTTTTGCGTTAGCATACCTGAAGTGTTCGTGTTTTACTTCATTAAAACCGTCTGCGTTTAAATCAATAATTTGGTAAGCACCTATAAATAACCATTTATGAGTATCTATTTCTATAAATTCAAAAACAACATCTTCTAAACTTAACCGTTTCTTTTTTCCTGAACCCATAGACAATATAGCTTGGTCAAGAAACTTATCCTTATTCAGATACATTGTTTTAAAATCACGTATCTTTCTTACTTTCTTGCCATGTTCCTGAACTTCATCTTGCCAAGATATATTAAACCTTAATTTACGTCGTTTGGTTGGGTAATTATTTTCAAAATTATTCTTATTAAGTCCGAATAAGATGTCAACTAGATGTAATTCAGTATTCATATTATACCCTTTAATCGTTTGATTCTGGATATGGATAAGTTTCATCATAAATATCACGTAAATTTTTATTATTATAAGTCCAGTATTGACCTGGTTGAACGTAATACGGTAAATCCAATAATTCCTTTGTTAAAGCACTTAATGCGTATTCTTTATCATTATATAATACCTTTTTAGGACCAATAACACTAATTTTAATATCTGGGTCTTTAACATAAAACAGCTCCGAACCAACAGGTATTCCCATTTCTTCAAAATTAAATTGTGGTCTGTGAAATTGTTTAGCAGCGGATTTTTCTGCATCAGATATATTACGAAACAAAGCATCTTGAACAGTATTTGTTATTTCACTTGTTGAAAATTCCTTTAATAAAGGGATAACTTGGTCTGGTGCAACATTAAAAAATTCACGTTTTGGGTTAACCCGTTTATCCCGAAAAGCATTATGAATAATTTGTTCGATTGTTGTGCAATCTTTAACTTCACCTGCCCACAAACATTGAAAAGGGAACGGAACACCAGTTGAATATAATTCAGACATTCTGGCATTCAAATCTTTACGTTGTGTTTTTCCAATTTTTATTAAATTTGGCATACCTTCATTAGCCAACACATAAACAATATTATATTTATCAGCCATAATACATCCCTTTGTTATGATTATATTTTAATATACTTTGGGACTCGATTCAATCCCATTTTGCATAAAAATATGATTTTTTACTTATTAGGGTTTACATTTTATTGTTCACCCTTTATAATGTATTTCACATAAACAAGGTAAAACAGATGAAAAAAATTGTATTTATGGTCTTTTTGGTCTTTAATACCCTGTGTGCAAATGCTCAGGACGGATTTACTTTTTCACAAAATATCAGTAAATTGAAAAATTTAGATTTACATAATAACGACACAGAGTTTACCCAAGAACAAAAGGAACAAAAACAAGTCAAAGTTTCTTTTTATAATACACTGTATAAAACCTGTATTGATAATGGCAAACAAAGAATTAAACAAAAACAACCACTTGATAACGAAACACTTTATATGCTTGAAAAAGTGTGTGATTGTTATACTTTGACTATGATGGACAAAGTTGACTGGAAAAAATTAAAAAATATGACAGGAAACGAAATTGATTCTTACCTGGCGACTTTCCATACAGAAGTCAAAGATGAATGTAGTGAAAGATTTAAAGATAGACCTGTTTATCAAGATAATAACACAAAAAATACAACACCTGAAAATATAAAAAACAAAGTCGATAACATAACGGGAAAAATTTTAGCGGGAATAATTTTTTCTTTAATTTTTACCCTGATAGCATGGTTGATAAGTAAAGCCATTAAAACAGATAAATAAAATTGTAATAAATTTCATTTTTTAGTATGCGACAGGGTATTTTTGTATTATAATAGTAATAATAATGGGGTGTTGTGTAAATTTTCAGACACCCTGTTTTTTATTAAATACCCGTTTGCGACAGTGTTTTTAAGTATTATAATCTATTCGCAGAAGCAGAGTATAGGTAGCGAAAATGAAAAAAATAATGTATGCAAAACAAAGTGGGAATCAGGTCAGTTTATATGATAGTTCCAATCGTGAATATTGTCGGGTTAATGGTAAATTAGTATCTTATAATTCGGATTTTGTTATCACCACAGGTGGAATTTTTAGCACCAATAACCACGTTTATGATTCAAATGGTAAATGGGTGCGTGATGTTCAAAAATAATAATTATTATTTATAAATAAAACAACATTTCAGACGAAAAGATACGATATGAGTTGACGTGGAATTTATTATCAGATTCCAATTCTTTGACGTTATAATCATTCAAATGGAATCTGGTGTATTCAATAGGTTGAATTTCCATTACATTATCATCCAAATTCATATATTTTAATGTTTTGTCCACGGCAGTTTGTAATTCTTGGTCGGTATATTGAAAAGCCCACAACAAAAGATTCCAATGATAAATATGAAATTTGCCTTTTTCAACAAAAGCAATAAAATGAACCGGTTTTTTATTCCAATGACGACCAACCAATTCTTTTTCAAACCTTTTAACAATTATTTTAAGATATTCCGTTGCTTGTTCAAATCCGTAATGTTTTCGGTTAAAAGGTAAATCAACAACCAAATAATGACTAAAATACTTATCATTTAACCATTCTGATACTTGTTTTTGAACAATTTCGGTTTTTTCTGTATTTATCATACCATCACCTTTTACATTCTGATATGGCTAGATTTAATGAAACGACTTTGACCAATATAATTTATAATCAGATTAAATAACTTTTATCGGTGCTTAAAATTTTAACTAGGACGTTTTTAACAAATCCCAGTAAAAATAACACCGATGTCCAACAATTATTTTACTGTAACCATGGTGAGTCCACATATAAAATAATGTCGTTTTATATACGAATTTTACCAGTTGGAACAAAACCTAGTAGAAAACGTATACGTTGTCGAACTTCCACACGTTATAAAGCATTTTTTTATCAACCCGGGTAAAAACGGTTGGTTTATGAATTTGAAATGACGTCTGTTTCAAATGTCAAAAACACCGTGTATAAAGTAGAAGTCCCCGGGGGTGTTCCACCCCCGGATGTATAGAACTGTGATTTTAATAAAAATATTCATATATATTTTTATATTCACGGGAAAAACGGGAATTCGGAAATTTTACACGTTTTCTGTTCGTGTATCCAAAAAATCATCCCCGAAAACACGCGTTATATCAAACACATATACTCCACGATAGATACCGTCTTTATCAATTCGTCGTTTTTGTGTATAACGGTCTTTGGAATTACCTGGGTTAATCCACCCAAGTTTTACCAATTCTTTAACCGCCCAAGAAGCATCAAGCCCATGAATTACATCTGTTTTGAAACGTTCAGGTGTAACCCATTGTTCACGACCTTGCAAAGACCACTCACTGAAATATGGTGAAATTTTATATGCAGGGTCTTTTTCGAAGAAAAGTCGAACCTGTTGTTTGAGTTTGTCCAAATCTGACATTCGTTCTGGATTATTATTCCATTCGTTAAACAATTGGCGAATGGCATCTGTTGCAGAACCTTTTTTCCAACCAGTAATTCCCCATTCGGTTGCTTTTTCACCTGCAAAACCGACCAAAGCAAAACGATTTAGTGCTCGATTAGCAAGCCCACTAAGGTTATGCCCAAAATACACTTTTTGTTCTGTCAAATATTTATCAAATTCGTGCTGGGTTTTTATTGGATGTTCAACCAAAAAATGCAAAAATATCAACAATGGCGAACCATAATATTTTTTCGTTTGTGATATAAAATATTCTGCAAAATCGGCACTGTTTGTAAAATCGTGAATATTGTCAAAAATACCATATTTTGAATTTTCTGATGTTGCCGGAATACTTAAACATCGAACTTCCTGACCATTTTTTGTGGTTTTATGTCCAGTTCGCATGTGTGATTCAAGATCTAATTCGCCCGTAGACAAGAACAAATTCAACCATTTTTTTACGCTCTTTGGTGCACCCCTTGAACTTGAACGAATCTTTCCAAGTCCATTTGCAAGCATGTATATTGTATCACCAATATCTGAACTGTCGGCTTGACCAATTTCATCCAATACTAATAAAAGGTCGTTATGATTTTCGGCAACAGATTCTAAACCGTTACTTGTGGCACGCCAGTTCTGCATATAATCAGGACTACCGCAAACAGATGTTGCAACCCTTAATAATGTCGTTTTACCACAAGACGACTGACCATAAAAGTGAAATCCACCACCCTCAAGCCCACACAATTTTAATAATGGTGCTGCAAAAGCACAACTGACGGCAAAAATCAATCTTTTGTTTCCTTCACAATATTTTCCAATATTTTCTATCCAAGGTGCTAAACCGTTTTTACTTTCAAACCCAGCCGATGCTTTTATATTAAAATATGCATCGTCATTTTTACCAATTGGCAGACCAGGCAATCCAAAACATTTATTATGCCACCCTGTTTGGGTCACTTCTGTTACTGTTCTTATCGTTCCAGATTCTTTAAAAAAATCTGTTAATTTTTCACCGTTACGAATTCGCAACCCACGTTTTGCAAGGATTGTTACACAATCTTGACCACAAGGGACTTTGCCCAAAAACGAATTTAATCGAACAATCGCATTTTGTCCTTGTCCGGCTAAATTTGTAAAATGAACCAAAAAACCCCAATTATCATTATCTGTATCATGTATATTTGCCACTATATAAAGATACCCGGATATTCTGCTTAACGAATAAAACGGTTTCATGTCTGGCTTGGTAATATGCACGACATGATATAAACCACCAGACAAAATCATAAAATCTTTTGGAACTCCAACCCCATAAATCATATCCTGGACGTGTCGGTTGAATTTGAATTCTTCTTCCGTAAAAACGATATGATTTTTATTAAAATTATTTGGATTTATGGGGACCAATTGATTTGTCTGTTCATCAGCAGATGGTTTGTTTACTAAAACCGGTTCAATCGATATTTCTGTCGGCTGAATCGATTTTTTGCTTTCAACAAGTTCCGTATTCAATACATCAACATTAAAATTCAATGGTTGTTGCAAACCTAAGTTTTGCGTAATATCCATACTTTGCATGATATCTACCTCATTTTATACAATTACATTTTAGGCATAAAAAACACCGTCGCTTTTTGCGAATTTTGTAATTTATACCAGTTAATAAAAAATAGATTAGATCTCTTGCCTTACCGTATGGTCCATTTCGCGTCCCCAGTTATCGGCTTCGAACACCCATAGTGGTTATAAATTCCACTCTGTCCTAGTATATATAGGTAAAAAATCCAAAATTTCAAGTCCCAAAGACAAAAAATTTAACAAAACCCGTTTACATTATTAAAAAAATGGATTATAATCAGATTAACAAGAAAGTGTGATACAAAGTGTATGACATTTTAACAAAGTTGGGAAAAGTAGAACTTAAAAAAGGTTAGTTTTCTGGGGTTTTACAAAAAATGACCGGTTCCCTTTCGCCCCGACCAGGTTTAACAAAAAAATACCACCGAAATGGTGGTATTTTTTTGTTAAATTATGGTGGAACTGTGAATTCAAACGACAAAAAATTTGTCAATGTTCGAATCTTTCCCTCGGCACGGGTGCCTGCGGGGCATTCGTGACGGTTCGCCGGCATCCATATTTGGATGCACGGCTTGCTTACTCATTGTCGCCCCGACCAGAAATTTAAATCGGCGTGTGGCCGATTTTAATTTGTGTCTTGGGAATGCCGTGGCGATATTCCAAGTTTAATTTAATCAATTATACCACATGCAATGCGTGCGCCACCGCCGCCCAGTGTCGCGGGCGTATCACTGTAATTATCACCGCCCGCATGAATCATAATTGAGCGGTTTTTAATCTCTTGGACTTTTAAATTTTGGATACTAAAAGACACGTTAACGGTGCCATCCATGGGCACGGTAAGGACCGGCAGGTCGCCTTTGTGCCCATCGGCTTGATTGGGACCCATATGATGGCCGGTTTTTCCAGGGTCATAGTGACCACCGGCACTGAGGGCGGGTTGCAAATTCCCGTTGGCATCGATATCTGGGGCGCAATTGGGGTTTTCGTGAATATGAAAACCATGCTCGCCCGATGGCAGATTATGCAAGTTGACGTTTACTAACATTCCATTTGGGGTGTCCGTAAAAGAAATTTCGCCTATTTTTTGGCCTGTGCCAGACATAGTGGTTAAATAAATATCTGAATGTGCACTGGGTTGATAATTATTGCAACCAGTTAATAATAACGAATATATCAAAATTTTTTTCATGTGCGTCCTTCCACGTATTGGTTAAGTATGCCCGTTGTGACAACTATTGATGAAACGCGTATTTTTTGCAAAAGGAATGTTTTCAAAAACGTCGTTTCAAAACTGGGGCGGAAATTTCAGAAGATTTTGTGTAACAAATTGTTTTAATTCTTTGCTTTAATCGTTTGAATTCACAATATATTTTATTGCATAATTTGCCGCGGCCAGGCCGAATGTTCCGGTGACGGTTATGATTGATCCCATATTTTTGTCGGGTGTTTTTTGGGGTGCCGGGGGTTCAGTCGAAAACACAACCGGAAAATCGCCCAGGTCCCGTTCGCGGACCAATTTTCGAATTTGTCGTGCCAGCGGGCAGGCAACCGTTTTTGAAAGTTTGGCTATTTTAACCTGGGCTGGGTCGGTTTTGCGTGCCGCGCCCATTGATGATATAAAGGGGATACCATTTTGTTCGCACCATTCGTAAAGTGCAATTTTGGACGCGATTGTGTCGATGGCGTCGATGACAAAGTCGGGACGCATGGGGGGCAGGGTGCCGGCATCGAAAAAAATGCCCAATTCGGTGACATGGATGTCCGGGGAAATCGCGGCAATTCGTTCGCGGGCAGCCCTTGTTTTCTTGTGACCAAATGTGTTTTGTGTAGCAAACAGTTGCCGGTTGATATTTGACTCTTCGATTTTGTCGAAATCGACCAAAATTATGTGTCCGATACCCGAACGGGCCAATGCTTCGATGGCAAAAGAACCGACCGCGCCACACCCGACGACCATCACGGTTGCGTGTTGCAGTTTTTCTAAATTTTCTTCGCCGATTAACAGGCGGCATCTGTGTAATCTATCCGGCATAGTTTATAACCCCCGTGAAATTTTTGTTGATTTGTTCGTTTAATTCGTGTGCGTCGCATTCGCGCAGTTTTGCAATTTCATGCGTGGCGGTCGCCAAAATTTCGGCTTGGACGGACGGCGCGTCGGAATCACTTTCAACCAAGATTTTATCCAACGGTGCAATTTTTGCCGTGTCGGCAACGTGGTCACCCCGCGCCCCGTATGAAAAATATGTGTTATATTCCGCAAGTGCGGTTATAATTGCCGTGTTCCCGCCGAACGCGTGTGCGATAATCGGAATGTGGGGGTGGTGGTCCTTTAGTATATGCAAAACTTTGTCCCATGCGCCGACACAGTGTATGTGCGCGGGGCGATTCATTTCAATTGCAATTTCAATTTGTTGTGCAAAAAATTCGATTTGCCGGTCAATGTCTGGGTGATATTTATCAATTCCAATTTCGCCAACCATAATTTGTGGATTTGACAACAGGATTTCGCGCATGCAATCCGCCCAATCGGGGGGTGCGGAATCAATATACCATGGGTGAATACCGATACAGATGCGCGTGCGGTCGTCCGCAATTTGGACAAGTTTTTGCCAATCGGCCGTGGTTGTTGCATTACAAACCTGGGCGGCGACGTTGTCGGCGGGCGCAGAAAAAATATGACAATGTGCATCTGTATATTTCATGCCTTTTAATATAATATGGTGTGCGCCCCCTTGCAACAAAGTTTTTGTGTATTTATTCATGTTGCCTTGAATTTCAAAATGTGATAAAATTCGTTACGAAATTAAAACGAGGTAGAAATGCAAAAAGGTTTTGAACCGGGGTCCCGTCGTCAAAAGATAGGAGAGGTTATAAAGCGGATTTATCGTAATACCGCACCACTTTTGGTGGGCGAAGCGATTTTGTTCACAGTTGCCGGCATTTTAATGTTGATGCGTCCGATAGAGTTCCTGGGGATGTTGACATTTATAATTGGTGCGGGGTTGGTTGTGTTTGGGTTGTATCGCGTTAGTATGGTTTTTGTTTCAAACCTTGGGTTTAGTGTCAGTGCATACGATGTGTTTTTTGGACTGGTGACTTTGATTTTGGGTGTGGTGTTTTGTGTTTATCCAAACGATGCGGCGGTTGGGTTAATCTATGTCTTTGTGGTGCTGTTTTTGTTGAACGCGTTGCGAATGCTGTTTTTTGCGATAAATATGTTGCGTATAGGGTTTGGTTATTATCGCGTGGATTTGATTGCATCAATTATAATGTTGGTTTTATCAGGGGGATTATTAGTATTTCCGGAAATCGCCGGGGCCATGATGGTGATATGTTTGGCAATATATTTGTTCGTTTATGCGGCCATAGACGTGTATATGTTCCTTAAATTATTGAATTTACACCATCAAATTAGGGCGGGGCGGAAAAATATATTGAAAAATCCATAGGGTTTATGTATAATCGTTGCATGATGATACATAAAGTGTTCTTTTTGGCGCGCCATCACGCCCGTTCGGGTGTGTGTTATTAGCCATGTTTTTTTAGAAAAATCAATGGGCAAATGCCCGGTCAACCATGTAAAATAATAGAATAGGGGAAATAAGATGGATTTGAAACCAACAAAACCTTTATCGGGATTTATAGAATTATTACCGGCGCAACAACGTTGCTTTGACGAATGCGCCCGCCGGATGCAGGAAGTTTTACGCATTGCGGGATTTTCTTTGTTGGATTTGCCAGCCATAGAGCGAGCCGAAGTTTTGTCTGACAAAGACAATTGGGATGAGATTGAAACGCAAATGTTTTTGTTTCAGTATGGTGACACGAAAATGGGATTGCGGTATGACGGAACGGTCGGGCTTTCGCGTTTTGTTGCGGGTCATTTGAATGATTTGGTTTTTCCATTTAGGGCAAGCCAGTTTTCAAAACGCTATCGTGGTGAACGGCGTCAGCGTGGGCGTTATCGTGAATTTTATCAAATGGACATGGATATTATGGGTATTAATACTTTGTCCATAAATTATGATGCGGAAATTATATCGGTAATTCAACAAACACTGAATTCTGTGTCGGAATTTATTGGCGATAATTATGTTAGGATTGGATCGCGACCATTTTGGGATGCGCTGTTTGATTATTTGAAACTTGATTCTAAGCAAAGGAAAGAGGTATTTGTGCTTGTTGACAAACGCGATAAAATGGGTGAAGAAGAATTTGCTTTGGGGCTTAGTGATACGCTTAAAAATAAAAAAGTTGAAAACGAAATAAAATCAGTGTTTATTAGTGGTTATGAAAAGTTTTTAAACAAATCTGATAAGTTAGATGCTGCGATTTCAGAACTTACCGGTTTTATGGAAAAGTTGAAACAATTCGGTGTAAAAAATGCTGAAATCGATTTGTCTATTGCGCGCGGTTTGGCATATTATACGGGGCTTGTTTTCGAGTTTAAATTGACAGATCATCCAGAGTTGCAAACTGCGGCTGGCGGTGGTCGTTATGCGGACTTGGTTGAAAAGTTTAGCAAGACCAAAATAATAGGGGTTGGCGCGGCAATCGGGTTTTCGCGAATCTTTGTTGCTTTGATGGAATCTGGTGCTATTGATTTGTCGCGGTGGCAGCGGCCGATTGATGTTGCTGTCCTTGTTATGGGCGATGATAACTTGCAATATGCACTGACGGTGGAAAGTGCTTTGCGGGCGGCAAAAATACCGTCTGTTGCGTATTTAGATACGGACAAAAAGTTCAAAAATCAAATTGAGTATGCCGATAAAATTATGGCTAAATACAGTATGATAATTGGCGAAGATGAAGTTAAAAATAAGCAAGTGTCGGTAAAAGATATGGCAACGGGCGAACAACAAACTTTGTCGGTCGCGGACGCGATTAAATTGGTGACCGGGGGCGCAAAAAAATGATAATCGATCAAAAATTATTAGACATAAAAAAACGCGCCACCGATATTCAGGCACAAATGAATTCGGGTGATGTGTCGGGTGCAGAATTGACGAAATTGTCCAAGGAATATTCGCATGTGGCGGAAATTTTGCCGTTGGTGGATGAATATTTTGCGACAAAGCAGGGCATAGCTGATGCGACCGAAATGCAACATGATGCGGAACTTCGTGATATTGCGGCGGAACAATTGGAAAACCTTAAACACGCCTTGCCTGATATAGAAAAACGATTACAGATTGCCTTGTTGCCGCGGGACGATACGGATGATAATAGTGCAATTATGGAAATTCGCGCGGGGGTGGGGGGCGAAGAATCCGCGCTGTTTGCCGGCGATTTGTTTAATCAATATAAATCCTATGCGTTGCGGCACGGGTGGAAAATTGAAATTATCGAAGAAAATGCGACGTCACTGCGCGGGTACAAGGAAATTATATTCAAAATCGATGGTGACGGCGTTTATGCGCGTATGAAATTTGAATCCGGTATTCATCGGGTGCAACGCGTTCCGGAAACCGAGGCGGGCGGTCGTATCCATACCAGTGCGGTTTCGGTTGCCGTTATGCCCGAAGCGGCGGATATCGATGTCGCAATCGAAGAAAAAGATATCCGTATCGATGTTTTTCGCGCATCGGGTGCGGGCGGGCAACATGTGAACAAGACCGATAGTGCGGTGCGTATCACCCATTTCCCGACAGGAATCGTTGTGACGTGCCAGAACGAACGTAGCCAGATTCAAAACAAGGCGACCGCCATGGCGGTTTTGCGGTCAAAACTGTACGAAAAACAAAGGGCAGAGCAAGATGCGGCGCGTACCAGTTCGCGGCGCAGTATGGTTGGTTCTGGCGACCGCAGCGAGAAAATTCGCACCTATAATTTCCCGGAACAGCGTGTGACGGACCATCGTATTAAATTAACACTTTATAAATTAGATGATATTTTGGCGGGTGGCGAAGGTTTGGATGAAATGATTGATGCACTTATTGCGGCGGACCAATTGGAACGTTTGGCGGCGATGGAATAGGGGCAGATTAGTGTAAGCGGTTTGTATTTTGTGGGGTTTTATTGGGGTGTTTGTTAATCTGGCAATAGCCACAATAAACAAAAATCGTCGTCGCCTTCGTGTCCGGTTTCGTGCTTGTAACACTCTTTTTTCTTTTGTTTGGTTTGGACAAGTGTGTCAATTTGGCCTTGGGCGTGTCCAAAGGCGCCAATAACCGTGTCAGTGGCGGTGATAAGGGCGTCGGTTGGGTTGAATACTTCCAAATTTTCGCCGGTAATCGGTGTGTTCGCGGTAAGGTTTGTATTTTGAATCGCATTTTTTAAAACGCGTGGACTTATGGTGTCGTTGTTTGTGGCGGTTCCTACGAGTGCGGCGCCGGCTATTTGTGCGGTGGTGGGGTTGGAAATTTGGCTCATGTCTAATGTGTGCATGGAATAATATGTAGTATTGGTGTCATACTTGCCGTATCCTGCAAAACGCCAGATTTGGGCGGTGCCGTCATATATCCATGTTGATGGGGTGTTGGCAATCCATACGGACCCATCTGTTGTTGTGGTCAATGCGTTATTTTGATAATACATCGGTTTGGCGTCGAGTGAGTTTACTTTCAGCGTGCTTGCACCGGCGGTTGATGTTTTGGTTGGGGTTATTATAACCATTAACCCGTCAACGAGTTCGTTGATACCACTGATTGTGACTTCTTTGGTTGTCGTGGCGGCATCAGTGGTCGATTTGCCGGCAAAAACGGTCGACGTATTCGAAAGCGGTGCACCATTTACCGTGTGTGATGCAAGCGTGCTTATTTCGTGGTCAACATATGCCTTGGACGCAACTGTTTTATAGTCCGTGTCTGTTGCGGCGAATGCGTGTGTAGTGATGATACTTGCGACCAAGTATGCGTAATAGATGTTTGTTGGTTTCATTTTTTCCCTCTGTATAAAAAACCATCGCCATGACGTGACAGCGAAACTGTCGGGGTGGTAAGAAAAATCGTTAGCACATCGATTCCCGCCGGTTTGCCCGACGGCACGGCACCCCGACAGATTTTTGCCAGTGGGTGGTTTGTTTTGGTGCAAAACATGAATTTTATGCTGTTTTGCACAATGTGCTATTTTTTGGGGTTTCTTACGACCCTAAACCGGATCTTTCGGCTCCGCAACTATCCTAGCATGAAACGTAATTTTTATGCAAGGGGTATTTTTATAAAAAGATATTTTTTATAAAAAACAAGCCAAATTCGTGGTGTTGTTATGTGCACTAAGGGGCACAAACAAAGCAGGGTGGTTTTCCCTGGGGTTGATGATTTTTGGTTGTTGTGTTGTTTTTTTGTTCGGCGATGTTTTAATTCTGTTTGTTTTTTATACAAAATTTGTTAAAAACAAAATTGATAAAAAATATTTTGTTATTAAAATAATGTTTTGTTTATACAGATTTTATTTAATTTTTTTATGTTGTGTAAAAACGTGGCAGGGCGGTGGTTTTTTGTGAATATACAAAAGGCGCATAATATATATTATGTATAGTTTTATATGCTGGCGCATGATAAAACTATACATAATATGGGTGGAAAATGTTTTAGGTTTGTGGTGCAGAAATCCGTTTTATATTCTGGCGCATGATAAAAACTATACATAATATGGGTGGAAAATGTTTTAGGTTTGTGGTCCAGAAATCCGTTTTATATTC
>JAFRSV010000009.1 GCA_017427405.1 Alphaproteobacteria bacterium
CAATACATGCGGAATATGTTTTTTGCAGTGCGGCAACCAAATCCGCTTCGTCGGCATGTACAAACGCCGGCGCAATAATCGCCAGTAAAAAAATTCCCCATTTCCGTGACATTCTCGTGCTTTGAATTATATCATAAATCGACCACGAAAAAAAGATGAAAGTGAAATTCAATGTTGATATTTTTTGGGGATTATTTTATTTTTATTATGAAAGGAATTTTTTCGTTGCTGAAAATTTTTAAAATTTTGTTTGCGTTGTGTGTTTTGCCGCTTGGCGCGTATGCGTATCCGACGGGGACACAGTTCGGGGTTGGGCTTTCCGCGACAACGGGGCTTAACGCCTTTACGGGGTATGTGAATAAAAATGCCGAATCGTTTTGGGGTAAAAGGTTGGGATATCGAATTGACTTTGCTGGGACGAAAATTGTGCGTTCGGGGATAAATTCGGCAATCAATCATTTGGTGGACGACCGGAACATAAAAATCGGTGATTCCATAGCCGTTAATGGCGCAGAGATAGAGGCGAAACATTTCGGCGGAATGTTGGATTTTTACCCGTTTGGGGATACTTGGTTCCTTGGTGGGTGGCGGATAAGTGGCGGATACTATGGCGGGCAATTTAATGCGACGGCGCATGTTGCGGGCGGTGATGAAAATGGTGAGTTCGGTTTGGGGCATAATCGATACAGGTATGCGGACGGCGCGTTCCATGCACGGGCGACGGCGGATTGGAAATACGATGGGCCGTATGTTGGAACGGGATTCGATTTGGGCCTGGTTGCCGGGTTTAAGGTTTATTTCGATGCGGGCGTGGTCTTTACGCGCAAGGTTGCCAAGATTGGTTTGGATGTGCCGTCGGGTGACCTTTATAAATGGAACGGTGCGGATTGGGCGTTGGTTGACCCGGATGAATTGGAACAGGACAAGCAAGATGCATTGCGTGATGCGCAGCGCGAAGCGGACAAGGTTAAATACTTTCCGATTGTAAAGTTGGGATTGATGTATCGTTTTTGATCAAAAAAACTTGCGTTTTTTGTATAATTCTTTTATTATTTGTCGCGTTAAATTAAACCAAAGGAACTAAAAATGGCATCTGTGACAGCAAATGATATGCGGGTCGGTTGGGTTATTTCCCACAATGGCCGGCGGTATACCGTAACATCAATTACCAAGGTTAAACCGGGCAAAGGCGGCGCGTTTGTTCAGGCGGACCTGCGCGATATTGATACGGGAAACAAGGGCGGTGACCGTTGGCGCGCCGAAGACAAGGTCGAAAAGTTGATGGTCGAAGATGTGGAATGTCAATATCTGTATTCCGATGGAACAGGTGCGTATTTCATGAATCTGAATGATTACGAACAATTTACGATGCCGCTTGATGCGCTTGGGGAACAGGTTAAATTCCTTGCGCCGGAAATGACCGTGAAAACCAATTTTGTCGAAGGTCAACCCGTGTCGATGAGTTTACCAAAAACCGTAATCGCGACGGTCGAAGAAACCGAACCGGCGTTAAAGGGTCAAACCGCAACAGGCAGTGGCGGCAAGCCGGCAATTTTGGATAATGGCGTTCGCGTTCAGGTCCCAGTATTCATAGAGCAGGGCGAAAAGATTGTCGTGAATACGGAAACACTTGAATATGTTGAAAGGGCAAAGTAAGTGTTAGTGTAAGTGGTTAGTGTTAGTGAACCGGCGATGATGTCGCCGGTTTATATTTTTCATTGAAACATGTTTTTTGTTTTACTATAATTGCCTTGCAACGGCGGGTTGCCGTTGTGGGATTCAAAAGCCCGAAAATCTAGACATGTCGTAGTACGACAACATTCCAACGAATAGGTTGGAGTTCGCCGAATATATTGAATAAGGCGATACAATATTTGTCTAGATATTGCTTTTGAAGCTCCAACCGTTTGTATTTTTGCAAATGGTTTTTTATTTTTTACCAAAAGGAAAAAGCAATGTTTGAAACAGTTATCACGGATAACCCATTACCACAAACGGTTATCAAGGCACTTTATCGGTATTATGAACACCCACAAAATTCAATGACGGTTGGCGAAATGTATTTGTTGTTAAAACTTATTTTATCGAAAATGGAAGACGAATTTGAAAAAATGGGATTCGATATAGAAAAAGAATTGTCGGGAACCATCGCAACGGCTCACTAACACCCGTCGCGGCATGACCGCGCCGCGGTCGTGACGGACTAACCACTAATACTTACACTACCTTAACCTATTTGCGGAATCCATAATGTTTGTGATTTCATTGATTGTATTTTCATAAACCGCGCTGGTCCCAAGGCCCAGGTATTTACGTGGATTAAATTCATTTGGGTTTTCGGACATTTCCAAACGCACACCGGCGGTGAATGCAAGGCGCGAATCGCTGTCCACATTTATTTTACAGATACCCATCAAAATCGCCTGGCGTAATTGGTCGGTTGGGATGCCGCGGGCCGCATTTATGCTGCCACCGTTTTCATTTATTGTATCGACAAGTAATTTTGGAATACTTGATGCGCCATGTAAAACAAGCGGAAAATTCGGCAACCGATGTGCAATTTCGCGCAGTATGTCGAAACGCAATTGTTCCGAATCAGACCGGCGTTTATACGCGCCGTGCGATGTGCCGATTGCGATGGCAAGCGAATCGACATTTGTGCGTGCAACAAATTCGATTGCGTCATTTGGGTTGGTGTAAAGTTGATTTGTGGCGTGTGTATTTTCATCTTCGTGGCCGCCGATTATGCCAATTTCCGCTTCGATCGTGACATTGCGGGCGTGTGCGTATTTTGCAACGCGTGCGGAAAGCGCAATATTTTCTTGGAACGGTGATGTACTTGCGTCAATCATGACACTGGAAAAACCGATGTCAATCGCGTGGGCACAGGATTCAAATGAATGTCCGTGATCAAGGTGCAACGCAACCCTTTCGTTTGGGGACAATTTTAACCCGGCAATCATTGACATTAGCATATCGTCGCCCATATATTCCAACGCCGATTCGGATACCGCCAATATAATTGGTGAATTTGTTTCGCGTGCGGCGGCGGATATTGCAATCAATGTTTCCATATTATAGAAATTAAACGCACCGATTGCGTACCGATGTGCCATCGCGTGTGCGAACATTTCCGCCGTATTTACAAGACCAAATTTTTCGTAAAACATGAAAAAACCCCTCGCCATAAACGGTAGAGCAGATTTTGTTTTTATGCAAGATGTTTTTGTTAGTGTTAGTGGTTAAGTCCGTCACGACCGCGCGGCGGTATGACGGCATTATTAACCATTATAAAAAATCATTGACATGGCGGGTGGTTGTGCAACAATACGTTTGAACGAATCGGGGGCCGGAGAGGTTTAACAAACAAAGGAAAGAAAATGCAAAAAATTTTGTCTTTTATGATTGTGGCCGGTGTGATTACGGGTTGTTCATACTATGATTATTATCGTGGTGGCGTGCGCTATGTCCAACGCGGTGATAATTGTGTGTATTATTCGGAAGAATCTTCGGAAGAACAATTTTCAGAAAAGGTCGAAGAATTCGATGACGAAAATCGCATCGTTTATAAAAATACCCGTTGCGAAGATTTGTTCGCACGTGATAATGCGGGTCGTATGGATCGTAATAAACGCCATGTTTTGGCACCGGCGACGGTTGCGAATCGTAAACCGAAACCCGTGGCGGTGGCAAAGCCGGTTGAAAAGCCGTGCTGTGAATGCAAGGCGGAATTGGTTCCGGTTTCGGGTCAGTTTTTCGCGTTGACCGCAAAATAAGTTTTGTTTGTTGTTGGTTGCACCGCCCACCCCGGGCGGTGTTTTTTTTAGTGGTTAGTCCGTCACGACCGCGGCGCGGTCATGCCGCGACGTGTGTTAGTGATTTGTGGTTGGCGGTTAGTGCCGTCATACCGCCGCAGGGCGGTATCTTTGCGAAGTTTTAGAGAATTCTTCCGCAACTTGTTTGATGAGATACCGCATCAAGTGCGGTATGACAACACTTTCCACTTTTTCATTTGAAACTGGGTTAAATTTGTGATAAAATTACGGGGAAAAGGAGATTTAGTATGAAAAGTAAAATTTCAAAGTATTTTTTAATTGTGTCAACTTTTGTTATGGCGAATTTGCCGGCATTTGCAGTGGAAAATAAAGGGGTTTGTGATTTAATTGATAAGTTGAAACCAGTGATTCAAACATTGCGGACACTGGCATTTATTGGTGCGGCGTTTATATTAATGGATATAGCCTGGAAATATATTAAAGAACCAGATAAAGTGACTAAAGATGGTATAAAGGATACAGGTATAGGTATGTTTGTTGGGTTCTTTTTGTTGTTTGGTGTAGGGTTTGTTTTGCAGTTTGTTGGGTCTAGTGGCGGTCAGGAATACTTTGGTTGTGTTGTCAAGGCACTGGGATAAAACCCAAACATAAAAAATTCAACGGCGTGTTTGCGCCGTTTTTTTTAAATTTATTATCTTACTTTTTCATGAATGTATTTATTTATAAATGTTTGTTCGCGTGTTTCGCGGTCGGCAATAACATTTTTTATCGGCGTAAAAGAAAGGTTTTGTTTTGGGGAATCGTGTGCATCGGTAAAGTGCTTGCGAATAGATAGCATTTCATTCCGTGAGATTGTATAAAGGTTGTTATATGTTTTATTTCGTGAATTGTTGTATCGGTTAACTATGTTTTCCAAAGCATTTGCATATAGTGGTAATAATTTGTGGTTCATGTAATCGGTAATATGGGAATAATTTTGTAAATTGTTATCAGAATTATATTCTTTTGGAAATAACCATGTGTATAGCAATGTATAAAACTTTCCGAATTGATAATTTTGATTGGTAAGGGTGCCAAGTATGCCATCAAGTTTTTTCTTGTATGTTTTTACCTGTTCGCGGGCGGCGATTCGGGATATTTCGTTGACGCGTGCAACAATCGCGTTTAATTCTTGATTTGGGTACATAAAGTATTCTTGGTGAAAGGTTGTGTCGTGGTGTTTCCCAATTTCTTTCATAATTGCCCAGGCGGCATAGCGGGATATTTCGGCGGTTAATTTTTCATCGCCGATGTGTATAACGTAAACGTGATTGTCGAAAAGTTTAAATTTTTCATTTGGCGACGTATTTGCCGGTGCGTATTCACGCAGAATGTTCCCGATTGTTGATTGAAATTGATATGTTTCGGTATCCAAATTCTTTACGGTGGACAAGACATCGTTTAGCAACCAATGGTCGGGGCATTGAATTTTTGTGTTTGGACTAAGGCCGGGCCAAATTGATAGTTGATATGGGCGTGTGGTTTGCTTTGCGGAATTTAATGTGTCGAAAACATTTTGATATGAATAATCTTGCATTTTCCTTTACCCTTTGTCTTCGTCCGTGTTCGCAATCGAAAACAGGACCGATGAAATAAGTGATTGATACGGAACATGATGCGTGTCCGCAAGTTCTTTTAACTTGTCCAATATCGGACGTGGAATTCGCATATTTATAACCGCATCTGATTTATTAAAAGCGCGATATGCCGCATATTCCCGAAGCAGGGATTCGATGTTCATCACAAAGAGTTGCTGCATCACATTTGGCATAAGATTTTATCCTATACAAGGTTCAATACTGTTGTATCCACAAGGCACTATACCAATGTATTTACAATTGTCAATACAAATGTCTAGACCCTTGTGTTTACTGGGGTGTGGATGATTGTGTATTAGTGGTTAGTGGTAGTGTAAGTGGTTAGTGTTAGGGAGATTTTTTAGACAATTTTATTTAGTGTCTGCGACGCAAGTCCTCGCTGCGCTCGGCCTGGGTCCCGGCCTTCGCCGGGATGACGACGCTCTGGAATAATTGGATAATTATTGAAATTTGTTTCTTTTGTTATAGCATGCTTTCTATGAAAACTGGTGGTTGTGTTTATATTATGACGAATAAAAGGAATGGAACATTATATATTGGTTCCACTTCGGATATCGTTGGTCGTGTGTTTGAGCATAAAACCAAAGTTTATCCCAACGGTTTTACTGCAAAACATAATCTTAATAAATTGGTCTATGTTGAATGGTATGATAGTTTGGAAAACATGGTTGCGCGTGAACGACAGTTGAAGGAATGGAATCGTAATTGGAAAATAAGATTGATAGTAAAACAAAACCCGGGATGGAAAGATTTGTATAATGATATATTGGCCGAATATGGTTTTGCGCCGTTTAAGTAATAATTCCAGATAATCGTCATCCCGCGGAAGCGCGGGATCCAGTTTACGGCAACGCCGTAAACTTGCGTCGCAGACGATTAAATGTGTTGTATACTGAATTTTCTGTTTTGTCCGCTTGCACTTTTTTTATTTGTATCCTAGAATGCGGACGAAGATACTTAAAATAAGGAAGGAAAAATGTTAAAACGAATTTTCGCGTTGGCGTTTGCCATATTGTCTTATATAAATGTTGCACATGCGGAATTAAAGGTTGATATCGTTGCGGGGGGAATGGAACCGACATCAATCGCCGTGCAAAAATTTGAACTTGCGGGTGGGGCGCCGGCGGCGGATGCGGCGACCATACGCGACGTGGTAGAAGCGGACCTGAAACGGACCGGATTTTTTCATATTGTAAATCACAACGCTTTTCCGGAATTTGTAAAGTTGGATAAAATGCCGTCGTTCAAATCTTGGGCGGCGATAAAGGCGCAAATTTTGGTGACATCGAAACTGACCAAGCAAAAAGATGGACAATATAAACTTGAATTCTTTGTGTGGGATATCGCATCCCAAGAACAGATAGAAGCGCAAAGTTTGGTTGCGTCGAAAAAATCTGTGCGCAGACTTGGGCATATTATGGCGGATGCGATTTATGAACGACTTACGGGCGAAGTTGGATATTTCGACACGCAAATCGTCTTTATCGCCGAAACGGGCCCAATCGATAACCGCATAAAGCGTATGGCGATTATGGACCAAGACGGTTATGGGTTGCGTTATTTGTCCGATACAAAAACATTGGTTATGTCGCCGCATTTTTCGCCGAATATGCAATCGGTGGTGTTCTTGTCATATTATAATGATGATCCGATGGTTTGGATTTTGGATTTGAATACGGGCGCACAGCGGCGGCTTGGGAAATTTAATGGTATGAATTTTGCACCGCGCTTTTCGCCGGACGGGTCACATGTGGCGTTGTCTTTGGTAAAGGACGGAATTACACATATATATGAATACGATATTGAAAATAATTTGCTGCGCCAATTGACCAGTGGTAATTCAATAAACACCAGTCCGACGTATTCCCCCGACGGACGCAAAATTGCCTTTAATTCCGACCGCAGCGGCAGCCAGCAAATTCACGTTCTGGATTTGAATACATTGGCGGAAGAACGCATCACATACGGGGCAGGGCGGTATGCAACGCCGGCATGGTCACCAGATGGGCAATTTATTGCGTTCACGAAAATGGCGGACGATACATTCTATGTCGGGGTGATGGACCCGCGCGGGAAAAATGAAAAGATCCTTGCCGGTGGTTGGTTTATGGAGGCCCCATCATGGGCGCCCGGTTCGCGCAGGTTGGTTTATTATGAAACGGAACGCACCGATGATGATATGGAACGCGTAAGCCATATTCGCAGTGTCGATATCACCGGCCAGAATTTATATGAAATCGATTTGCCCGATGGTGTGAACGGTTTGGAACCAACCTGGTCGCCAAGGTTGCCGTGATGAAGTGGTTTTGTGTCGCCGTTTCGGTGTTTACCTGGGGCGCATCGGCGTTTGCTGTGCCGGCGCGGGTGGGGCACATTTTGGACGGTGACACTTTTTCTGCGGCGGTTAGTTTGGATGCGGATACGACCGTTTCGGTGCGTGTTCGGTTGCGTAATGTTGATACGCCGGAAATGAACGGTGATTGTGAATATGAACGGTCGCGCGCAATCGCGGCACGTGACCGACTTTCCGAAATAATCCCCGTTGGGTCGATGGTGGAACTTAGTAATGTCAAAGATGACAAGTATCTTGGGCGGATTGATGCAAATGTGAAAAATGCGAACGGCGCCGATGTAGGCGAAATTTTAATTCGTGAAAAATTTGGCCGCAAATATAACGGCGGCCGGCGTAAACCGTGGTGCAAATAATAGTTGTTAGTGTAGGTGATTAGTGCGGGCGCGTTCGCGCCCGTTTTTATGCACTGTGTTTATTGATTGCGGCGTGAACGTCGGCCAATGTTGCGGTTGACGGCAAAATGTCTTCAAAATAAATTTTTGCCGTGCCGGGCTTCATTCTTCCGCGCTTTGGCCAATAAAGTCCGGTATCAACGCCGACCGGGGTAATCGGCAACTTTAATTGTTCCGCCAAAAACAGCAGGCCGCGTTTTAATTGAATCTTTTGCCCGG
Source organism: Alphaproteobacteria bacterium (assembly GCA_017427405.1). Lineage (GTDB taxonomy): Bacteria > Pseudomonadota > Alphaproteobacteria > Rs-D84 > Rs-D84 > Enterousia. The sequence continues at coordinate 8,378 of JAFRSV010000009.1, forward strand.
GTTTTACACGTGTGCCTTCGGGAAAGATGATAAGTGTTTGGCCGTTCATTATGCGTGCGGCGACCGATGCAGAAAGTTTTTTCATATTTGTTGCACCACGTGTGCGATTTACCGGTTGCAAACCCATGCGCCAAAATGACCACCCGTAAATCGGTATCCAAAATAATTCGCGCTTTACAATAAAAAATGGATTTTGAATGTTGGTGACCAAAATTGCAACCTCCATAATCGACATGTGTTTAGATGCAATAATCGCCTTGCCGTCGGTTCGAATATTGTCGTTCGGTTGAACGGGAACACCGTTTTCTTCGGTTGGTGGATAAAAAATGCGATACTTTATTCCGCATATTATGCGTGCAAGTTTTAATACGCCACGCGCATCCGCAACAATCGCGCGCAGTGTCATTTTGCGTGACGGCAACACAACCAATAATATCGGTGCCCACAAAACAAAGTATATGCCAAGTATGATTTTTAAAATAATTGTCCTAAACATTTTTTACCTTTTTATTTATATGATGATTCTGGGCCTTCCCTGATTCCAATCATTGTGACCAAGAATTTCACGTATTCCACCATCCAACGTTCCAATCGACGTGCAGGCCGCATTTCATGCAGGGCGACCGGACATGACACAATTTGTGTTTCCGGTAATTCCGATTTTATAAGAAATGTTGCGCGTTGAATATGATCTTCGGTTGTGATGACAACGATTCGGTCCAGTCCTGATTTTTCCACAATATCCTTTATCGCCAATGCGTTTTGATATGTTGACTTTGATTCCGATTCGATTATGGCGCGTTCGTTGCCGATGTACGGTGCGCCGGGGGTTGCACCAATTATGTAAAGGTCCGCGTCGGGATACTTTTCAACCTGGTGCAGGGCGAAAGGAACACGGCGGAAATCGCCGGTCAAGACAAAAATACTGTCGTTATCCAAAATAAAATCGCAATCGTTCGGTGATGTCAATTTGAAAACAATTCCGCCAACGACGAATAAACCGAGTAACAAAAATGATGGACGCAGCAATTTCATGATTCGTTTTTTAATATCTTTAATGTTGTTCGTTTCGTTACCATTATCGCAAACATTACAATTATAAATGGCACAAACAAAAGCGCAAGCCAACCGGCCCCGGATATTTCCAGCATAGCCATCAAACCAACGCGTGCGGACCGTGCCACCCCCAATATCACAAACAATATCGGACACGCGATAACAAAACCAATTGTGCATGCGATGGTACATATCCTTGCAACAATCATTTGCATTTGACGGGTTATAAATTTATCGCTTGCGCCAATCTGGTTCAAAATTTCAAGTTCGCGTCGGTGCAAAATTGCCGTATTGCGTGCGATAAACGAAACGCATGTTCCAATCGTCACGATAATAAGCCCAAGCAGTAACGCCAGTATTGTTACCATTTTCCATCCCGCGGATATTGATGGACGTAACGCGTCATAATGTGGAATAAAACGCGCATTTGTACCGATTAAACCGCCGATTGTGTTCATATCGGATTTTGATTTAAATTTAACTTCGAACATTACCGGCAGATATTTTTTTAGAACGCCTTTGTCGCCGCCCATCCACGGTCGCATAAGGCGTGACATTTCGTCATCTTCGATTTGGCGCATACTATCAATTTTATCTTGGTTCGATTCAAAAATTTTCTTGATTGTGTCGGTTTTTTCGGTGTTTGTAATTTGCACCGTGGCATGGACATCCCATTGGTGATTCCAATTTACAATTCCCGTCCCAATCGCCAATGCCAAACCCAATGACAGCACCGCCAAAAAAGTCATAATGCACATAATTACCGTCATAAATATGGACTGTTCAGAAATAAGTGAAAATACAATCGGCCGTTTCATTTCTATTTATTTCCAATGTTGCTAAATTGTTTTGATAATTCCGTAAAGTATTTCGCATCGTGGATTTCGGGTGCGGTCTTTTTCGTCCCGGTATGCGTGCGCGCCGGTCCCGTAAAGGTCAGTTTATGATTTTCAACGTGCATAACCGGGAATTTATATGTTTCCATCAATTTTGAATTATGTGTGGCGAGAATTATTGTTGTTCCAAACATTTTATTCATTTGAATAAACAGTTCCATTAAACGCGATGCATTTTCATCGTCCAAATTTCCGGTCGGTTCGTCCGCAAGCATAATTGATGGTTGAACAATAATTGCACGTGCCACAGAAACGCGTTGTTGTTGCCCGCCACTTAGACTTTTGGGATTTGCGTTTGCATATTTGGCAAGTCCGACCCATTCCAATGTTTTTGTGACAAGTTTTTTTATTTTGCCTTCGTCCACACCGCGCACGCGCAGGGGCAATGCGACATTATCAAACACCGATATGTGCGACAGCAATGAATATTCTTGGAACACAATCGCCATTTTGTGGCGCATTTCGGTAATTTCATCGCGCGACATAGAATTTGTTGGATTGCCAAAAATCTTTATCGTTCCGCGACAAGGCCGGTGCAGGTGATATATCAATCGCAACAGTGTCGTTTTGCCCGCGCCCGATGCACCCGACAAGAAATAAAATGAACCCGCGCCAATGTTAAAAGAAACATCGGTCAATATATCCGGGTCGCTGTCATAACGCGCACCAACACCAACAAAAGAAATAATAGTGTTATCTTCCATGCTGTCCATACTAGTAAAAAAAAAAATTGCGGTCAAGGGTGTTGGAAGGTGAACGAAAAATTTTTGTCTTTTATAAAATTTTCAAATGTGTTATAGTTTTACAGAAGGAAGTATTTAGGAGTTTTCTATGAAGCGGTTTTTGGGCGGATTTGTGGCGATTTGCGCCGTTTTGGTTTGTGACCGGTCGAACGCGGTGTGTGGTGATGCGGCAGGGTGCCAGACAATCCGTATGACGCCCGGCACGCCCCAGGTTGTTTCGAATACCTTTACAATGGATGGCGGATGTTCCAGTGGCGGATGCGTGAACACCAGTGTGAATGGCGGGCCACGCTATGTTGTTGGGGCACCGGTGGTGTCGTCGGGTTATGTGCAACGTGGCTATGTTCCGGTACAGCCGGTTTATCGTCAACCAACAAGTTATCAACGCACAAATTATGTGGCAGCGCCGAATAATGTTGTCACGAATACACGAACAATGACGTATCAGCAATCACGCCCGGTTGGTGCTAGTTCTGGGACTTCGGGGGCGTATGTGTATAACAAGGGCGGGGCTGGCTATGTCGGTATGAATTTAGATATAAATTTGCTAAATTGGCGTAATGAATACAAGGCTTTGCCGGTTGCGTATAACGAAGCGTTTAATCATGACGATTATCGATTCAAACCGTTGATTGGTGGACACATTGTTGCCGGATACCGGTTTAATCCAGGGTGGCGCATGGATATAGAAGGCGGATTTACATCGGAATTCGAAGATTCTGATAATGGGTTATCTTTTAAGTTATCTGTGCCATATGTGACGGCGAATTTGTATCATGATTTTACGAATGGGCTTTATATTGGTGGTGGTGCGGGTGTCGCATTCCCGACCATTTCAATGGAATGGGAACATTTTACGTCAAATGATTCAAGCAAGACCGGGACATCATTTATGGGTGCGGCGATGATTGGGTATACATATTATTTATCGGAAAATTTAATTTTGGATGTTCGCTATCGTTTCGCCGGGTTCAAAGGGCCACAACTTACACGTGGGGTTACCGGGTGGTCCATAGATGTTGGCGACCAAGAAATACCATTGGAATCGGTGGAAACCAGTGTTGGTTTTATTATGGATAATTCGATTTCAATCGGACTTAAATACGAATTCTAGGTTGACGAAAATTTGAAACAAAATTCCCGCGTTTTTTTCGCGGGTATTTTTTTATAAAAACGATTCGTTTTCCGCGGAAAACCGATTCGTTTTAGGAATAAAAAGCGAATCGGTTTCTTTGACAAAAAAACATAAAAATCGATTCGGTTTGTCGCGCGCATCCGGCGGAATCCTTGGCATAGAAAAAATTTGACAGACCGATTTTGTGAAAGACCAAACCAGTGGTATAATATGTGGTGAGGAAGAGAGATGAAGTTTGTATTTCATACATCTTTGATTGCATTGATTTTTGCGCTTGGGGCGGTGGACGTGTTTGCGGCACCGGCGGTGCGTCAACTTGGTGGTTTTGTCCCGGGAAATGGTTCGGGTGCGACATCGGGTGGTGCGGCCGCGTCTGTGACACCATCACCCAGTGTATCGTCGGGTGGGGCGGGTAACAAGGTTACGTCACCATCGGGCATAACGTCTTCGCGTGCGGGGTCGATACGTTCGACGACCCGTCCGACGGTTACGTCAAGTGGTTCCGCTGAGCCGGTTGCGACGGTTGCGACGGGAACGGCGGGTGCGAATCGTTCGGCATCCACGCCACAGCGTTTATCAATTGGTTCATATATTGGTGCGCCACGTCAGATTAGTTCCGGTGGAACCAGCAGTGAAGAAATTACAAATATTAATAATGAAATTAAAAACATCACAAATATGCTTGACGATGTAGAGGCCGATATTTCCGGCAAGGTTGATAAAGAGCAGGGTATCAACAAGGCCGGCCAGGCATTGGTTGTTGGAACCGATGGTTTTGTGACGACGTCCGAATTTGTGACGCCGGATGAATTGGAAGTTGACCTTAATGGCAAGGTTGATAAAGACCAAGGCGTTGGTGCAGCCGGCAAAGCATTGCTTGTTAATGCCGATGGTATTGTGACAACGGGTGATGTGTTAAAGCCGGGCGATATTGATTTGTCAGGCAAGGTCGATGTGCTTCAGGGTCGCCAATACAAAGGCAAGGCATTGGTTGTCGACAATGATGGTAAGGTAAAACCAATCGGTGAAATTCCAGATGCGATTGATATTAACGGCAAGGTTGATAAATTCCAAGGTCCAGAACACGCCGGTAGTGCATTAATTGTTGATCAGTATGGAAATGTGCAACCGACCGGTGATTTCGTGGATGCCGACCAAGGTGTCGAGAATTATGGCAAGACATTGATTATTAATGCCGATGGTCGTGTTGTCCCGGGTGATGTTGATTTTAGTGATTTGGATATTGATGGCAAGGTTGATAAGTTCCAAACCACGGATAATGCCGATACCGTTTTGGTTGTTAATGAAGAAGGTTGGGTTGCCGATGAAAAAATAAAGAATGTCCATGTTGCGGACGATGCGGCATTGGAACGTGCCAAAATGGCGGCGGACATAACTGATACGCTTGATTGGGTTGATGCGTGGAAAAACCAAGCGGAAGATTCGCCAGACCCGGCTGATTATAAATTGAATCGGGATGAACGTTATGTCATGGCGTTGGATGAATACGGACAAAAGGCATGGTTCCGTGTCGTCACAACAGGCGGCCAGTAAAAGAGTTTCGAACAACAACAAACGAACAAAAAGGATGAAAAGTAAAAGAATAGAGGGGAAATCAAAAATTTAATTTGTCGGATAGGGAATATCCCCTTTCCCCGGGCCCCGAAAAATGCGCAGCATTTTTTGGGTGGTTCACCGGAAAGGGGTCCGGCGGGATCGCCGGGGGGTATGGGTTTTCCCTATGACATTGGCATACCTGTTTGGTGTGGTGGTGGGTTTTACGATTTTGTTTGACCCTTACCCCGTCGCCATTCGGCGCCACCCCTTCCCGCCGGGAAGGGGAGAATGAGAGCTTTGGTAGTAAAAAGGGACACAATAAACCTTTGAATACCACGGAAAGCGCATTGGCTTGGGTGTTTCAATTGACACCCGGGGTGGTGCGGAACAACAACAAACGAAAAAAAGGAAAAAACAATGAAACTTAAAATCAGAGGATTAGTATTTGTGGGCTTTGCCGCGGCGGTGTTCGCGCAGAGCGCGTCGGCCGTTGTGCCGCCATCGATAGCGTATCCAACAAACGAAGGTACTGATGCAACGGCAAAGGACAACCTTAAAAAAACTGTTACATCGCAACTTTACACCGATGAAACATTCCAGGAACGTGTCACAATGACGGACCTTACGAATGATAATGGTTCTGTAACCGAAAAAGCAACGTATATCCCCTGGAAATACGGTTTGGGTGGTGAAAATGCAGAGTGGACAAAGCTTGAAGGTAAGCCGCAGATGGATGTCGGTCAAAATGGAACGAACACAGTATACGTTCAAATCGAACATGATACCAAAGGGAACGATAAAAAGCACTATGTTGCAATGAATGAAAACGCCATTACCGCAGGAGCGACAGGTGTTACCGGTGCGCAGCAAATCGAGGCCGCCGGTGCCCAAAATGCAACTGAGGTTGAACAAGGTCGTTTAACCACCGCCAAGGCCGTGTATGATTTTGTGACGGATGAACTGGATGAAATGGGTGCGAACATACAGGGTAATACGACATACCATACGCAAAAGGTTGCGGTGATTGATGCAACATGGGGGGCGCAGAATGGTTTGACGGCACCGTATCATGTTGTAAACCCAACAGGTGAACAATTGAATCATATCGACCATTGGGAACTTATCGTTCCGGATTCGGTTGTTGCGGAAAGTGGGACGGATATATGGGGCAGCAACGGCGAAGGTCCGGCATCGGCGGATTATAATGACCTTACCACCGCCAAGGCTGTGTATGATGTTTTAACTGGCGCGGTTGGTGACGGTTACCAGCGGAAAATTACTACAAACGAAGCCTCTGCGCTTTCCAGTTTTGGTAGTGGTACTGATGTTGGTGAAGGGGTTATGATTGGTTACAGGGGAACTGATACAAATGACGATTCTACATGGTATGTATTCGGTGCCAGGGCCAATGGTGTAGATGCAAATAATTCGGCAAATAATCATTTGTCTTATTTGGAAGTGTATAAAGATACCGCAGAATCAAGACCAAAGTTCTTGATCAGTATCAAAGATGGCGCGCTTGCTGAAACGGCCGCGGCTATCGAGGCTGGTGGAACCGCCACGGGTGCAACTGCGTATTTGTCCAGGGATAAACTTACCACCGCTAAGGCTGTGTTTGATTATGTTCAAAGTATAACGAATGGTCAGACTTTGCCTTTGATGCCGGGTGAATGTGAGGTTGCCGGTGTTCATTGTGCGTTGGTTTCATCATGGGTGCCAGCAGAATCGGTCACGGATCCGGGTACGGGTGAAACAACGACTGTTCCGGCGCATACTGCACTGGAATGGACGGTTATGGCACCAGGCGTGTAATAGTTGCATAGTTTGACAAGAGAGTGGTATTGGAAAAAAACCATAGGAGTGTGAATAAAAAAGAAAAATGTTGTTTTAAATTGTGTCCTTATGTGATGGTGGGCTTCCTCTCCCACCATCATGTTTTTTATAGTTCTCCTCCGTTGGAGGAGTCCCCGCAGGGGGAGGTGGTTAGAGAGTAAGATATTAAGATACAATGATGTGAATTTGGATTGTATAAACCACCCCGGCCTGCGGCCACCCCTCCATAGAGGGGAACTCCCCCGTCCGCGTTCGCGGCCCCCCCTTTCCGGGGGAAAGGGGACCACTAAAAAAAATTTTTTTCATTTTTTAAAAAAAAGGTCTTGTGGGCGATTCGGTGTTTGTGATATAATACAACCGTAAAGGACACAAGGGACCCCCGTTGAAAATCGGCAAAACCGGCGGAAATGTGGGGGAGAGAGGCGTTATGAATTTTTACCCAATTGGAAAAGGTTCGTGCGCAAAACAACAACAAACAAAGAGGAAAAAACATGAAAGTAAAAATCAGGGGGCTGGTCTTTGTTGGATTTGCCGCGGCCGTTTTCGCCCAAAGTGCGTTCGCAGATGATGCGACCGATAAAAAGACAGTTACATCCAAATATTATGTCGATCATACATTCCAAACATTAGAAAACATAACCACGGCATCAGAAGCGCAAGGCGAAGGTGCGTGGGATAGTGACACGACCTATCCATCTATGGCTGCGGTGAAGAGTAAGTTTAATGATATCAATGTTACCGTTGCAAATAATTCAAATGCAACAGATTATCTTGATGTTACCGAAACTCCTGATGGAACATTTACACTTAATTTGGATAATGCACCGGCAATGGCTGCAACGGATTTGACCGGAACGCTTAGCAACGGTGTTGCCACGGCACCTACAGGGAACAATTTGAAAAAATTGGTTACTGTTGGGGCGGTTAATGCGTTGGTTGATGGTGAAAGTACAGCCGGAACAACAACGATAAATGAAAATTCTACAAATGGAACGGTTCCAACGTCAAAAAATGTTTATGACTATGTTGAAGGTAAGGTTGGTAATGCGGCATATCAACGGAAATTGACGGCGGATGATACCGGGACATTATATATTGGTCAATATGATGCCAATGCATCGGGTACCGATAAATCAACATGGAAAGAGTTGAGTGTCGCGAATGCCTCTGGTCAAAATCCGGCTTTGGCAAGCACAAATTACGTTGCCAAGACGGTAAGTGGTAATGTTTACACCGTTAACCTTGATGCGGCACAAATTGCGGATAGTATTGCAACAGATGCTAGTCAAAAGTTAGTGACCGAAAATGCGGTGTATGATTTGGTTGATCGTGAAAGTACCGCGGGAACATCAACAATTGGTTCACAATCAACGACTTTGGTTCCGACATCCAAGAACGTGTATGACTTTGTGACAACGTATGCCGCCGATAATTATCAACCGATTATTGATACCGCCAGGGCGAACAAGATTATGATTGGTTATAATACGGCGACCACAAATGGCGGCAATACAACGTATTCATCTGACTGGAAAGAATTGGTCGGTGATTATGTGTATCAGAATAGTACTGATGTTGGCTATATCCAGGTTGATGTGAATCCTGAGGCAACTGGCCAGGTTGAGGTTAGATTGCAAAATGTTGGGCATGCTGGTTCGGTTATTAGTTCTGCTACGTCTAGTGATGTTACTAATGGCACTGATAAACTTGCATCTGCGTATGCGGTTCAACAGTATGTTAGCACTATGATGGGTGGCCTTGAAATTCCACCGATGAGTGACGCATGTACTACAGCGATCGCGCTTAATAATGGTCACTATTGTGCGTTAGTTGCCGGGTATGATGCAACAGATGGTGTTAAACTTGAATGGACGGTTATGGCGCCGACTGAATAATCTAAATTTTGGTTTGTTGTATAATGTGACGATGGCGGGTTTCTTTCCCCGCCATCGTTTTTTTAGTTCCCCTCCTGTGGAGGGGTGCCCGAAGGGCGGGGTGGTCTTGTTTACGATAAAAAACGGAGAATCAAAGACCACCTCCCGGCTTCGCCGTACTCCTCCGCAGGAGGAGAACCGGTCCGCGACGTGACGTGATAGTTCCCCTTTCCGGTGAACCACCCAAAAAATGCTGTACATTTTTCGGGGCCCGGGGAAAGGGGAAATATTCCGATGTGCTTGAAAATTTGTTTCTGGTAATTATATATGTGGCAACGATATAAAAGGAGTCATAAATGAATCCAGACGAAATGCAAGAAACCCCAGAACAGGCGATTGCAAAATATACGACGGACTTTACAAAACTGGCCGCCGATGGGAAATTGGACCCGGTGATTGGGCGCGATGAAGAAATTCGCCGCACTATTCAGGTTCTATCGCGGCGCACGAAAAATAATCCGGTTTTAATTGGAAATCCGGGTGTTGGTAAAACCGCGATTGTTGAAGGATTGGCGGAAAGAATCATTTCCCGCGATATTCCGGAAAATTTACAAAATAAAAAACTTTTGTCGTTGGACATGGGGGCACTTATGGCCGGTGCAATGTTCCGCGGTCAATTCGAAGCACGGTTCAAGGCGATTTTAAAGGCCGTGAAAGATGCGGATGGCAACATTATTTTGTTTATTGATGAATTGCATACTTTGGTCGGCGCGGGCAAGGGTGAAGGCAGCATGGATGCCGGTAACCTGATTAAGCCGATGTTGGCGCGTGGTGAATTGCACTGTTTGGGTGCGACGACATTGGACGAATATCGGCAATACATCGAAAAAGACCCGGCCCTTGCGCGGCGGTTTCAGCCGGTTTATATTGACGAGCCGACCGTTGACGACACGATTTCAATTCTGCGCGGACTTAAAGAAAAATACGAAGGCCACCATGGGGTGCGGATTTCCGATAGTGCGTTGGTTGCGGCGGTGCGATTGTCAAATCGGTATATTACCGATCGGTTCTTGCCGGACAAGGCGATTGACCTTATTGACGAAGCGGCCGCGCGCGTGCGTATAGAGGTTGCGTCAAAGCCCGAAGATTTGGACGAGGTTGATCGGCACCTGATGCAACTTAAGATAGAGCAGCAGGCGTTGAAAAAGGAAAAGGACGAGGAATCGAAAAAACGTTTGTCCGATTTGGAAAAAATTATTGCGGAAACAGAAAAGAAATCCGCGGATATGACCGCAAAGTGGCGCGCAGAACAGGAAAAAATGCGCGGGCTTTCGGATGCGATGGCGGCACTGGATGCGGCTAAGGCAGAGGTTGCGTCCGCGATGCGAAATGGCGACTATGAAAAGGCGTCCGCGTTGCAATACGGGAAAATTCCAGAGTTGGAAGAAAAAATCAAAAAGATGAATACCGAATCGCGTGAATATAAAACGGTCTTGCCGGAACATATCGCCGCGGTGGTCAGCAAGTGGACCGGTGTGCCGGCAGAACGGCTTTCGGTTGCGGAACAATCAAAATTGTTAAATATCGAAGACGAATTACGCAAACGTGTTGTGGGCCAGGATGAAGCGTTGTCGGTGGTGTCGCGTGCGATTCGTCGTTCGCGTGCGGGGTTGTCGGACCCGCGCCGGCCGTCGGGCAGTTTTATGTTCCTGGGGCCGACCGGCGTTGGAAAAACCGAGGTTGCCAAGGCATTGGCGGAATACCTGTTTAATGATGATACGGCGATGACACGAATCGATATGAGTGAATATATGGAACCGCATTCGGTTGCGCGCCTTATTGGGGCGCCCCCGGGGTATGTCGGTTATGACCAAGGTGGGGTTTTGACGGAATCTGTGCGCCGCCGCCCGTACCAGGTTTTGTTGTTCGATGAAATCGAAAAGGCAAATCCGGACGTGTTTAATGTGTTCTTGCAAATACTGGACGATGGGCGACTTACCGATGGCCAGGGGCATGTCGTGAACTTTACGAACACCATTATTATTATGACAAGCAACTTGCCCGATATGAACGCCGTGCGGAAACAGTTCCGGCCGGAATTCATCAACCGAATCGATGAAATCATATTCTTTAACCAACTGGGCAAAGATGTGATGGCGGACATTGTGAAAATTCAACTGCGGGGCCTGCGGTCGCGTTTGGCGGCGCGGCGTATCGATTTGGATGTGTCAGATACGGCTATAAAGTGGCTGGGCGAACATGGCTATGACCCGGTGTTTGGGGCGCGGCCGCTGAAACGCCTTATTACGTCCATGGTTGAAGATAAAATCGCAGACCTGATTTTGTCCGACGCCGTTGGCGAAGGCAACACCGTGCATGTCACAACGCATGGCAAAGATTTGGTCGTAAAATAATTTAAAGGGGCGCAAAAGCGCCCTTTCTTTTTGGTGTGCCTATCTTGATTTTGCATTTTTTATAATCTATGATTTTATTCAGTAAATATAGAGGTAAAAAATGTATAAATATATTGTTATGTCTTTTGTTGCATTGGTTGCGTGCAATGCGTATGGAAATTTTGATTTCACAAATTATACCCCGACATTGGGAACGGACAGCGCATACACAATAACCTTTACCCAGGTTGCGAATAACAGCGCACCAAATACCATTACTACATATTCAGTTGATACAAATGATTATTCCATTACACCGGTTTATTATACGTATTCGGTTGTTCACGGTGGTGCAACAAATAATCGATTAATCGTGAATTCAAGCACCCCACAAAATATAGATGAGTCTTTTATATTACAGACGTCAAATTTAGGTGACGCTGGTGCGATAAATAATTCTGGTTTTAATGTCAATTCTATTACTGGTGATTTTATCAGTAATTCTATGGAATCGGCCTTGACCGCAGGCGCCATTAATAATCAATCTAACGCAACGACTTCTTTTATTACTGGTGATTTTATTGATAATCATGCCACTTATGGTGGGGCAATCAGGAATAGCCATAAAGCGAATATTGGTTCTATCACTGGCAATTTTATTGGCAATTATTCTACGACATTTGGTGGTGCCATTGTGAATTACGATTCGCAGATAGATTCTGTTTCTGGTAATTTTATAGGTAATTATGGTACCAGTTCGGTGGTTGGGGGTGGTGCAATAAATAATAGTGGCGGTGGCACAATAAATCACATTACAGGCGATTTTATTGGTAATTATACAGCAAATCGTGGTGGTGCGATATATAATTACGATGCAATTGGTGATATTACAGGAAATTTTATAGGCAATGTTGCGACAAATAATGCTGGTGCTATTTGGAACAAGGGCTCAATAGAATCTATCACTGGTAGTTTTATAGGTAATTCGGCTACTGGGTATGCGGGCACTATTTACAATAATGGCACAATTGAATCTATCACCGGGGATTTTATAGGTAATTCTGCAACAAATGATGCGGGGGCGATTTATAATGATTGGATAATAGGTAGTATTTCTGGAAATTTCATTGGTAATTACACAATCGAAACAAATGGTGGTGCGATATATACCAGTGAAAGTATAAAGTTTTTATCAGAAACAGATAATTATGTTATATCGGGTAATTATGCCGGAGACAAAGATATTGCCATAACTGTGGGTGATGATTACGATGTATCAAAGGATATATTTATCACGTTTGAGAATAACAATTCTACGCATTATATCGTGAATGATGAAATCAGAAATGATATAACGGTTGATAGTCCATACAGCATAACCGTGACTGGTGATGGCACGGGATACACGCAATTCAATAATGATTTGCATAATGTCAATACTGTAAATATAAACAACGGAACAATGATTTTTGGACAAACGCCCGACAATTATACCAGAACGGCAGATATTGGGCATTTTGTTGGTACGAATAACCCAATTATGAATTTGGAAAACGGAATATTTAATATCGCAAATGGTTATACGGAAACTATTACATTGACCGGTCTGAATTCTGTTGGGAATAATAACTTTATTGCGTTGGATTTAGATGTTGCGAATAACAGTGCGGATTTTATAACCGTGACTGACAACATATCGGGACAGATTAATCTGGTTGTTCAATCTTTGTCTGACTTGGATATAGGCGATGATATAATCTGGTTTGCGGACGTGAATACGGATGATGCTGATTTATTTAATCTGTATTCTGTGTCTGGGTTGGATTACGAATTGGGATTATATTTTGATGAAGATAATCATAAATACGGATTGCTGAGATTGGGAAATGTTCCGGTAAAAACTTTGTCGGCGGCCGTGTTGCAAAAGGTGAATCATGGTGCTGTGGCTGTTACGCATACTGTTAAAAAACTAACGGGTTCGATGCACAAAAGGGTCGGCGAATTGCAATGGGGGCTAAAAGATACAGAACAAAGACCGGGGTTGAATAACGCTTTTTGGACGCGTAATGTTTATAGAAATTTTGATATAGGCGACGGTTCTATGGTGTTGTCGGGTATAGAGTTTGGATATGACAGGGTTGTATCATCAAGCAATAATTACAAATTGTATATCGGTGGATTGGGGTATGTTTCCGGTGGAAATAGCGAAATGAAGGACAACAAACTTGATATCGGCGGATATGGTTTGGGTGCATATATAATGTTGCTTGGGAAATCAGGTTGGTTTGGCGATTTGGTGTTTAGACAACATTTTATTGATATGGATTCGTTGAGTGAAAAAAATAATTACACCGCAAGCACTTTGGATATAGAGGTTGGTAAAGATTTTGTCTTTGGTGGTGATACCGATAAATTAAATTGGTTTATAAAACCGTCCATAAGTGGGACTTTTATCGCGATACAGGATGCAAAAATTGATTCATTTGAAATCAAAGGTTCAACATCTGCGATGGGGGCTATGTCTGTTATGACGGGGTCAAGATGGAAACTTGAAAATGGCGGTAAATCCCAGATTTATGGTAAGGTGGGATATCTGTTGGATGCCGCCGACGATGTGGATGTTATGGTAAGTGGTGTTAGTACAAAACAAGATGTCGCGACAAATACCCTGGAAATTGGTGGCGGGTTTAATTATTCTGGGATTGGGGATTCAACGAATATCTATTTAGAAGCATTGTATATCACGGGAAGCGAGTATTCAGAAGTGTCGGGTAATTTTGGATTTAGGTATGCTTTTTAAAGAATATCACAAAAGATTACTTGACTTTGCGGGTTTTTTGTTATAAATTATCCCGGCAATTATAAAGGATTTGATATGCCACGTGTATGTAAAGTTACAGGTAAAAAAACAGAAGTCGGTATGAATGTTTCGCATTCTGAACGTCATACAAAGCGCACGTTCTTGCCGAATCTGCATGTGTTGAAGTTCCATAGTGATATTTTGGGACGGGATTTTTCGTTGCGTTTGTCGGCCGCGGGTTTGCGCACGCTGACCAAGCATGGGGGATTGGACGCCTATGTCATGGCAAAGCCGATTTCGCGTCTGACACCGGAAATGGCGGAAATTAAACGCGCGATTATCAAGAAAAATGGCGCGCCGGCAAAACCCGTGAAAAAACCAACGCACAAGGCGAATCGCAGTGCGCGTTTGGTGAAAAAAGTTGCGGCGAAAAAGGCGGCCGCAAAATAAAAGTCGTCTGGCCCTGTGGTGGAATTGGTAGACGCGCTTGACTCAAAATCAAGTTCCGCAAGGAGTGTCGGTTCAAGTCCGACCAGGGCCACCACCAATTTTCGTTAATAAAAATCCGCCGTTTGGCGGATTTTTGTTTAAGAAAATTGAGTGCCGCGGCGGAGTGTGCAAAGCGCACGAAGACGGGCAGTGGCCATTGTTTAACCCGCACGTGAAGTGCGGGTTAAAAGATTTCGATTACAGAAATAATGTTATTTTTGTTCCCTTGCGTTATAGTCAGCCATCATTTTTTGCACTGCGGCCGGCAAATTCGTTTTTATAACCTCTGGTGTTATATAGGCATTTGCGAACGAATCTTTGAAATTTTCGCGGACGGGTCTTTGTATGAATTCATAACAAATCAGGTCAACTATGCGTTCTTTTAAATCTTGGGGAACGCCATATTCACGAATAATCGGGATTTCTATAAGTGTGTGCACAAATTCATGAAATACCAGACTAAATATTTTTTCTTTATCATCAAAAGGATTCTCCGCGCTAAAAGACGGGTTGTTTACACCGAAAATTATTAGTGCGGGTTCTTCTGTTTCAGGATTATACTTACTACTGTAATCTATAGAGTACAGTATTGCCAATTTCTCCGGCATTTGCGCATTCCATGATGACAAAAGCGGTACAAGATATTCATTGGTTTTGCGTTCCAGTTCCGGTATTACATACTGTTGAAATACGTTATCAAGGCGCATCAGAGTATCAGCATCATACAATTCGTTTATGAAAATATTACGATAATGTTCGATATCTTCGTCGGTCAATTGTTCTTTGTTGAACATATCTTCCATATCTTTATTGCCCGGCACAGGAATAAATGTGTCGGGTTTATGATAGAATTGTTTAAGTCGTGTATGATACATGTTGTGACTATTGAAAATATGCTCCCATGCTTCTTCGGCGTTTAGCGGTCGTGTGGTGATTTCCATGGTTCCATTCTCCGTTTTTAAATGGTGTTTGCTGGTATTTGTATCGACATTATCACATGCGGTTAAAAACAGCACACCAAGTAAAGCAATAATTTTTTTCATTTTTATTCCTTTTGTTTCACAGGGTGATTTTATCATATATGTATTTGTGTTTTCAATTTTTTCCTTACATCATCAACAAAATTCCAACGCCGGCGATGATGATTGCGCCGATGGTCAGTGGCCAAAAGAATTTTTTTACTATTGCGTTTGCACGTTCTTGAAATCGCCAAAGCAGGTAGCCGACAATTGCGAATCGACCTGTGCGTAAAATCGCCGATAGGCCAAGATAGACAAGAACCGGATATCCCATAAATCCCGCACAAATCGTCAGTAATTTGTACGGAACCGGTGTTGCCGCCCCAAGAAATATAATAAATATGCCATGCTTTATAAATAAACTTTGTGCCAGTTCGAATTTTTCCATGCTTGCGAAATTATTGATAAGCCAAATTCCAACCGAATCGAACAGCCACATTCCGATACAATATGCGATAATTCCGCCGACAATTGACCCAAGCGATGCGGCGATTACGACCGGAACCGCGCGTTTTTTATTCGCGATGATGGGTGGTGTCATGAAAACTTCAGGTGGAATAAACAAAAATATGGATTCGCACACGGTTAAAATGAAAACAATCCATGTGTATGCTTTGGTTTCCGCGCGCGACAGCAAGTATTCAGAAAATTTCATAATTTTATCCCCGATGTAAAAATTTTTTCTTGATTATGGTTGAATATCTTATACCGTAGAATACAATGATAGCAATGGATTCGTCAATGCCAAAAAAACATACTGATTCAAATAGAAATGAACGCATCGCCGCCAAGGTGCATACCATTGTGGCGGAGATTTTACGCAAAGATTACGCGGATGACCCGATAATTTCCAAGGTGTCACTGGTCGGGGCCGATGGGCATGGGGGGCTGCAGTTCGTGCGGTTGTTCTTTCATTGCCCGATTGATGATATTGATGCGGCAAAGCGTGCGCTAGACATAGAAACGCGGACGATTCGTTTCAAAATGGGACAGCAAATTGACCAAAAATACGTGCCACAGATACGGTTCACGTACGATGATACGTTGGAGAGGGCGGAGAGGATAGAAGAGCTTTTAGAAAAGTGTTAGTGTAAGTGGTTAGTTCCGTCACCGCAAGGCGGTGCCGCGACAGGGGTTAGTGGGATAGCAAATGAAACAAGAAAATATACGAAATTTTTCAATTGTTGCACATATCGATCATGGAAAATCGACATTGTCGGACCGGCTTATTGAAATGACGGGGGGATTGGAATCGCGCGAAATGAAGGCCCAGGTTTTGGATTCTATGGACATTGAACGCGAACGAGGAATCACGATAAAGGCGCAAACGGTGCGGTTGAATTATCGCGCCAAAGATGGTCAGGTTTATCAGTTGAATTTGATGGATACGCCGGGGCACGTCGATTTTTCGTATGAAGTGTCGCGGTCACTTGCGGCGTGCGAAGGCGCGTTGATTTTGGTTGATGCGACCCAAGGGGTCCAGGCGCAGACATTGGCGAACGCTTATCTTGCACTCGACAACGATTTGGAAATGTTGCCGGTGTTGAATAAGATTGATTTGCCGTCAAGTGATGTTGACGCGGTGCGTGCCCAGATTTCTGATGTGATTGGACTTGATGCGGCGGACGCGATTGCGGTGTCCGGCAAAACCGGCGCGGGGGTCGCGGAACTGTTGGAAGAAATCGTGCATAAATTGCCGGCGCCAAGCGGTGATGAAAATGCGCCAACGCGTGCGCTGTTGGTTGATTCGTGGTATGATTCTTATTTGGGTGTTGTTGTGTTGGTGCGCGTTGTTGATGGCACACTGCGGCGCGGACAAAAGATAAAGTTTATTGCAACGGCGGCGGAATATACGGTGGAAAAAATTGGATACTTTACGCCCAAAATGGCAAATGTCGATTCGCTTGCCACCGGGGAAATTGGGTTTATTATCACGGGCATGAAAACGATTCATGATTGCAAGGTTGGCGATACGATTGCGGATGCGCGTGCGGATGTTGATGTGTTGCCGGGTTTCAAACCGTCGGTGCCGGTTGTGTTTTCTTCGTTTTTCCCGGTGGAATCGGACGATTACCCGACATTGCGCGAAAGTGCGGAAAAATTGGCGTTAAATGATGCGTCGTTCGTATTTACAACCGAAAAATCTTCGGCATTGGGGTTTGGGCTTCGTTGTGGATTTTTGGGATTGTTGCATATGGAAATCATTAGTGAAAGATTAAATCGCGAATTTAACCTTTCGCTGATAAATACGGTGCCAAGTGTGCTGTATAAAATTCATATGCGTAATGGCGAAGTTTTGGACTTGGAAAATCCCGCCGATATGCCGGACATTACCAAGGTTGAATACATCGAAGAACCGTGGGTGCGCGCGACGATTATGATGCCTGATAAATATATGGGTGGAATAATGCAACTTTGTTCCGAACGGCGCGGTGTCCAAGAAAATATATCTTATGTTGGCAACCGTGCGGTCTTGGTGTATCAATTGCCGTTGGCAGAGATTGTATTTGATTTCTATGACCGCGTTAAATCAATTTCTTCGGGTTATGCGTCGTTTGATTATGTGGTAAATGGGTATCAACAATCAGATTTGGTAAAGGTTTCAATTCTTGTAAACGAAGAAAATGTTGAACCGCTGTCGTTCATGTGTCATCGTTCATCTGCGGAAAAACGGGGGCGGACAATTGTTGAAAAATTAAAGGACCTTATACCGCGGCACCAATTCAAAATACCACTCCAGGCGGCAATCGGTGGAAAAATTATCGCGCGTGAAACAATCGCGGCGTATCGCAAGGATGTGACCGCAAAATGCTATGGCGGTGATATCACGCGTAAAAGAAAACTTTTGGAGAAGCAGAAAGAGGGTAAAAAGCGTATGCGGATGTTTGGTAATGTTGAAATACCACAATCTGCATTCATAAATGCACTTAAGGTATAACAAAAAGGAAAATGAAATGTCGATGTTTGTAAAAAAATCTTGGTCACAAAGGGCAGGTTACGCGATTATGGGGCGAATGCTTGATTATCTTAGCTGGCGTTACGCATGTGCGGATGTGCGTTTGGCACGCCGTAATGTGAAAATGGCACGTGAAAAAATAACCGTGTGCAGGCAAAGATTGGATTATGATGCGGAACGTCCAAACGCATGTTTGGTAAAATATAATACTGTTGCGTTTCCATGGGTTTCAAAATCTCATCCGGCGGAAGATACGGAATTTATATCGGTGTGTTCGCACATAGGTAATGATGGGCTTTGTAATACGGACGAAAGTGATAGATGCCAAATGTTACAAAACAGGATAGATTATGAATTGGCAGTTGAAGATTTGGAATCTGTTTTGGCAATACGTCGTGAACGTTTCCGTGGAATGTTTGGATTACAAAAGTAAGGGTGAAAAGATGTTTGATGATTTAAGACAACTTTTTTTGGTGACGCGTGATATTAAACTTAAACGCCAAAGGATTGAATATTTGCAAAATAAAAATCTTGATGCCAAGGAAATGATAACCGCGGTGCCGGTGAATCGTTGCCCGGATTCCGAAATGGGAACAGTGTCAAGAATGCATTGTGTGTTTTTATATTTGCAAAAAGGTGTGCCTGATGATAATTGTGAAAGATATTCCAGACGTGAATATTGTGATAATTCAAAATGTCCGGGCTATGGCGCAAATAAGCGATATATAAGGACCACAAGAAAATTGCAATGTGCAGAGCGTGAATATAGAGAACTGATAGAGGCACGTCGGTTGATTGTGCGCGGTTTATTTAGTCGTTCAAAATAAAACCGAAAGGGGAGCGGAGATGGCGCATCAATTCTTTTTTAATCCGTATATTTTGGATAACCTTGCTGCGCCATCGCGCGGGTTTGATGTGGTTCAGGATATTTCTGAACCGCGCCTGCGTTTGTATATAACAAGTCGCGGTGTTAAAACGTTCTTTGTTCGCAAGCGTATAAATGGGCGCGACCGGCGTATTTTAATTGGTAAATATCCCGATATGGATATAGAAGAAGCGCGCGGTGCGGTTGCAACCGTTTTGGATAATGCGTCAAAAAAAGTTTCAATAAAGCGCAAGAAAATTTTGTTTTCTGATTTTATTCAAATGTATTTGAAAAATCGTGTGCATCGGTCGGTTGGTTCGTACGATAAATTGGTACGGTCGATAAATCAACATTTGAAACCGCTGTTTGATAAAAATGTTTCGGATATAACAACCGATGATGTGCGTGAAACGATTGATGCAATTGGTGGCGCGGCGATTGCAACGCGTATGCAAGAATTATTGCAGAGTATTTTTCGTTATGCGTGTGAAACGGGGTATGTGATATCAAATCCGGTGTCGGAATTGCCGCGTCAAAAACAAAATCGGCGGGCGCGGCCACTAAATAAATATGGATTAAATCGATTGGTTGAATCGATAAATAATTATCCAGATTCCACAATGCGTGCGGCGTTTTTAATGCTGATTTACGGGTTCGCGACCAAGAATCAGATTTTTTCTATGCAGTGGGAAGACCTGGATTTCAATCGCGATATGTGGGGGGAACGGCCGTTGTCTGATAGGGCGGTTGTGTTATTGCAAGATTTACCCCAAGACGGTTATTGGGTTTTCCCGGGGCGCGGGCATGGGCATTTGACCGATCCGCGGGTTGCGTGGGCGCGCGTTGTTGCGGATGCGGAAATTCCGGATTTGACGATGGACGATGTATATAAATTTATCGCGCGGCGCCTTACCTGGGCCGGGGACAAGGAAGATTTGCGCAATAATATGAATGAATTGTTGGACGATTTGTTCGATATCGAATAATGCCGTTTGTTAGGATTTGTTATAATTCCTTGACAGCGGCGCCTGAAAGTGATAGTTTTATGGCATATGTCGTTTTAGATGGCAAAAGGTTTAACAAAAATAAAGGATGAAAAATGTCAACTTTTGAAAAAGTGAAAAAAATTGTCGCAGATAAATTGGGCGTGGACGAAGCCAAGGTGACCGAAGCCGCCGCGTTTGTGAATGATTTGGGTGCGGATTCTTTGGACGTTGTCGAATTTGTTATGGAAGTGGAAAAAGAATTCGATATCACGATTCCTGATGAAGAAGCGGCAAAATTGGTGACTGTTGGCGATGCGGTAAAATATATTGATGCGCATGCCAAGAAGGCAGAATAAGTTTAATCATGTTTTGTTTTTCCGTCGCGTTTTTTGCGACGGATTTTTTTTCTGTATTTTTTGCGGAAAACATATTATTATATGGGCGTGATTTAACTCTATTAAAAGGATTTATGATATGAAAAGGGTTGTTATTACGGGTATGGGTATTGTGTCGCCGGTCGGGTGCGGAATTGAACACGCGTGGAAAAACATTGTTGCGGGTCGTTCCGGTGTTCGCAAAATTGATGATTTTGATGCGTCCGAATTACCGTGTCAAATTGCGGGTGTGCCCGTGCGTGGGACCGATGCGGGAATGTTTAATCCGGATACGGTGGTTGAATCGCGCGAACAAAGAAAAATGGATAAATGTATTTTGTATGCCGTGGTTGCCGCGGACGAAGCGGTGCGCGATGCGGGCCTGGATACATACACCGGTGACAAAGATAGGGTCGGTGTTTCGGTCGGCAGTGGTATCGGCGGGTTGAACACGATTTATGAAAACTGTATTGAACTTGCGAACAATGGGCCGCGGCACATAAGTCCGTTCTTTATCCCAAAGTGCATAATAAATATGGCGGCGGGACATATTTCAATTAAATATGGGCTGCGCGGTCCGAACGTTGCGATGGTGACGGCGTGTGCGACCGGTGCGCACAGTATTGGCGAAGGCGCGCGTCTGATTCAGCATGGCGATGCGGATATTATGGTCTGTGGCGGGTCCGAAGGTGCGGTTGGTAAAATCGGCATTGCGGGATTTTCTGCGATGAAGGCGTTAAGTACGCGCAACGATGACCCGGCGCACGCGTCGCGTCCGTGGGACAAGGATAGGGACGGTTTCGTTATGTCCGAAGGTGCGGGTATTTTGGTTTTGGAAGAATACGAACATGCGGTCGCGCGTGGCGCAAAAATTTATGCCGAGGTTGCCGGTTACGGCCTGTCGGGCGATGCGTATCATATAACCGCCCCGGCGGCGGGGGGCGAAGGTGGCGCGCGCGCGATGATGGCGGCGCTGCGTGACGCGGGGTTAAAACCGGCGGATGTTGACTATATCAATGCGCACGGAACATCGACGGGACTGGGCGATGTTGGCGAATTGTTGGCGGTAAAGAAAATGTTCGCGGGAACGAACGCATGTATGTCGTCAACTAAATCTATGACCGGGCACTTGCTGGGGGCCGCCGGCGCGGTAGAGGCGATATTTTGTACACTGGCCATACGTGACGGAATTGTGCCGGCAACAATCAATTTGGAAAACCCGATAGAAGAAGTTGGCGATTTCGACCTGGTGCCGAACAAAGCCAAAAAGCGCGATGTCAATGTTGCATTGTCCAATTCGTTTGGATTCGGCGGCACAAACGCATCGTTGGTGTTGAAGAAGGTGGGTTAGTGGTTAGTGTTAGTAAAAATCGCCGATTCTCGGCGATTTTTTATCGTAATCCGGTAATTCACGCCGAAATGTTTAATATACTATTTTTTATGAATCAATCGTATAAATACAATAGTTTTAAATTACGTATTTATTGTACAAATTTTAAAATCTATAAGCGTTTTTAATGTTATCGAAAAAATCCATATCAAATGATTCTATGTATTCTACGTCTTGTTTCGGCAAACTAATACGGTTGGTGTGCAGCTCTGATTGTAAGTTTCGGGCAGTTTCTCTCCATTTTGACCAATATGCACGACTTTTGCTGTTCATAAAACTCTCCATGGTTTGTCCAAGTTCTTGCAAACGGGGGTTTTCGATTTGTTTAAAATGCGTGGCGACATCTCTTAAAGATTCGATCCTTTGTTTTATTAAACTGTTCACGACATTGTCGCTTACTCTGTGGCCGATAGCCTGTGCCGGTCTTTCCACTGGTTGTGCTTTATATTCTGATAATGGGTATTTTAATGGGTCTTTGCTTGGTTGAACGTAATTGTCTATGTTATAATCCAATAACCACTTGGGAGTTTGTGTTTTTCCGATATCCTGTGTGTAATGGTAATTTTCATGTATTAAATTATCTAACGTTTTTTTAAACCCATCCCCACTCTCAGGACGAATGCCGTATGTATCATGGCCAAGTAATCGCGCCGTTGAACCAATTCTTGAGGGATCATAACTTGCGGCGCCATTCTCGGGCGGGCGATGATAACCGACAATTAAAGGATCTTCGTTTATTAAATGTCGTATTTTACGATTTGTTTGGTCTATAAAATCGAATTTTTCTGTGGTGGACATTTTATTCCAATTCATGTATGCCTGTGCGATATCTGGGTCTTGTGATAGATATGAGGTGACAATTTCTTCGTACGTATTATACCATGAATCTGGGGCATCTTTTTCAAGATAAGCGTAATAATTACCAAGAGCCGTTAGGCGAACTTCTCTGTCTGCATTTGATGATGCTTGTTTTAAAAATTCTTTTTGTAATTGTTCTATATCGATATCTTTTTCTGCGTTTGCAAATACATCGTACAACTTGTACGGCCCCTTTTGGCCGACAAGTTCAAAGCGGTATCCATCGGTTTCTAAATTCTTTATGAAATCATCTACATCGACTTTTGTTATAAAGCCCGTATCAAAGAACCCTATTTTTACTTTTTTTGTAACACCTAATGCTTGGTCAAGATATTTGCTGGCTATATCTAAATTCACACGTAATTTTGTGGTGGAATTTACAAGTTTATTAGATTTTTTTGCAATCTTCCATCCGGCTGATGCGGCCAATGTTGTAAACTGTAACCCAATTCCAACCGCACGCCAAATCTGGTCGGAATTCCAAGATTTTATATCCAAATTTTTACGTTTATTACTTTCAACTGTTTGACCCTTTATTCCTTTTTTTACAATTTCTGTATAAAATTCTGATTCAGGTGGTATCAGGTCAAATAACCTTGCAAATTCATCATCGGCGGTTACCAATTCAGAATCCAATAAACTATCCGATTGATTTGCTAATTCTTGCAAATAATCTTTGATTAATTTTTCTGCACATTTTTGATTTTTACAACTTGCAGATTCGGTAAAAAATTTATCGGCTTTCTTATCAATACTCATTTGCGATATCAGTTCGATTGCTGAACCGGCGGTTTCTAATCCGACTCCCGCCAAAACGACAACCGTTGGTGCCGTGGATGTGCCCAATGTGGCCACAGTTATAACCAAACCGACAACTGCGCCACCAACAATCGCCGTATAATTTAATCCGCGTCTTAATTTTGCCGCAGATGCCGAAGAGGGCAATTCACAGATGTTTGTTTGCGGGTTCCATTTTATTTGTTTGCATTCTGGGCAAGATGTCGCGTTTGTTGCACGCACCGCGTTACATTGTTCTTCACCAAGTCCTAAACATTTTTGTCCTGTAAACTTTCCCCCAGCAACGATGCAATCCAACGCTTGTTTTGCACCTTGTACATACTTTGTTTTTGATTCAGATAAATCATCAAAAAAGAAGTCAACCGTTGAACCATTTATTGTGCAGGTTATCATGTCATCAGAATCTGACCGACCCGCCAATTTCACGGTTACATATGTTTCCGCACATGAAAATTCCTTTATTTGAATACCGCGTGATGCAACATATTTTCTGATATATTCATGCAATTCTGCTGTGCCTTGGGTTTGAATATCTTTGGACAAGAAATATCGACCATCTAACCCAAATGCGGTGCGTTCATATGCCGTGCCATCATACTTTATCCCGGCATTCGCGGTTAAAATGCAATATGGTAATTGTGACGCACTTAATTCATAACCCGCACCTGCTTCGTTAACTTTGCCATGTTTTCCGGTTGAAAGTGTTCGGCTCAATGGACCCCATGATGCAAAATATCCACTGTGTGCTTTATTTAAGGCATTATTTATCATGCCGCATGCATTCTGTGTTGCACCATCGCATATATCCCAACCCGATTTTTCACGATTATCTTTTTTCGTGGCACCTTGGAATTTATATTCGAACACAGAACAAATCCCGGTTTTAAAACTGCGGTGATTTGTAGAATCGCTTGTTCCGCGGGTGTTGTTGAATTTGAATTCATAGAATATATTTTTATCCAACGATTTGCATTGAACATAATGTGTGGTCGTTGATGTTGTCGGTGCCATGCCGGCATTCATTCCGCCACGAATTGTCGATGTGTTGTTTGTTATCTCGTTACGTGCGGTATTATTGCAAACAACTTTTTCCGTTTTATCTTTGTGATACGCATACAGTTTTGCAAGACCGGTTGCCTGAATCATGTTTGTGGTTAATGCCTGGAAATCATTTATACATTTTCCACCAGATTTATCTTTACCGCAAACCTCATAAAATTTAATAGAAGCGTTTTTCAACAAATCTTCCACAAATGCATCACATTTTGCACCGTCCGTCATTGCGTGTGCAAAATCTGTTTGCCAACCCGCCGCCGCACACACACGGCGAATTTCGTCGGGTGTAATTCCGCCACGTTCTTTTACAATTTGATTATATTCGAATAATGCTTGGAATTGTTTGGTTGGTGGTATATGTTTTTTTACTATTTCGCCAACAATGTTTGAATTTATGTGTAGCAAATTGTCTGCCAGCGCAACATTGGCAAAGAACACGGATAAAAAGGCAATTAAAATTCGTTTCATTTTAATGCCTCCGTGCATTTTGTGGCAACTTCGGCGACTTTTTTAATTGCCGATATTTGCGTTGCATTAAATACCGTTGCAACCCCAGATGCCACCGTTGACGCCCCCGCCAGGACATTTGATGCGGTATTTAGATTTTTCTCTTTATCTGTGCGTGTGCCATCTGCGTTTTTTTGTGAACGAATACTATCACTGTTTGCAACCGCACTGGTTATTGTTCCGCTAAGTCCGGTTGTCGCGCCAATTGCACTTGAAATCATTGCACCTTTTGCGCTGGTATTTATCTTTGATATGTCAACGGTTTCAAAACCTTCGCATGCCGAAATAATACTATTTGCTTCACCGACATCCATGCCATCAATCCTTGCACGACCACGCGCACGACGAAGTTCAGATATAGCGGTTTTACAGTTATCAATCTGATTTTGCAGGTCGCCATCGGTTGTATTTTTACCCGCAATAATTGCACCGGCCACATTTGTTGCGGTGTTTCCGGCAAGTAGACCAGTGCGCCAATTACCAAGTGACTTTGATTTTTGTGTCAGTTTATCGATTTCTGATTGTTTTGTGCTTTTGTTTGCGTGATATTCTTTTAACCAATTATCAACCTGTTCATCAGTTGGGATATCTTTATCATCTTCCATTTCGGCAAGTTCGCGCAATAAGTCATCGATTGTTTGGTCGGTTGATTCCTTTACAATGCCAACAATCGTTGCACCGGCGCCAAGTCCGGTTCCGACACCGGTTATTGCGGTGTTGATTCCCGCCATTTTTTTCAAATCAGCAAGATTTGCATCAATTCCAATACATGCGGAATATGTTTTTTGCAG
>JAFRSV010000010.1 GCA_017427405.1 Alphaproteobacteria bacterium
GGCACTGAAAGGCAGTGTCACAAATTTACCCACAATGGAAACATCAAAATTGACCTGTGCGAACCAAAATGATGGTTGCACCCTGTGGACCATCGAAGATCAACAGGTATATGGTGGAAATAATAACAACAGCAGTAATAATAACAACAATAATAATGGATAAAAAATATAACGTGTGAACGGGGGAAAAGGAATGTTAAAAAAGATATTATTGGCATTGGTATTTATGATTACTGCGACGACCAGTGTCACGTATGCCGAAGACGATATGAAAACCGTTGCGTCAAAGGCGTATGTTGACACACAAATAGAAACGAAGCAGTTAAAAATCCCCGCGGCGGGTCAACCGAATGTTGACGCGGGTGAAACGGTAATGACGTATACCGCGACCGGAAACGGTCAAATTGGTGAACGCGCCCTGTATTCAGACATCAGCAGTTATGATGCGACCACTGACGGCGATAAACTTATTACCGCGTCGGCGTTAAATGCGACATTTACGAATTTACCAACAACCCCAACAACAAAACTTGAATGTGCAAACCAAGCGGATGGTTGCACCCTTTGGACCATCGTCGACCAAACGGCGTATCGCAAGTCGAGGAATTTATTTGACTTAAATACAATGGATACTGGGCAAGGTTGGTATAATTCTAGTGGTGTTGTATTAAATGCAACAAGTGCAAACAGAACAATTGTTGTCCCGTGTAAACCAAACACGAAATATAGTGTTTGGCATACGACTGGGCGTGGTGGTTGGCGCGCTTTTGGTATCGCCGACAATGAAACCATAGGTTCGGGTGTGCCAATTGTTTGGTCAACAGCGACATCGTCGCCGGCCGTTGATGCAAATGTTGTGCGAACTTTCACAACGGGCGATACGCATAGGATGTATATAAATGCAGGTCGCAAAGATAGTGAATCAGCAAGAAGTTGGGAAGAGCAATTGGCAGATTTTATGATTGTTGAGGGTGAGGCGGAAATCGCCACACCATATGAACCATATTAATGGTAACACTGATGATTTTACCCCCCCCCTTTCTTTTCAAAAAAAAGGGGGTATAGTTTTGGCATAAAGTGAGACTTACACCAAGCCAGGGCAAAGCCCTGGCGCAGTCACGGCAACGCTTCGCGGTGACGGATAATTTTTATTCCTATGGTCTTGAAATGGGTTTTGTGATAACTATATTTGTGACATACAGAGATAAAACACAGGAGTAAAAAATGGGAAAAGTATTAGGTATCGATTTGGGAACAACTAATTCCGCTATGGCGTTCATGGACGGAAACGATCCAAAAATTATTGAAAATGCCGAAGGTGGCCGGACAACGCCGTCGGTTGTTGCAATTACATCGAACGGCGAACAGTTGGTGGGTATTACCGCCAAGAACCAGGCCGTGACGAATCCGGAAAATACAATTTATGAAATCAAACGTCTTATGGGGTTGCGCTATGATAGTCCAGAGGTTAAAGAGATTATGAAACGCGTGCCTTATAAAATTGTTGCGGGCGATAACGGGGATGCTTGGGTTGAAATTGATGGCAAAAAATATGCCCCGTCACAGATTTCGGCAATGATTCTTGGTAAACTTAAGAAAGATGCGGAAAATTATCTTGGTGAAACGGTGACCGATGCGGTTATTACTGTGCCGGCGTATTTCAATGATTCACAACGCCAGGCAACCAAAGATGCCGGTCGTATCGCGGGGTTGAACGTGTTGCGTATTGTGAACGAACCGACCGCGGCGGCGTTGGCGTATGGGTTGGATAAAAGCAAGGACGGCACGATTGTTGTCTATGACCTGGGCGGTGGAACATTCGATGTTTCCGTTTTGGAAATTGTTGATGGCGTGTTTGAAGTGAAATCAACCAATGGTGATACGGCACTTGGTGGGTCGGACTTTGATGCGCGGATTTTGAAATACCTGATTGAAGAATTCAAGGCGCAAACCGGTATTGACCTGTCGGGCGATAAATTGGCGTTGCAACGCTTAAAAGAGGCCGCCGAAAAGGCGAAAATCGAACTGTCGTCCAAGATGTCAACCGATATCAACCTGCCCTTCCTTACGGCGGACGCGTCGGGGCCGAAGCATTTCAACACGACCCTTACACGGGCAAAGTTGGAATCGTTGGTGGATGATTTGATTCAAAAAACGATTGAGCCCTGCAAAAAGGCGTTAAAGGACGCGGGAATTGAAAAATCGCAAATCAATGAAGTTATCTTGGTTGGTGGTCAAACCCGTATGCCCAAGGTTGTTGAAACGGTCAAAGAATTCTTTGGTCGCGAACCGCACAAGGGCGTGAATCCGGACGAAGTTGTCGCAATGGGTGCCGCGATTCAGGGTGGCGTGTTAAAGGGCGATGTCAAAGATGTTTTGCTTCTTGATGTGACGCCATTGTCATTGGGGATTGAAACATTGGGCGGTGTGTTTACGCGTCTTATTGACCGCAACACAACGATTCCAACCAAAAAGTCCCAGGTGTTTTCAACCGCCGAAGATAATCAATCGGCCGTGACAATTCGTGTATTCCAAGGCGAACGTGACATGGCGGCGGATAATAAATTGCTGGGGCAATTTAATTTGGAAGGTATTGCGCCGGCGCCACGCGGAATGCCACAAATCGAAGTATCTTTTGATATCGACGCAAACGGTATTGTTCATGTGTCGGCCAAAGATAAAGGCACGGGCAAAGAACAGGCGATTTCGATTAAATCTGATGGTGGACTTTCCGAAGAAGAAATCAAACGTATGGTTGATGAAGCCGCCGCCAATGCCGATGCGGACAAGAAAAAACGCGAGTTGGCGGAGGCGAAAAATAACGCGGAGGCCGCAATCAACGCGATTGAAAAGTCACTAAAAGAACATGGTGACAAAATAAGCGCGGATGATAGGGGCGCAATCGAATCGGCCAAGAAAGAATTGGCGGATGAATTGGCAAAATCTGATGCGACCGCGGAATTACTGAAACAAAAGACCGAGGCATTATCCGAAAAAGCCATGAAACTTGGCGAAGCGGTGTATAAGGCACAACAAGAGGCGCAAAATGCCGCCGGTGCAAATGCGTCGGACGATAATAAGTCCGATGGCGCACGCGATGCCGATTTTTCGGAAAAAAAGTAGTTAGTGGTTAGTGTAAGTGCAAGTGTTAGTGAACCCGCCCAAATGGGCGGGTTTTATGGCACAAAAGATAGAAACGGCAAATGATCGATGGGTGCGGATGCGCCCATTTTCCACTAACACTAATCACTTACACTGACCACTATTTTAGCACCACCCGCGCAATTTCATTGCCGCGGCTATGCGTTTTATTGAATACATATATGCGGCTTCGCGCATGCTGACATCGTATTCTTGCTTTATTTTATATATTGCATCAAATGCGGAAATCATGGCGGCGCGTTCTTTGTCCGTGACTTCGCTTTCGGGCCAATAATAACCGTACCGATTTTGCACCCATTCAAAATATGAAACCGTCACGCCGCCGGCGTTCGCCAAAATGTCCGGCACAATCATTACGCCACGTTTTAATAACAATTCTTCGGCGTCAAGTGTTGTTGGACCGTTCGCGCCCTCTACTATCAAATTGGTTTTGACGAGTGGTGCGGTGTCGGTGTTTATCGTGTTTTCCATTGCGCAAGGACACAAAACATCCACCGGCAATCCCCAAAATTCGTTGGCGGTTATTACGGTTGCACCCGGGAAATCGGCAATGCTGCCTTTATTTATGTCCTTGTATTTCATAAGTGCATCAATATCGATACCGCTTTCATTATAAAGAATCGTATTCCATTCGGCGATTGCGACAATTTTTGCGCCCATATCAAATGCACATTTGGCGGTGAAACTGCCCACGTTGCCGAAACCCTGGATTGCGATTGTTGCGCCGTTTATATCTTTGTTCGTTGTTTTTAGTGCCGACGCGATTGTTGTTGCAATTCCAAAACCGGTCGCACTGGTCCGCCCCAGTGAGCCGTTCAATTCCACCGGTTTGCCGGTAAATGTGCCAAATGAATTGTCGCCCGAAAGTTTGATATATTCGTCAATCATCCATGACATAATTTGTCCGTTTGTGTTGACGTCCGGTGCCGGGACATCGGACTTTTCGCCAAGTATTGGATAAATTGCATCAACATATCCACGGCACAGTCGTTCCAATTCCCCCGCCGATAATGTTTTTGGGTCAACGATAATTCCGCCCTTGCCGCCCCCATACGGCAGACCCGTCACCGCACATTTGAATGTCATCCAAATTGAAAGTGCGGCAACTTCGTCACGTGACACGGCGGGATGAAAACGAATTCCACCCTTGGATGGCCCAAGCGCGGTATTGTGTTGTGCGCGGAAACCTGTAAAGGTTTTAACAGATCCATCGTCCATTTTAACCGGAATTTGCACTTCTATAATACGGGCGGGGTTTTTAAGAATTTCGTAAATGTTGTTATCAAGCCCTAGTTTATTACATGCGGATTTTACGCGTGCCTGGGCCCCCAATAACGGATTAAGGTTTTCATTTGCCATTGTTTTCTCCTTTGTTTTTTATGGTATACGCCCATACGGGTCAAAAATCAATAAGATTCGCCAAGTTCTATGATATCACGGGCGCGCGACGACATGTTTTTTTGCATAAATTTCAAATATTCGTTCGCCGTGCCTGATGCAACACGATGTGCGCGCTGGGTTGTAAAGAAATTCGGACGGTATCCGCGTTCCCAGGCCAATCGTGTTCGGTCGGCATCCCACAAGCACGCAGAAATATAGTCACGGGGCGCAAGATTTTTCAATGAATGATTTTTGACCGCATATATAATAGATTCGCGGGTGTTGTAATCCAGGGAATCAACTTTGTCCATAACGGTTTCGGCCAACGGGATTGCGTTTGGACCGTGAATAGTATCGTTCCCATCGTTTATACGTGCCATATCATGAAACGCACAAGCAAAAACAACCGGGTTCGGTTTTTTGCCAAGGCTTAGCGCATAATCAATTCCACGAAATACGACCGCCGCAGTATGCGTATAAAGTCCATGATAGCCATTTTTTGATTGAATAGCATATTTTTCAACAACTGGCATTATGTCCATTAGATACCAATCGAATGTTTTAGAAATAGAATATATCATAATTTTTTCCTTTGGGTTCTATGCAAGGTGTCTTTTAATTTATCGCGATTTTTATCAAATGCAAATTTTTTTATCGCCACTCTGTGCGATTAATACGATTTTGTAAAATTGTCGGTGTGTTTTCGCCTATAACTTATTTCTTTTCGCCAATATAGATACCCATTGCCGTCGCGACGTTCAATAATGGATCATCTGGTTCAATGTATGCATTTGCGGTTTTGACCGCCGGAATGTTCGGGTCGGCCCTAACATCGCCTGCGGCATAGAATTCCGCAAGTGGCACCGTCACGCAATCGTTTCCCCGCAGCGCCGTCATAACATATGTTTCATTATTTTCAATTGCATCCAATGCGCACATCGCCATTTTTGTGGCAAGCAACCTGTCGCCCGCCACCGTATCACCGGCACGTTGAACATAGTCCGGAAATGCCGTTCGGTTCGTAATTCCCGCCGCGGTAAGTTTGCGCGCAATCATATCCGCCGGACGTCCCGAATGCCCGCGCAGTGTTATGCCTTCGGACACCATAATAATACCATAATCACGGTCCACAGATTTTATGTGTTGCACCAATTCATCAATATCGAACTTTATTTCCGGAACCAAAATCGCATCGGCACCAACCGCAATTCCCGCGTGCAGGGCAAGCCGCCCACAATCACGTCCCATTGATTGCACCACGAACCATCTATGATGACTGCGTGCCGTCAAAAGTATCTGGTCACAATAACGGGTCAATTGTTCCACCGCCGTATCAAACCCGATTGTTCGGTCGGTAAGTGGTATATCAAAATCAATTGTCTTTGGAATGCATACCAGCGACAAATCACGATAAATTTCACGGTTTAGCCAGGCGAGTGAAAAACTGCCATTGCCACCGACAAGAATCAGTGCATCAAGTTTTAATTTCATCAATGCATCGCGCAGGGTTTTGTTAAACTCTTTTATGCGCCCGGTCTGAATCGCCTTTTCAAAATTCAGCATACACGCGTGCCCATTGTGCAGGAAACTGCCCGCGAGTCTGGCGTTTTCAATCGGCACGGTTTCCGGATTCATTTCTATTACATTTATCGGCTTGCAACAAAGTCCGTCCGTTCCATCAACAATTCCGTAAACCCGCCACCCGCGAACACTTGCACCACGTGCAACACGATTTATCACGGTGTTAAGGCCACTGCAATCGCCACCCGTTGTCATAATTGCTATCTTTTTCATGTTTTCTCCATTTTTCCGAACAATTATATCATAAATAAGTTGACAAAGAAACATTTTTTATGCTATTTTGTCTATTGAAAAAAACATCACATAACGGGAGATACAAAATGGCAAACAATAATACCGCCACCATGGGTAAAACAAAACGTTCCACCGACAGCATGATTGACGATGCAATCGCACGCCAAGATGGCTGGCTTTCGCGCCGCCGTCGTTTTACACGTAAATTTCTAAAATCCCTTAATGATGGTGAAGAAGAACAGGGCGCAAAGCCAGAAAAAAAAGTTTCCCGCGCGGAAGACGAAGAACCCAAAAAATCTGTGTTACGCGAATACTGGTTCCCTATTGCTTGTGCAATTATTGTTTTATTCGTCGCGATTTGGGCAATGTTTTCACAAACAAACGCCGGCCGTGATGTTGTCATTGTGCGCGCACCCAACCCAGTGGAAATTAAAACAACAATTAAAACGAATCAAAAGCCATCACCAACAACGACAACCGACAAACCGTCCTTTGATATCGTTCGCATAAAGCCAAATGGCATGATTGTTGTGGCGGGCCGGTGGCAACCAAATAAAAATGTTTCGATTGTTTTGAATAACAAAATCATCGCGACCGAACGAACAAATGACGATGGCGAATTTGTTTATGCACCGGGCCGCGGGTTAAAACCGGGCAACTATACAATGTCATTGGTCGGTACGAAACCGGACAAAAAATCCGAAGACACGGTGTTCCTTTATGTATCTGATGTCGATTATCGCAATTCTGTATCATTACTTATGACCAAGGACGGCAGTCACGTTATGCAATCGCCCGCGATACTAAAAGACGGCGATTTGATTGTTTCGAAAATCGACTATCTTGATACCGGGCGTCTTGTCGTCACCGGAAACGCGTTGCCGCGCCTGCGCGTGTCACTTTCATTAAACGATATGTTCCTTGGGGATGCACGCGTATCGGATTACAAGAATTTTGGAATCGGTGCGGATGTTGGTAAATTGACACCGGGACGGGAATATACACTCGGGGTTCGTTTACATGATGCGGACGGCCAAACAATCGCGACCGTAAATCATAATTTTGTTATGCCGGAAATGACGGGCGATAACGACACATTCTATACAGTGCGTCGTGGCGATTGTTTGTGGGTCATTGCACGGAACTTTCTGCGCCGCGGTGTATTGTTTAGCATTATTGCCGAACGCAACGCCATTGAAAACCCGGATTTGATTTTCCCGGAACAACTATTGCAAATTCCAATGAAGTAAAAAGGACATTATTATGAAACAAGAAAATGTTTTTGTTAGCACCAAGGATATGGTACGTATTACCGAAGAATTATACAATTTAACTCGTAATTATAGTGAAAGCCAAAAAGCGAAGTTACAATGGGCAACACGGAAACTTTTAACATATTTGAACAGTCAACAACATATTTATAACATGGAATATTTTGTAACAAATAATAAAACATTCCAAACAAAATTTAATTCTATGATGACGCAAATAATGAATACAATGGAACGTTGTGATGCCGAAACATCACCCGCAGAAAAGGTTTTGACTGACATTGAAATTATCGTTGCACTAAATCAAAATCAAAAATTAATTAATCGATGCGCCAACCCGTCGGTCGAATTACAAATGTACATCTGTAAAAAAGATCCAGCAAACTTCAAGTATATAAAACATCCTGCACCAGAAGTTGTAAATTTCGTTATTATAGAAAAGAAACATTATGATGCAATAAAATACACGGACACTGCCCTGTTACCAACCAATGTAAAGATTGCCGCATTTACCGAAGGTAATCTGCCAGACAACAAATTTAACAAAACCGAAATTTTGAACTATCTAGAGAACGATCCGGATGCCATAACTGTATGCACCACACAATTTGTCCAAGCACTGGAATCTAGACACAAATTATTTACGCCTGCGGAATTAGAGCGATTTCGTCTTGCATTAATAAGAATCCAGGCTAAAATAAGCCACAACGGTCTTGAAATGGTTTCAAACCGTCCAGGTTTAGGACGACAAATATATACCAAACAAGGAATATACAACCCTATTGAACCCAAGACACCTCAAGAATTTTTCATAAAATACATGAATAACCCGGGTTCAAATATTTGTAGCGAATCTGTTTATCTAATGCCTTATTCTATTAAAGAAATTGGTTCTCAATCAGAGGCATTACAAGAAATCGCACTGCGCCAAGGTTTTGAAAAATCTTTTGATTTAAATCGCATTTATTCGTACCTTCGCAATCCTTCGGATAGGATACAAATGCTTTATTCAATTATGTGCCAAATACGACAATTAGCAACAATGAAAAACTTACCAAAAACTTTATATAATGATCTTTTGAACGAAGCACATAAATATGGAATCCCTACAACAATTGTGAAGAAATCATTGCATGTTTTGGGAACCAGCATTGAACAAAAACTGCGTAAAAAAATGAATCAACGTGTTTATGGAGTATAAAAATGAGTGAAAATCCTTATAACATAAAAACAACTTATTATAGACGTGGGCAACGTTTACGTGCTGTTTCCACCGGGGCAAA
This sequence comes from Alphaproteobacteria bacterium, assembly GCA_017427405.1. Lineage (GTDB taxonomy): Bacteria > Pseudomonadota > Alphaproteobacteria > Rs-D84 > Rs-D84 > Enterousia. The sequence continues at coordinate 8,912 of JAFRSV010000010.1, forward strand.
ACAAAAAACAATTCGACCACAACGTAATCACAAAAGGGTTCGTGGCGGATGGGATTTAACAAAGTTTTACACGGAACACGAAAGGTAATAACCATGAATGAACAACGATATAAAGTCATACTTAATATGGCGGGAAATCCAAAGCCACGGGACGAACAAGACTGGGAAGAATTAATCCAAGGATTTCGTGTTTTGCAAAACAACGTCACCGTATCCGTCGGTCGCGATATTTTGCAGGAAATAATTGATACAATAAATTCATTACAATCCAACAAACCGAAACCCAAGGTATATAGGGCCAAGGTCAAAAGATTAGCCGAATTAGAAGCCTTGGTTATGAAAAATAACAGTTTGCATTCGCGTTAATTTTTTTCCACTGGACAATTCTGTTGGATTGATATAGAATCCATCACACATCGCGGGCGTGGTATAATGGCAGCACGAAAGCTTCCCAAGCTTTAGACGAGGGTTCGATTCCCTTCGCCCGCACCAAAAATAAAACCGATCGTGTGTCGGTTATATTTTTGGTCGTGTGGAACAGATGTTGAATCGAACCCGAAAGAGTTGCCAACGGCAACGAGGGGGTTCGGAACAAGCGAAGCGCAGTGAAAGGGGCCCATGAACAAAGTGAATGGGAATTACATTCCCTTCGCCCGCACCAAAAATTCAGCCGGCATTTTGCCGGTTTAATTTTTGCATGTGGCAACGGAAGAGAACCCGAAAGAGTTGCCAAGAATAAAGTATTTTTTTAAAAGTTCTCTACAACCGTGTCTTGTAATATGTGTCTATAAAATATTTTTTGAATGTGTTTGGTTGCAAGTGCATCGCAGCAATATCTAATTCACCATGTGGCATTGTCCGCAGACCTGCTCTTTGAAGGAGCGAGTTTACTTCGTTCATAAATAATGAATTATTTATTTGCCCATATGGTCGTGCATTTGCGGCATATTGGTAATGTTCCGCAATCTTTTCTAAAATAGTCCTCTCGGAAGCGTTACGTTTAATCAAATCCAATGCTTCTTTGGACGTTCTATACATCTGTTCATAATAAGGGCGCAATGCATCGCCACCATCTGGGTACCAGTGATAAAATGTTCCACCCAGATTTTGATTTATTGGCAAGTTGCCTTTTGGTATTCCAGGCAAATTAACAGTTGATGTGTTTGCAACTCTGAATGGGTCTCCATATTGTTTAGCAACTTGTTCGACCTTTTGGGCTTGTGCGCCTCTGCTATTTCTTGGTCTACCTTTACCCCTTATTTTTCCGGGGTTAACATCCATACCACCTTGACCCGCGTCTGCGTACCAATTTAAATTTCCGTTTGCACCATTTGCAGAAACGCGATGCATATTATTCATTGTCTCAATATAATCATCGGCGCTTCTTGTATATTTTCCAGAATCAATAACATCGTTAAGATATTTCCTTGCATCCCGAGATGCAGATATATAATCCCCATTTATTACTTTCCCTTCATTACCAACAACACGAACAAGTTCATTTGGATCCAATAACACACCATTGGTTCCACCAACTTTGCCAGACATTCTTGCAACGTCGTCCGACAACATTAGTCGTAAATCTCGCTCAAAATTTTTACCTACATTTTCACCAACCAAGAAACCTTCTTGTTCTGTAAGCAATTTTTGATAGTTTCCGTTCTTAGAAACGAGCTTTCTCCCAAAAATTTCAGTGCTCGTTACTCCTTTTTCGTCTTCTCCATGCATAATTGCTATTCTTGTAAATCGTTCATCTATCGAACTTTGTGCTGGTGCATTTAAAACAATACTATGAGCATGTTCATGAGCCAAAGCTGTCATTGCATCATCTAAACTGGTATTTGGGGATATGTTTATCAATTTGTGACTAGCATCATGTACATGGCCGCTATTTAAACTTATAGTTATATTTCCCCCTTCGGCGTAACGAGTTTCACCACCTACACCACTCCATGTAACATTCACATTACAAGAGTGTCCATTACAGTGTATTTGACTGAACCTGTCAACTAAAGTTTGCATAAAATCCTGTTTTTTGCCTGCCGATAAATTCTTCCACTTTAATGCTTTGTCCGATAAATTTTTATCATTAGCAATTATACTCATATATATTTGTCGTCTTTGGGAAGCTATGCGTAACGCTTTTGCTCTATCAAATTTTGTAGCTAAATAATCAACAACTTTTTGATGGTATTTCAGCCATGCGCTTTTTTCCATTGCTTCAGTTGTAGCTTTCGACGCATCATCAAGATAATCCATAGCAAAATCTGTCAATTGTTGATCTCGTACAGCACCTATATAATCTGTTTCTGAATTTAGTATACTGGTTGCCCTACGAAATGCCGGGGATTCGACTTCGGCTACAACATCTGCGACATTATCCGCTTTATCTGAATTTCTGGCCGCATCCGCCACATCACCAGTTTTCTTTGCAGTATTATCCGCCGAACTTGCACCATCCAACGCGCCACGTCCGGTATTACTCACCCCGACACTATTCTCCACATTTGCTGTTGCTTTCGGCGCGCCTTTTGGTGCTTGCGTATTCAACTTTCTCATTGCAGCATTGTAATCATCGGCATTATCAAATATCGCGACAACTTCTTTACCGTCTTCCTTGATAACCGCAACATGCTCGACCCCAAGTTCCTTCATATTATCAACCATTTGTTGTAATGATCCGGGACGTTCCACAGGCGGTGTAAATTTATAAAAATCAACCCCCAATCCGTTTGTTTGTTTTGATGACGGAACAAATGTATTTCCCGTAAGCCCGGATTGTATTTTTAATTTTTCTATATCTGATATGGGACTGGTCGTAACTTTTCCTGATTTTATCGTCGCATTTAAATCTTTCGTAAAGTTGGTTCCTACAACTTCATTAATGCCGCGAGAGCTGCGCTCAGTGGCCCCCATCAAATATTCCGCATAATCTTCCCAGGTATCTGTGTTTGATACCCCGAATTTATGTCCAAATTGGTTTCCCCCAACCGCAACCTTTTCCGCGTACGACCCATCCATAATATGCCCATGCTCATGCGCAACCACGGCCATGGTATTATCCAACTTGTTTCCATACCCCAAATCAACCGGAGAATCATTTAACATATATATGATCTTTTTATCAGAATCTGCGAAACCGAGCGCCCGTGCATCCATTTCCGCATCACCACCAATTTCTACCCAAGAATCAACATATTTTATTCTTGTTTTCGTATCCACCCCAAAAGACACATCCAATTTCTTAACAACTTGATTCATAAAGTTCTCTTTCTGGGTCTTTGATAATTTATCAAAATTCTGTGCCTGTCGCCTTAATGATGGGTCTGACGAAATGATATTAAGCAATTTTTCTTTATATTGTGTCCCATTTGCAATAATTGCATCTACACTTATATCACTAGAAGTTATGTGTCGTATTTCTGTTTGAATGGGATCAAGATCGTTCATCAGTTTGTTATATTCCGCGACTTCATTCTTGGTTAATTTCGCGCCATCACTTAATTCCTTGTTCACACTTTCAAGTCGTTTTGCCTCTTCTGCGGATAATGTTCCTTTGCGTTGCGCTGCAATCAGTTCACGCTGTGTTCGTTCCAGTTCTTGTTGATGGGCAAGTTTGTTACGCAAAACGGTAAATCTTTGCATCTCTGGTTCTGCGGCCTTTGCGAGTGCTTTTTGATTTAATGGCAAATAGTTCCCAGTAATATCCAACAAATCCGGATTTTTTGCCAAATCATCAATGTTTGAACCAAATGGCAGGGTGACCGTTTTAGAATCAACTTTCATTTTTGCAATAGAATTTCGTTGCGCCGGTGTCAGCGTTGAATACAATTCTGACCGTTGCGTTGGTGATAAATTCTTGGCTTCATCAATAATAGTTTTTGTATTTTTCTTAGCAAGTTCACTGACCGTCATCTTTGCGGGTGTCGATGTTACCGTGGGTTTCTTGATAACGAACATTGCGCTACCCTGTTCTTTTACTTCTACTCCATCTTTTGCAAGGTCTTCTTTAAGAGCTTTCCATTGATCATCTGTCAAATTCTTTCTGGCAACACCTAATTCCCCACCTTCCGTCTTTATTTGATCTATTTTAGCTTTAATACGTGGATCCATATTTGTATACGGATCACCACCCGTTGCCTTCGGTGCGGGTTCGCTTTTTGGTGCCACTGTTTCGGGTTCTTTGGGCGCGGTCTTTGGTTCCGCTTGTTTAGGTTCGGCTTTTTTCGATGTTGTAACATTACCATCGGCCTTCCACAAGGGGTCAACAGGTTCAATATCAGCGCCCAAATCTTTTAATTTCTTTTCTGCTGCCGCGACCTGTTTATCCATGGTCTGCAGTTCGACTTTGCCCGGTGCTTTATCGGTACCTATGCGTTTTGCCAATGCTTCGCGTTCTTTCAACAGTTTTTGATATTCACTTTGAGCTTTTTCTATTTCTGGGTTATATGCGGCGGCCGACAATTTTGCCACTTCATCTGCATCTTTGGTGCCAACCTTGTTCAAAATGGTGTTACGTTCTTGCCGCAGTTTGGTTAATTCGGCGGCTTCATCTGCGGTTCTGTTGGTCTTTTTTTCAAGTTCTGCGATTCGTGCATCTATTTCTTGTATCCTTTTGCCTTCTGCGCGTGTCATGGCCCGGGCTGCATCGGTTCCTGCATCTGTGGCCTTTGGTGCCAATCCAGCGACATCGTCGGGTTTAAGGATTTTCCATTTCACCCACTTGGCTTGTCTGGCTTCGGATAATTTCAACCAATTATGTTTTACCGCTTGCCGCAATCCGGCCGTAACCCCGGCACCAATTAATGTTGCAAACGTTAATACAGTCGAAATCTTTTTAGCAGCAAGTAAAGCTTTTTCATTTGCAGTTAACTGAGTATCATAATATTTTCTAATTGATTTTTCCAAATCTGGATCGCGACTATCGCCAATAAATCCGGCGGTATTACCACCTTCTATAATCTGTGTCACTATATTAACGTCCAACATTTCCATCAATCGTTGCATCTGGCGTGCAATTTGCTTTTCTTGGGTTTCACTAAATTGTTTTGAACCGGCGATAACACGTGCAATATGTTTTTTTAATGTCGTATCGGCACAACTTGAACTATCGCACTTTGCCGCATCAACCAAAAATCTTTCGGCCCAATCGTTTATTTTTTCTTCGGTCACAGCTTCCGTCACAAGCGCGGCACCTTCGACAACAGCCAACGCCCACACAACAGGCCCCCCAGTAACGGCAGTAACCAAAGTCAACGCAACCATACCTGTTGTTTCAGCAACTTTTTGCACATTACTAACATATTTAGCATCTTTCAAGACACATGCGCCAATTTCTTCGTCCCATTCCATTCCCTTGGAATTTGGGTAATCTTTTTTGAATCGTGCGTTGAAAGAATCGCATTTTTCTTTGTTTGCCAAAGCGCAACTTTTACCGGTAAAAGAACCGCCTTCGCTTAAACAACGCAAACCCTGATATCCAGCTGTTGATTTACGATTCCATTTTACATCCAATTTTTTGAAAGTAAGATCAAATCGTTTGCCATCATATTCGCAAGTTAGTATATCCGACATTTCCTCTGGTATTGGATACTTTTTCATACAATCATGTGCGCCAGCACCCCCACCTCCCCATGTGCTCCCCATCATTGCGGTATTATTTTGAGACACACATTCATTTTGTTTTTTTCTTTGGGCTTCATATTCATCGGTTGTCATGGGAATCACAAGAGCATTATCAACAATTCCAGAAAAACATTGCATTGGTTTTACACCCAAACGTAGATCATTAAAAAGATAATTTTGAATCTCTCTATATAGTGCAGAACTTGCATTTATTTGCAAGGTCTTATCATAAAAATGCCTTGGGTCAATACCATATGTGGTTTTTAATTTATCTACGGTCACTGCTTTTGCATTAATTTGATACCGCGAACTTTGAGCAGATTCATGCACTTTTATTACGCATTTAGAATTCTCTAATATTGCTTCTCCACCTGGAAAAAACGTGCGTTTCACAGAGGCAGATATTTTTTTGCATGTTGAAGCATCGGTGTTTTTACATGTATAATATGCCCTATCATCAGATTTACCGTATTTTAACCCCCATATTGAACACAATGCACTGAAAAAATCTTCGTTACCTGCATCCAAAGATTTGAATACAAATTCATAATATTTTTCTTTTTTGCCAGTACTAACACATTGACGGTATTTTTCACCGTCGGATTGTATTCTGTGTGATTTTTCGTCACATTCAATTGCATCTTTATATTTTTCTAATGCCCACTCTTTCATAAGACCATCTGCTTCCATTGGTGTCACTTTATGGCCACTAAAATTGCTAACATATTCACATGATTTGTTATCAATTATTTGTTTAGGCAACTGACGCGTATCACCGCAATTATAATATTTGTATTCTTTTTTTGATTCGGGTTCTGCGGATTCTGGTGTCCCCGTCTTGCTTTCGTCTGTGGATTTAACACATTTACCTTTTTCGTCTTTATAACCTTTTTCTTTATCACATACACATACACCACCCTCGGCTATGGCCGCGCGTCCATTTCGCGTTTCGCATATACGCGCACTGCAACCACATGTCCCATTTTTACGTTTGAACACCGTACCATCCAAAACCAAGGCCGAAGTACACCGGTCACCAACGCGTGTTTGACCTGCAACAATGCCAAACCCGGCCGTATGTTTTAAACCCACCGCGCAGATGTTCGGATCATCCGATACGACGGGCGTTTCTTCTTTTTCATCTTTTTCTTCTGATACAACCTTGTCATCAACCGGTGTTTCAACCACGGGTGCCACTTCAACAGGCTTTCCTACGCATTTGCCGTCTTTTTCGATTGGCCGGTCGGCAGGGCATTCACATGTTTTTGTTTCTGCATAAAACACCGCGTCTTTATTTTTGCACTGGGTACATTTTGCTAACAAATCTGAATCCATTTCTGGCATGATGACATCTGGAACGACATCTGTTTCATTTTCAATCAATTCTAAATTGTCCACCGCCCCGATATAGTCGCCAAACAATTCACGGCAATCCGTGTGGGCGTTTTGTATTTCGTTGCGCGATTCTTGTAACTGGCGAACCTTTTGATTGTATTCTTGAACACGCTGACGATTTTCATCAATTGCCGCGACAAGTTCGGTTTCGATATCTGTTTTTTCTTTGTTAATTTTGGAAACTTTGTCGTCATATTCTTGGTTGATTTTGTCACTTGATTCTTTTGGTGCATCTTTATTTATTTCATAATTTCCAATAATTCCGGCGACAATTCCACCACCCGCCGCAACCAGACCGGTTTTTAACTTTTTGGAATTTTCTTGTTTTTGTGTCGCAATTTTTGCGGCATCTTCGCCTTCTGGATTCATTAATGCCCGCGAAAGCGAAGTATATGCACCGCTTTGTTGTTCTGCAGTCTGATAACGATAAATACCACTTTCGGCGCGGTCATATAAAATTTCGCTTTCAATTCCGGGACGCAGGTTTAACGCTTTTTTTGTTGCCTTTAACGTTTCCGCCAATTGTTTGTATTCTGCGTAATAGTTTGCCAATTCATTCCCGCCCGGCAATGTTTCTTGCTTGCCTAAATTGACCTGTGTTCCGCCGCCGTATTCGCATCTCATTGTAGTAATGTATGCAGACATTTTTTCTTCGGCGTCTGCATCGGCCAATCGTTCGGCATATGCGCTTGTCGCCCCCATTGCACCCAAACCTGTTGTTGCGGTCGTCGTCGCTGTAAGAGTTTTGTTTTCCAAACTTTGTTCTTTTTCATACATTGCGGTTGCATTTTCTTCTAATGCGCCAAGTCGTTCGGATTCTATTCCGGCAATTTCAGCACTTTTATCTTGTAATTTTTGATATAATTCCGCAATTTTTGGATTTGTTTTGTTGGTAATAGTAATCGTTGGAATATCACCCGCCCGCACCAACATCGGCGTGAATATAATGAACACAATCGTACAAAATCTGAAAATCCTACATAACATCAAAACTATTATTCTAAAAACCAAGGTTTTTGGTCAACAGTTTTTTTCAAAAATCCGAAATTTTTATTTCCTGTAAAATCAACGACTTATAAAATTTAAATTTTCGCTTTTGTGCGTGTAGTAAGAACCTTGGTTTTTTATACACGTTGAATATAATCAATAGCGCGGATTTTGTGGGGGCGGTTTTGGTTATATGCCGATATCCACAGTTTATTTGTTGGCAAGATGCTTTTGCATTTTGTGAATTGGCTTGACTTTTGGATATTTGTGATACATAATGAGTGCGCAAATCCCAGAGATTGCCATTTGAATCAAACCTGTGTGCGGTATGCACAAGGCGCATCATCCGTTGAGTTTTCAACCTTGGTGTTGGTTTTCTTTGTGGGTTAAACAGTTCCGCCCGTCGCCAAGGCTATGGGCGGCGGGCTATACAAAAAGGAGCAAAAAGATGGCAACTGTTATTCGTTTGGCACGCTATGGTGCAAAAAAACGCCCGTATTATCACATTGTTGTGACCGATTCACGCAATGCACGTAATTCCGGTAATGTGTTAGAGGTCGTCGGTAAATATGACCCGATGTTGGCGCGCGACAATGAAAAACGCGTGATTCTTAAAATTGATGAAATCAAGGCATGGATGGCAAAGGGCGCGAAACCGTCGGATCGTGTTTATCGTTTCCTTGCTAATGCCGGTTTGGTTGCAAAACGCGTGATTCCAACACAGACGAAAAAGAATTTGCAATCTGAAAAAACATTGCAAAAAATCAAAGACAAGGCCGATAAATTAGCAAAACTGGCCGAAGAAAAAGCCGCGGCCGAAGCCGCCGCCAAGGCCGCCACTGAGGCCCCGGCCGAAACACCGGCAACCGAAGCATCGGCGGAATAATATATGCCGTCAGATACGCGCATCTTGGTTGGAAAAATTGTTGCACCCCAGGGCATACGGGGTGAAGTCCGGGTTCAGACATTTACTGAAAAACCGTCGGATTTTCAAAAACTGGCGGTTTTTGGGGATAAAATTCCGGCCGGTGCGTTGCATTTTGTACGCGCGCTTCCGAATACCAATGTGGTTATTATGCGCGTGGATGGTTTTGCCGACCGAACGGCGGTGGAATCGTTGCGGGGCACAGAACTTTTTATAAACCGCGACGATTTGCCGCCAACAAAATCGGACGAGTATTACCAGGCGGACCTGATTGGAATGATGGTTGTCCGTGATGGCGCGGAATTGGGCCACATTGTGTGCTTTCAAAACTTTGGCGCCGGCGATATTATGGAATTAGATAATGGCGACATGGTGTCTTTTCGGGGGGCGAGTGTAGATTTTGAAAAGAAAATAGTAAACGTGAAATAAAAGGTTTTTTTATGAGAATGATTTATGTTGACGAGGAACTAATTAGAATCGAAGATGGATGTGGAATCCGACCGTTAAAAAAATGCCCGGTTCAGGTATACGCAAAGCAACATGGTATAATCACAACCAAAAATATGCCGTTTCCGTGGAAACAAACGAATATATGGATTTGGACAGAGGCGGATAATAAAAAACTTGCCGTTCAAATTCAAAACTTATGCGACAGTTGTTATTATGGTAATGCACAGAAAATAAAGCGCAGCCAAGAAAAAACAAAATAAAAATGCACTTTAACATACTGACCGTTTTTCCAGAAATGTTTCCGGGTACACTTGGTGCCGGGGTGGTTGGTCGTGCTTTGGCGGACGGAATTTGGTCGTATAGTGTTATAAACATTCGCGATTTTGCCATAAATGATTATGGCAGTGTTGATGACGCACAATTCGGTGGCGGTGCCGGTATGGTTATGCGCCCCGATGCGTTGGGTGCGGCGATAGATTCAATCGAAAAACCGGGGCAAATTATATGCTTTTCCCCGCGTGGGGCGCGTTTAGACCAAAAAATGGTACGCGGGTTTGCGGGTGATGCGAAAAACGCGGTTTATACCCTGCTCTGTGGTCGGTACGAAGGAATTGACCAGCGGGTTATTGATGAATATAACATTATGGAATTATCCATTGGCGATTACATATTGTCCGGCGGGGAAATTGCCGTGCAAGTTTTTATTGACAGCACGGTTCGCGTGTTGGATAATGTACTTGGCGGTGGTGCGGAATCGACCGCAAATGAAAGTTTTGAAATCGGGGGGTTGGAATGGCCGTTATATACCCGCCCGTCGGTATGGCGTGGACGAAATGTCCCAGAAGTCCTGCTGTCTGGTCACCACGGCAACATAGAACGGTGGCGGAAACAACAATCGGACGAAATAACAAAAATGCGTCGTCCGGATTTAATAAAGGAAAATGAAAATGAACATAATTAAAAAAATCGAAGAAAAAAATATCGCAAAGGTCAAAGGCGACAAGGTTATTCCGAATTTCAAGGCGGGTGACACTTTGCGCGTGCATGTAAAAATCAAAGATGGCGACAAATTCCGTATTCAATTATTCGAAGGCGTCGTGATTGCACGTGACGGTGGCATGGGCAATACCGCATCGTTCACGGTTCGTCGTGAATCTTATGGTGTTGGCGTTGAACGCAAGTTCCCACTGTACAGCCCGGCAATCGAAAAAATTGAAAAGGTTCGTATTGGTCGCGTGCGTCGCGCGAAATTGTTCTTTTTACGGAAATTGTCCGGTAAAAAGGCGCGTATTGTTGAAGATTTGGCGGCAACAAGCGCGGAAAAAGGCACAAAGGCCGAAAAGAGCGAAAAATAGATTCCCATCTGATTCACAAAAATCCCGCACTTGCGGGATTTTTTTAGTGCTAGCATCTTTTTTTACGTTTGTTGTGTTTTTGATAATATGCGGTTAGCAAGAATACGGTCACAATAAATACCAAATCTAGTGTGGCGATAAATATCACACCAACCTCTGGTGTTTCCAACAGAACATACCCCAAATAAGACAAATCGGTTGTAATCCACACGAACCAAGATGTTAAACTTAAATCATCGGCGTGCCGTGTCTTTAATATCTTGATAATCTGGGGAATATAGGCAACAAATTCCAAAATGGTATAAACAGACAAAAAAGCATAAGCAATTATTTCTTTCATAAAAATCTCCTGCGATAACAGGGGAATTATATCATAAAATCGCGTATGATGTAATAGAAAAAACAGTTGAATTTAAGCCAGTTTTATAGTATAATAGCACGGATAAATTAGGAGTAAAATATGGTTAAAAATCCATTATTAAACGAAGATTATTGCTATCATTCCATTGGTGGCGACGTTTTCAGAATGGAATCTATATTAAAACATGGAATATTATCGCAAAGCGAATTATCAAAAACCGGAATGCCTGAAAGCTCCATGGGTGGGGGCGGCTACAATGGGACAAACAAGGTTTCTGTTTTTGTGTCGCCGTTATTTTGTGAATCTGAGGTTTTGGGCAACGGATACGCCAATGGAATAGTTTTTGTTTGCAAAGCTGTTTATTCAATGCACGGTGTTGAGTCCGGCATACCATCTGAAGCCCATGTTGGTTGGGGTATTCCGCGTGATAAAATCATAGGTATTGTGTTGCCAGACTCATTCTGGCACGCATCGATCAGTAAATATAAAAAATTTATGTGTGGTTATGGTCGTTTACCAGAGGTGTGTAATGCATTTACTAAATGGATGAAATCAGAGTGCGGTTATCAGGCAAGTGATTATACAGAATTGCTGAAAAAATTAAAGAAAGAAAAAGATGTATTAAAGTGGGATACAATCCGCGACCAAATAGGCAAATTGGTGTTTGGGGATTTGCAAAAAGCCGTTGATAAAAAATTGGGTAAATCTGGTTCCACATTCGCAGATTTGGTAAAATATTATATCAAAGATACCAAATTGGTTTTATATAATCGTGAAGAATTGGAACAAGATAAAACATATAAGAATCGCCTTAAAACAAGAAAAATCAAAACTGCGACAAGGAATATGGGCCCGCACATGGGCCTTCTTAGCAGAGACATTGAGTTTATAACAATGGAAGAAGCCGGGCTAAAAAGTCCGACTATGAAAGTATTTCGTGGTTCCAGGGGATTAAAGCGTTAGTCGATACTTCATTTTGCCTTGCAAATAAAAATCTGTGGCAATAATTGTTTTCATAAAACTGATGTAAAGGACAGAATTTTTAACGTCCTTTGTTTTTGGCGAACTTGGTAACCGCTTTTATAAAATTATCGTAAACAGTGCAACGACCAAAATAATACGGATCGGTACATAAATTCGGTTCACCGTGTAAAAAAAGTCCTTGTATCGCCGGTTTCGCTTAATTCTTTTATAAACGCGCGATATTCACGAAAATGTTGTGATACCTTTTCACACACCAACCCAGTGGCCGAACAAACATATGTATCTTGGGGTAAATTATAATCCCGTTCATACAAAGGTTCCATTTCAATTTCTTTTGCCATTTTTATCTCCTTTTTTACCGCGATTTGCCCATATATTTATCGAACCGTTGCAGGGCGGGATAACACTGTTTTTCAATATCCGGATACATTGGATGATTTTGGAATTTTTCAGATTCCGAGTTCATATATTCTTTGTATGTATCCGCATTTTCCTTGTTATCGAATAATGAAATGTGGATACATGGGCGTTTTGCATAAGTGCCGGCCCCAGCATGAATGGAATCAATCAATTTCAACATATAAACATAATAATCTGGCTGATTTTTACAAACCGTTATCGTTTTGAATACAGGCACACAACCACCAACCCCAATTAAATTGTCACTATCTTTTTGTATAACTATCGGATTATATCCGCCAAATACATCCAAGGGTACATCAATTGTTTTACCAAATCGAAAAGTGCAACGCGACCTGCGCCATGATGTTGTTTCGTTGGGATTATATCCCTTGTTAAACACATCAATGTTTTTTGTCATAAGGTTTGATATTTTTGCATTATCGTTAACTTCGGAAATCAAGAATTCTTCATAATCTTTGATTTGACATAACAAATTGTAATATTTATTGCAATAATCGCCGTTGGCCAAATGATATTGTTCCACGCCCAAATCAGTATCTTTGTTTTGCAACAAAACCCCGTCGCCACGCATATAAACATAAAGCCCATATACATCATTGTTTTTAATGTCACATTGCAATCCGACCAGACGTTTGTATGCCGTAGATGCCTCGAACAATGGTGTTGGAACTGTTTTTGAATTCGTGTTATCCATCATTTTATTGTCCTTTTTATATGGTTTAATCGCTATAATCTGCGGCGACAAGATGCCCACGTGTCGCCACCAATTGATGCCATGCGTTAAGGTATTTATCAATAATTGCCTCAATCTCGCTGGGTTTGGTTTTATACGGCACATCGATTTGCACACCGCGGAACACCATCCAAACATTGGTTTGATAATCGTACGATATCTGAATTGATGCGCCAACCGCGGTTTCGACATACGTTCCAACAGATGGGGTAAATTTTATACTGGGCCATGGTCGCCCATCGAATTCATTTGGCATATGCATGACATAGGATCCAACCAGTTTGTTATCATCGGAATAGTATTTGTATGGTCGTATATGACTGCGAATAATTTGTTTAAGGGTTATTCCCGATTTTGGCTTTTTACAGTTAAACCGAAAATATACACCATTGGCATCACACGGCCGGCCATATTCTTCGGAATCGTGACAAAGTGTCATAAGTTTAGATTTTGCCAGATTTTTAACATTACCATTTTTATCAATTGCGCCGCTTTTTACATCATCGCGATATGCATACACCAATTTTGATACCTCGTTCGGTTTGATAACGTCCCACAATATCCCATATTTAAAAATAACCTCGTTATAATATGTGTTTGAAATATCCCGAAATTTTTCAGGCACTGTTCGAACCAGGCGCGCGGCCGCCAAACTGGCCAGGGTAAGTTCGGGGCAATCCGAAAATTTTTCTGGGTTGACTTCTTGCAAGGCACCAATTCGGACACGAAATATTTCCGGCAATTGATCGAGTTCGGTTTTATGTCGGTCCAATTCCTTATTCAGTTCGATTGTTTGTTGATCACGAAATTCTTCCTCTGCCTTGGCCACGATCTTTGCCATTTCTTCATCCGACTTAACCCTATAGACATGTTTATCATACGAATTCGACATGTTTTGCCTTTTTATTATCGCGAAATTTTGGTTATTTTATTGAATAATTCAACCAATGCAGCCGAAAATCTATGCTTTACAATTTTTTTATTTTTTCTTTTCCGTGGCGTCCATCAAGAATTTCAATTTCTTATTGAGTTCATTTTCAAACAAAGAAGCGGCGTTTATTTCTGGGGCAAACCAACCATCGCCCATATTAACATACCTAACATATCTGTGTGTTTTGTTTTGAGCCATTTTTCATCCTTTTTTTACCGACCGTTGTCATGCCGAAAAATCTGACCACGAACTGTATCATATTCTTTTTTGACGGCTTCATATTTTTCGGAACATTCAAGCCATGCTTTTTCTGCATTAAAGCAATGTTGATTGTTTGCCCAGTGCATACAAGTTTCATTTGTGCAAGGCACATCAGAACTGTACTTTGGACAATAGAACGTTATCACATCAGATTCACCAGTTAATAATCCAAGCAACTGACTTATTTTATCGCCCTGGTGATTTATTATACATGGATAATCCGCAAGCCCCCAAAATTCCGGACGCGGTTTTACGTTTGGCATCCACTTAGTTTTCAACTTGGATATTTTCCCACTGGCCGCCGCGAATTCTCCAAATGCACAAATGTTTCGCAGGTCCAATTCCTTTAATTGTTTGCTCAGTTTTCTGTATTTCTCAAACTGCGCTATTTTTTGTTTCAACATCTCTTTTCCTTTTTTACCGTCTTTTGGCGTGCATTAAACTATCGCGATAGTGTTCAACCGCCTGTTTATATTCCAAGTAATCCGCCGGCAAAGTTTTTTCAAATGCTTCAACCTGTTTATTCACGCGCACCCTTTTTGTAGATATTTTATAATTTATCACACCTATAGCTATAATAAACAATCCCCACGATATAAATAAAATACCGATTCGTTGTCCATAGGTCAGGGGTTTCCTGTCTGTCTTTTCTTCTTTTTTTTAATGCCTGTTCATTGTATTTGGTGGCACACAATCTATACAGTTCTTCCAAATCTGGTCTTTTCTTGTAAAAAAACCAATCCTTAAAATCTATGCCTATCTGGTATTCGTCAAACTCATCATATTTATGAAATGAAAACTGGTATTCGTCACCGATATAAACACGATAAAATTCTTTGCCACTCAAATCTTTAACTATGACATTTTTATTGCGGATAATATCCAAACATTTTTGGATCATTGGATCATCTGATTGTATTTTTTCTTTTTCAAAATTATCGTTATTCGCCATTTTGATACCCTTTGGTTTTATGGGTATGGTACTATAAAATCACGGCAAGTCAACGATAAATACCCCCACTAACACTAACCACTTGCACCCGTCACGACACGTCGTGCCGCGGTTACACTTTTTTAATTTGACTTGCCGGCGATATGGCGATAGTATATGGGTGATGAAAAAAATTCTTGTTTCTTTATTGACCGTATTTACCGCTTTTGGGGCGCATGCGTATATTGATCGCGACACCGCGGTTTTACAGGTTATGAACAAGGCCGCCGGCAAGACCCAGACGATTATGGCACCCGTGGGCGGGGCGGTCGGTTTTGAAAAGTTAAACATAACCGTGCGCGCTTGCAAGCAATCTGATCCTTTTGATGCGGAAAATTTCTATGCGTTCACGGAAATTTCGCGCCCCGACGGTGGTATGATTTATAGTAATTGGTTGGACCGGAATAATCCCGGTAAAAACCCGGTACAAAATGCCGACTATGATATATGGCTTGTGCGGTGTGAATAGTTTTTAGTTTCGGGGGGATAATATGAAAAAAATCATTGTTCGTGGAATCGTCTTTTTTGTGGGGCTTGGTGTGTTGTTGATGGCGATATTTGTGTTCTTTACATTACCGCGCAAAGACGCCGCGTTGGAAAGTGCATATTTAAAAGATTGGCGCAGTGCGACGGTTGAACGGCGAATTGCCGCCGCGCGTGTTTTAACCGCATCGGAAAATAATCTTGAACTGTTGGTGGCATGTGTTGATAAAATGGCAACTTTGCCGGATTCCGCGGATATGCCGGTGCGCGACGCGATGGAACTTTGTTTTGTTGGAATACAATTAAAGAACACTGTGTACGAAGAATAATGTGGCGGGCGATATTTCTGTTTTTTTTGGTCGGTTGTGTGGGCGGCAATGTGGACGTGGATTTTGGCGCAAAATATATTGGTGTGCGGTATGCAACCGATCCGTTGGGCGAAATGAAATCGCCGGACAATGACCCGCTTATTCGATTTGATGCGTTTGATTGCACAACATTTGTTGAAACGGTTTTGGCGGGGGCCGATGTGCAAAAACTAAATAAAATTAGGTATTCGGACGGCGTGCCGGACTTTGTTCGGCGAAACCATTTTATTGAAACAGATTGGCTTTCCAACAATTCCGATATTGTTCAAAATGTAAGTAATCGTTATGCGCCAACCGCCATACATACGGTCACGATTGATAAAAAGAATTGGTTTCGGGTCATGCACAATATGGACACGGACTTTTCGCCACGTACCGCGCGTTTGGAATATATTCCGTATAAATATGCCACGGATATTCGGGTTTTGACCCCGGTTGTTGTGTTGTTTTTACGCGATGATCCAAAGATTTGTGATAAAATCGGCACCGATTTGGCGGTGCGACATATGGGTTTTTTGTTGCCGAACGGGCGGTTCCGTCACGCATCGCGGCGCGCGGGCGCGGTTGTTGAAACACCCTTTCGCGAATACGTGCAAAGAATGATGGAAAGTGAAAAAAATTTGGGTATAATGATTTTGGAAATAAAGAAATGACAAACGATACAATTATTAAAATGGATATGGGCGCGGCCATTCGTGATACGTCGGATAGCGCGGCTGTTTTATGTTTGGGCATTGAATCTTCGTGTGATGAAACCAGTGCGGCAATCGTCGATTCAAACCGAAATATACTTTCACATATAATTTATTCGCAAATTCCGGAGCATCAAAAATATGGTGGTGTTGTCCCAGAACTGGCGGCACGGGCGCATATATTGGCCATTGATGAAGTAATAAATCTTGCGCTTTCGCGGGCGGGAAAACGATTGGATGATATCGATGTTATTGCGGCGACCGCGGGGCCGGGTCTGATTGGTGGTGTTTTGGTTGGGTGGATGGCGGCAACCGGCATGGCCCAGGCGACCGGCAAACCATTGGTTGCGGTGAATCATTTGGAAGGTCACGCATTGGTGCCACGCCTTTGCGCCACAACCGCGGATGATAGCAAAGCAAATGTCGATGTAGAATTTCCGTATTTACTAATGCTTGCGTCCGGGGGCCATTGTCAGATTTTATTGGTGCGAGGTGTTGGGCAATATGAATTGATTGGGCAAACTTTGGATGATAGCGCGGGCGAAGCGTTTGACAAGGTTGCAAAGATGTTGGGTCTGGGGTATCCCGGCGGTCCGGTTGTGGATGCGCATGCCAAATTGGGCAATCCGCGGGCGTTTGATTTTCCGCGACCACTGACCGACAAACCCGGGTGTGATTTTTCATTTAGTGGCATTAAAACCGCGGCGCGTGCAATGTTGGCGCGGTATAATCCGCCCTATTCTGACGAATTTATAAATGATTTCTGTGCATCGTTTCAGGCGTCTGTTGTCGATTGCATAATAAATCGGTTAAACAATGCGATGAAGACGGATGTCGTTCGGGCGTGTGCGCCAAGGACACTGGTGGTTGCGGGCGGTGTCGCGAAAAATAGCGCGATACGCGCGGCGATGGAAGAATTGGCACGCCGGCACAATATGATTTTTGCCGCGCCGCCGATGAACCTGTGTACCGACAATGGCGCAATGATTGCCTGGGCGGGAATTGAAAACTATCGGGTAGGCAAAATTGTTCGTGAACCAATCGCCCCGCGCCCGCGTTGGCCACTTACGGAATTATAGGAATGCAAAATGCAAAAACCGGAATCGTTTGTTAAACCCGATATGATTTTTTCCGTGACCGATGCGTCGGCATTGCTTAAAAATGTTGTTGAAACGGCGTTCCCGGTTATAAAGATTCGGGGGGAACTTTCGCAAATCACGCGTGCAACATCGGGACACATGTATATGACGATAAAGGATTCCGGGGCCGCGATGTCTGTGATTATATGGCGTGGAACACCCGTGAATTTTGCGTTGTCCGATGGACTAGAGGTTATAATTACCGGGCGGCTTACCACATATCCGGCACGCAGTAATTATCAGATTGTGGCTTCTAGTATCGAAATGGCGGGCGTTGGTGCAATCCTTAAAATGTTGGAAGAACGGAAACAGAAATTGGCGGCCGAGGGGTTATTTGACGTGGCGCGTAAAAAGCCGTTGCCCAAATTACCAGCAACAATCGGTGTGGTCACCAGTCCGACCGGTGCCGCTTTCCAGGATATCCAAAATCGCCTGCGCGAACGATTTCCGGTGCATGTAATTTTATACCCCGCAACCGTCCAAGGCACAACCGCCGCGGCCGAGGTTGCCGCCGGTGTTGAATATTTTAACCGCGCAAAAAATGTCGATGTTATAATTGTTGCGCGTGGCGGTGGGGCATTGGAAGATTTGTTGCCTTTTTCCGAAGAAATCGTTGTGCGTGCGGTTGCAAACAGTAAAATTCCGGTTATAACGGGCGTTGGACATGAACCGGACTGGATGCTGGTTGATTTTGCGGCGGACCACCGCGCGCCCACCCCGACCGGTGCGGCCGAAGCCGTTGTTCCAACAAAAATATCATTGATTCAGGATCTTGAAAACATGTTCCATCGGTTATCGGTTGGTTTTGCCACAAAATTTCAGAACCTTAGACAGAAAATCGAAAATATAAATATAAAAAGTCCGCGGCAAATGGTTATGGAACGCGCACAACGTTTGGACGACATTACGCGGACACTGGGCGTTATAATAAATGCGAAAATGACGGATGCGAAACATAAAATGGAAATTGTTGCGCGCGCACCCGATATAATGAATAACAAAATGCTAAATTTAAGACGTGGTTTGGAACACAATGGGCAAATGTTAAATTCATTGGGGTATAAAAATGTCTTGGCACGCGGGTATGCGATTGCGCGGGCGGCGGATGGTGCGATTATATCAAGTGTGGCGGCCACAACTAAAATCGCATCGGTTGAATTTGCAGATGGGCTTGTAAATATATAACAAACACCGCCATTTCGGCGGTGTTTGTTTAAGTGCGACATGTTTATTTTGCCTTTCCTTGTGTCGCCCACATTTGCGACATTTGACGTGCAACAGAATCAGCATAAGATAGAACACGGTTAAATTCATCATAACGCACATCAACTTTTTCTCGTTCGTGCTTTAATTCACGAATTTGGCGTTCCAATTCCGCCGACCCCGTGAATTTTACCTCTGGCTTTGTAACGGCAATTACTTCACTGTAATTGATATGCATTCCGATATTGTCGCCTGGTGTCGCATAAAACGATTTTGAACCAATATTTGGCACGTTTTCACCTAACCACACTGGGGTTGTAGCAATTTCATAATCGGTATCATGCACAAATATTTCCGTTCTTGAAACCTTGCCATCTTTGGTTTTCTTTGCAATGCGCCATTTACCGCCCCCAAGGGTTTCAACGTTATATTCCGCATTTTGGTCAGCAAAGAAATCGACCGGTAATTTGGAATCATACAACCATAATTTCTTTTCCGTAACCAATGCCGAGTTATTAAGTTCCCAATCACAATAACCAACATAGCAACCGCCTTCACTATATTCGACACAACCAGCATTTACAGCGTTCATTCCGCCAGCAAAGTGTTTGGCGTGTTTTCGTTCGATTGATTTACGGCGGAGGTACATTTCATTACACATTTCAAGCGTGGTTTCTTTTACTGTTTTGACAATTTCCTGCTGGCGTGACTCACCATAAGATGTTTTTTCAAGGTTTAACGATTTAACAATCGATTCAACCGCCCAATCAGAAAACCATTCAAATTCTGTGTTTGGTTCGCCGGCATCTTTGTATGCGCCATACATAATGAATTCGTCGTTGCTTAATACATCTTGGACAGTTTCCTTATCAAAGGACAAACCGTATATCTTTAATTTTGATTCCAGGATTTCTGTATAAGTTTCTGCAATTTTGTTCCCGGCGGTGAACACTTCGTTTTTCATCGCGTACATCGGACTGTTTTTATATTCCAATGTTCTAATACTGTCATCCAACGCATTTGCAGCCCGCCAAAGAGAATCAGAACCTTCGGGAAACCCGTTTGCTTGGACAATAGAGTCACGAACATGTTTTTCATATTCGTATATACGATTGCGTTCGGCCCGTTCATCGCATTGCGCCTTTTGTTGTTTAGATTCTGTCTGTGCTTTGGATGATTTTTGTTCTGGTTGCGAATTCTTGTCATCTTTGCCACCGCACGAAGACACGGCGGTTGCCAATAACAAACCTAATCCGAATGTTTTGAACATTTGTTTTCTCATATTTTGTCTCCTGTTGTTTTGATTTTACATTTATAAATATAGACCAAAAAACAACATTGTCAAGTGATTTGTAAAAACATTTTTACACTGTTATTTAATCAATGTTTTGGCGGTGGCAATTGATTCGGGGGTTATTTCTGCACCACTAATTATTCGTGCGATTTCGTTTAATCTTTCGCCCCCCGTAATTTCACGAACGGTTGTTGTGGTTGTTTTGCCGTTCGTTGTTTTTTCAATCTTGAAATGGCGGTCGGCAAAACCCGCAACCTGGGCCGAATGGGTTATAACCAATGCCTGGCTATCGTGCGCAAGACGGTTCAGGCGATTGCCGACGGCACTTGCGGTCGCACCACTGATACCGGTATCAACCTCGTCAAAAACAAATGTGTGCGAAGAATCGTTGTCCGCCAAAACCACCCGCATAGCAAGCATTAAACGTGCCAGTTCACCACCCGACGCAGCACGATGTAATGGCGCAAACGGCATTCCGGGGTTTGTCTTTATCATAAACAAAACATCGTCCGCGCCCGTCGCCGATGGTTCGCGTGGCGCGATTTCAACATTAAAATCCGCGTTTCCAAGTTTCAAATCGGGCAATTCCGATAGTAATCGTGTGTGTAATTCGGTCGCTGCGCGCTTGCGTTTTTCGGTAAGTTCACGCGCCGCCAATTGGTACGCATCGTGTGTGCGCGCAACAATTGACTTTAACCTTTTTAATTCGTCATCTGAATTAGTTATCGTATTTAACTGTGATTCCATTTCAATCAATTTTTGTGGCAAATCATCGGCCGCAACATGATGCTTGCGCGATGCCGCGCGAATTGCAAAAAGTCGTTCTTCGATTGAATCGACCGTATCGGTATCAATTTCGTTTGGTGCAATTTGCGCGGATACACGCGCAACAATTTCCGCCGCGTTATATAACGCATCTATTTGTTCCGAATACGGATTTGTTTCGCCCCGCACACGTTCCAAGATATGCGCCACCGTAAAAATCTGTGCATCCAATGTGTCGCCGCCGCGCCCCATTGCCGCAACCGCGTCCGCCAGAATCGCCGCGTTCTTTTCGGCATTTATCATATCGGCGCGTTTTGTGGCAAGTTCGCTTTCTTCGCCAATGTGCACATTTAGTGCCCGCAATTCTGCGATGTTATGTTCAAGGTATTCTTGTTCCGCCACATTTTTATCGAGGAAATTTTGGACTTCTTGTAATTTTTTTGTTGCCACGTGGTATTCGTTATATGCATTGGCAACATTAGTTAAAAATGTTGCGAAATCATCAAGATTTTTTATTGCAAAATTATCAAGTGCCACACGGTGTGTTGCCGCATCAAGCAGTGTATGATTTGCAAACTGACCATGAATTTCGACCAACAAATCCCCAACAGATTTAAGAACACGCACCGATACGGGTGTATCGTTTATCCATGCGCGACTTTTTCCATCCACGCCAAGTGTTCGGCGCAAAATAATTGTATCGTCGTGTTCAATTTCCATTTCGTCCAAGATTGTTGCAGCGGCCATGGGACAAGAATCAAATTCCGCGGTGACAGATGCCGTGTCCGTGCCATGTCGCACAAGACCCACATCCGACCGCGCCCCAAGTGCAAGTGATAACGCATCAAGCAATATACTTTTCCCGGCACCCGTTTCACCGGTCAATATATTCAATCCCGAACCAAATTCAAGATTTAGTTTATCAATAAGAACAATGTTAGAAATCGTTAAATGCGTCAACATATCAATGCAATAATACCCCTTTATATTACATTTTCCAGTGTAAAATCGTTTAACCAAAGTATTTTACATTTGATATTAAACATCGGAAAAAATTCCTTTAACAATTTATAGTATTCCGTTAATTGCACGCGATATTTTTCATAATACCGTTTTTTATCAATATCTGTTTTATAATCTAAAACAATAACGGTTTTTGCAGTTTCGTTTACATATAACCTGTCTATGCGACGACTTAGGAACGCGCCATCAATATATCCCGCCAATGGAACTTCGGCGCGTGAAAGCGACCCCATAATTTCAAACAATTCCGCATTGCTTTTTATTTTTGAAATCATATCCGCCGGCCCAATAAAATCGCCATTGCAAAATTTAATCTTTGCCATGCGCGCATGCACATCCGTCCCCGTATGCGTTGCGAATTCTTTTGATTCTAGGTCATGTATAATTTTGTGTAATTTAGTTTGCTTCATTTGAAATCCTTATTATGCCATCCTTTACACCAACCTTGACCGACAACACATCCCACAGCATACCATGCCACGAAAGTTCTGGCGCATTGGTGTTTGAAGTAAGACCATATATATAAAGTTCATCACGCGCACGCGTCATCGCAACATAGAGCAACCGAAAGTTTTCTTCAATCATGGTGCGCGCTGCGCGTGATTTAATTTCTTCAAATTCAGGACTGTATCCATCCGGTGCACACGCCGCCCAAAGCCAAACCGGCAAATCGTCAGTATTCGCCCTTAAATCATATAGCGCGACCTGGCGTGGCATAGATGTCGTATCTATTAAAAAAACAACCTTTGCCTGCAAACCCTTGCTGCCGTGAACGGTCACTATTCGCACACCGGTGCCGGCATCCATGTCGCGTTTAATCTCACTGGCCCCTGTTACGAACCATTTAATAAAATGTCGCAATGTTCCGGGGCGTGTTCTTTCATACGACAAACAAATTGTTATAAATTCTTCCAACGGATCAAGTATGTGTTCGCCCAATGCCGCAATAAATTTTTCGCGTATATTGTAATTGTTCAAAACATGGGTAAAAAATGTGTACGGCCCGGCCACGGCATAAAGGCGCATAAAATCTGTCAAAATTTCAAATATATCACTGTATGCATTTTGCAATAATTCAAAAATCGTAACTTCTGTGTCGCTTTTATTGCGTGCGATACATAATTCATAAATATCTTGTTCAGAAAGTCTGAATATCGGACTTTTTAGAACACAACACAAACTGTAATCGTCTTTTGTGTTCATACAAAAGCGCAACAGATTCATCAAATCTTTGATAACCGGGAATTCAGGTAAAACAATCCTGTCGCTGCCTGCGACGGGTATTCCGCGTTGTTTAAGTGCGAACATCATCGGCATTGCCAAGGGCGCACGTTGCCGAACCAAAATCATAAAATCATTTGGTTTATATTTTTTTGTCTTTAAAAGCGTGGCAATTTTATCGGCGATACCCGCAACATAATTTTTACGAACACGATCAGATGAAAGTTCGAAATTTCGTGCGGATACCAATTCATGAATTTCAACCGCGCCAGGCGCACCAACCCGAAAGCATTTGTGTGGATTATTTATAAAACCCGTGTCGTGCATAACCCTTGAGTCACCAAAGAACATATCAACCGTTTGTAATACCGGTTCGGTTGAACGAAAACTTTGTGTAAGTGGAACCTCCATAATTTCGCGCGCACTGTTTTTTATATATGCCGAAATTTCTTGGCGACTTTTTATAAACGCATTTGCATCCGCGCCTTGGAACCCGTAAATAGATTGCTTTGTATCACCAACGACAAATAACGAGTGTGGCATTCCGCTTGTATCGCCTTCGGTAAAGAAATCCCCAGCCAACATTTGTAAAATATCCCACTGGGCGGGGCCCGTATCTTGCGCTTCGTCAACCAGGATATGCGATAGTGATAAGTCAAGTCCCGACAAAACCCATCCCATCGTTTCGGGGTTTGAAAACAAACGATGGGTATATAAAATCAAATCTTCAAAATCAAGGACGTTTTGGGCGCGTTTTAATTCCATGTATTTTTTTGCAAATGCCGCCGACAAATTAAACAGTGCAATCGAATCATAGTATATTTTTTCATTGATGTGCCGAACATTTAATTCAAAAACACGTTCTTTTTCTTGGGTCAAAAAAGAATAGTTTAATCCAGACTTAATCGGTGTGCCTTCATTGGTCAGGTATGCCCGTTTGTATTTTTCAAAATCTATTTCAGAATTGATATATTGTTCAGTTAAATTTATTAGATTTTGAAGTTTAACACCGATTTTCTTTTCTGACCGGGCCGCGGTAATAATTTCTTTTAATTTTTCAACCGGGACATCGGCAAAATCGACACCATCCCCAGGGATTAAATTTAGATTTTTTTTAATTGTATCAATGAAATAATTCCTATATTTAATAAAATCTGTTATCATAAAAAAGTTTTTGCATTGTTGTTCAAGATGTTTTAGCAAATCGTCGATTTTATGTTCCGATATTGTTCCAACCAGGTAATCAAACGCGTCCCCCGTGCGTTCATCCGTGCGCGATGAATTGACAAGTTTATCAAGCGCGTCATGCAACAAAACCCTTTGTGGTGCATCGGACACAAGTGACCAGGATGGCGACAGTCCGGCTTCGGTCGGGAAACGGCGCAGAATTTCTTCGCAAAACCCGTGTATGGTTTTTATTTTAAGCAAGTCCGGATTGTCGATATACCTATAAAACACCGCCCGTGCATGCGTCAAATCATCATTGGTTGGTGTTTTATTTTTTGAAACACCATCAAGTAATTCGCGTAATTCATCATCACTTGCCAACGCCCAATTTCGCAAGGCCTGTAAAATACGGTCACGCATTTCACCCGCGCCGGCATTTGTGTATGTAAGACACAAAATCCCAGAATTTGGTGCATTATCGCGAAACAAAATTCGTAACAAGCGCGCGGTTAAAACACTGGTCTTGCCGGTACCGGCGTTTGCCTGGACCCAAACGTTGCGCGTTGGTTCGGCGGCAAATTCTTGTTCGGGCGAAAGGATATCTTTTTTTATCATTTATGTTCTTGCTTTGTTGTATAAATTTTATTATAAATAGGACAAAACTGCAAGGAATAATAAATATCGGGGGAGAAAATGAATTTAACGGGCGTTTTAATTATTGCTGGGGTGCTAATTGGTGCGGTGCTTGTTGGGGTGTTGATTGCGTTGTTTTTTATATCACGACGTTCACAACAGGTTATGCAGTCTTTGTTAAACATAATGACCGCGCCGGATCGGGCACGTGTGGTTGATGCATCACGCGTTTTGCAAACAATCATGGCGGATGAAATTGCAAAAATATCCGAATGTTTTGCCGAAATTCGTGATACATTAAAGTCACAAATTGGTGTTGCGGAAAAATTACGCGACGAACTTGCCACGCGCAATGAGGCTTTGGTTAATATCGCAAATGATGCGGTTATGCGCGTTTCGCAAATGACCGATCGGGTTGATAATACGGTGGCCGGTTTACGCGGTGTCGTTGATTCCGATGCATGGGGCGATGTTGCAAATGCCACAGACCGATTTGCCGCGACGATTGATGAAACACTTACAAAAATTACCGCGACAACCAAGGATTCATCCGACAAAATTGCGACGATTGATGAAAAAATTGCAAAATGGACCGAAAACACAACAAATCTTGCGAACGAATTAAACGGCGCAATTGATACGACGACGGAAAAATTTCAACAAATGACAAATGAATCCGAAGGAATGAAAAATGAAATTTCCGAATTGGCCAAAAGTGCGGTCGAAGGTTTCGGAAATATCAAGACATCCGCCACAAATTATGAAGGCGTTATGAATAATAATAATAAGGTATTGAACACGTACCTTACGAAACTTGAAACATTTGATAGGCAAAGCAAAAAGCAATTGACCAGTCAGATGAACACCCTTACCAATACCGCAAATATTGTCGGGGCCCAGGTTATGTTGACGGAATCTTCGGTGGAAAAACAATTACGAAAACTTACCGAAATTGTTGAAACGGTTATCAAAAGTGCAACCGAAACCGAAAGTTCTGTGCGTGGGATATCAAGTGAACTTTCCGGTCTTACCAATCATTTTGAAACAGAGATTAAAGAATTTGCGACCGATGTTGTTTCCGAATTGCAAACTGTGTCGGGTGTTGCAAACACGACACTAAAAGATACCAAGGCTGCGGCCGGTGCGTTTTCTGAATCGGTTAAATCCATGGCGACGGGGGTCCGTGAAACACTTATTGAAATGAACGCGGCGCACACACAATTGTCCGGTCAATCCGAAGGGCTTATTAAAATGTCGGTGGATACAACCGCCCAGTTAAAGCCACTATCCGAACTTATTGAAAAATATTATGCCACCCTGCCCGCGTTGGCACAAAGTTCTGATGATGCGGGAATGCGCCTTGGGGCGATTGTTGCGGAATTAGATAAAAAGATTTCGGATATGCGTGATACGGTGGCGGGGGCAACGGAATCTGTTTCTGAATCTGCAACAAAACTTGATACACTTGCGGGACAATCACGTCAACAGATGATTGATTTAATGTCTGATTATGCCAAGGCGGTTGACACGATGCAGACACTCAACAAACAAATGGCGGTTGCACGTGCCGCCGCCCCGATGGAGGCAATTAGTACCGCGACCAAGGGCAACCCCATGCCCCGCGCAAGTAGCCATGATTTTCTTGCCCAATCAACACGTGAATTTGATAAGATGTATGAACAGATGATTGATTTAACCCGCGCGATGGGCAACGATATTCCAGATGTAGTTTGGAAAAAATATCACGATGGGGACAAGACGATTTTTGCAAAATGGATGGCCAAGGTTGTAAAAGCGGCAAACAAAAAACAAATTCGCGATTTGTTAAAGGCGGATTCCGTATTCCGTTCACAGGCCACACAATTCGTGCGTGCATTCGACCGCATCATCACCGCGGCAAAGCAAACAGATACGGCGGACAAACTGACCGCCGCACTGTTGAAAACCGATTTAGGAATTATATATTCCGCCCTTTCGGCCCAGGTTTAACACTATCCGTGACGCTGTTGCGTTTCGTGTTCCTTTTGATGCATAAGTTTCATAAGCTCATAATCTGAATATAGTGCCCCAATATATCGAACCAGGTCTGGGTCATAATTGTTGCAACGTGGTTGTAATATAAAATCAGGTTTGTGTCCCAACGATTTAAAAATATCAAAAATATTGCATGTATTTTGTGTGCGAACCCTTTCATCATCCGGCATATTTGCACGTTTTTTAATGATATCGTCGTCAACAGGTGGGACAAACCAGGCGGTTTTAATATTATAATCAGATGCGAACTTTTGGGCATTAATCCAATCTATCATTTGTTGTGCATAACGCGGTTCAATAACATCATAAATCAAATTTTCGCCAATATGATTGAGAATTTCAAATTCCGGGACACCGTATAACCATTTAGGTTTACCGGATTCAGGTGTCCATAAATATTGATTGACCCAAAGTTTTGTTACCAATTTTTCGGAATTAAATTTAGTTTCATCCACAAAAAAATATTTTTCACCTTCTTTCTCTTCTTTGCGTTTTGTGCGCGTTGTATATGAACGCAGATTATAAAACAAACCATCGGGTAAATTATTAATCCATGTTGTTTTACCAGAACCAGATTCGCCAATACAGCAAAGTAATGATCTTTTCATGTTTTTCTCCTTTGGTTAAAATAATGGTCACCAAAAGGTGACCGTGGTTATCAATCTTCCAAAAAGCTGCGTAGTTTGCGCGCCCGCGTTGGATGCTTTAACTTATTTAGTGCCTTTTGTTCAATCTGTCTTATACGTTCGCGCGTGACCCCGATATATTCGCCAACTTCTTCCAAGGTGCTGGTTTTATTCGTACTCATCCCGAAACGTTGACGCAGGACGGTTTCTTCCTTGGGGTCTAATTCAGACAAAATCTGTGTCACAATTTTACGCAGATTCTTTTGCGCCGCCGATGTAAATGGGTTTTTCGCCGTTTCGTCTGCGATGATTTCCATACGCGAACTATCGTCTTCGGTACCGACGGGGGCCTCCAAAGAAATTGGACGAACATTGACCTTCATTGCCTTGTGAATTTTGTCCACCGGCAAATATATTATTTTTGACAATTCTTCGGCGGTTGGCTGACGACCGTATTTATGCATAAATTGGCGCGATGCGCGTTGAATTTTGTGTATATTATCAATCATATGCACCGGGATACGAATTGTGCGTGCCTGGTCCGCGATGCTGCGCAATATCGCCTGTTGAATCCAGTTGGTGGCATAGGTTGAAAATTTATTACCCAAACGATAATCGAATTTATCAACCGCCTTCATAAGTCCGATATTACCATCCTGAACCAAATCAGAAAAATCAAGTCCCAGGCCCCTATTACTGCTTTTTTTCGCAAATTTTATAACAAGACGCAAATTCGCCTCTATCATTTCGCGCTTTGCACGTGCGGCCTCGGTCTGGCCACGACGAACAAGTTCAACAACCTTTTTATATTCGGCGGTTGGTTGCCCTGTTTCGTTGGCGATTGCGGTTATTTCAGATTGAATTTTTAATATATCGTCACCATGCTTTTTCGCAAAATTTACCCAATTTTGGTTTTTATGTTTTAACAGTTTTTTTACCCAATTGCGATTCAATTCGTTGCCAATATATTCGGCCAAGAAATCTTCGCGTTTAATTTTATTTGCAAGTGCAAGACGCAACAGTTTCCCTTCGAGCCCCATAAGCAATTGGTCACGTTCGGTAAGACGGTCCATAATTTCCGCAATACGGTCATCGTTCATACGAATTTTGCTAACGCTTTCAAAAAGTGTAAGGCGCATTTTATTGTATTTTGCTTCTAATTCTTCGTCCGGTTTCGATGAAGTCAGCAATTTTTCCATACGCATCGCCTGCAATTTTTGCATACTGTTAAATGTGCGTTTTATTTTGGCAAACAATTCGGTAATGGTCGGCATCAAAGATTCTTCCATAACCGGGATTGGAACGCCGGATGTGCTGCGCGGGCCATCATCGTGTTTTATTTCTTCGTCATCTTCGTCTTCTTCACTCTCGTCATCCATATCATCTTCAACGGATGGTTCGGTTAAATCTTCAAAATCTTCATCCGAAAGGTCGTCAACCTGATCTACGCCCTTGGACTTTAATGTTTCGGAAAGCGCCGCCACCGATTTTTGTTCGGCTTCATTGGAATACATCGCTTCTAGGTTTATTATATAGCGCAAACGAACTTCTTCGTTCAACAACTGTTGATACCAATCAAGCATCGCCTGAATTGTCATTGGGCTTTCGCAAAGACCATAAATCATTAGACGGGATGCGGCCTCTATACGCTGGGCAATTGCAACCTCGCCCGCGGCGGTTAGTAATTGAACCGTGCCGATTTGTTTCAAATATGATTGAACAGAATCTTGGACACCCAAGACAAGTGTGCCGGTTTGACTGCGCTCTAACTGCTTGGCATAATGTTCGTAATCTTCGTCATTGTCCACTTGTTCCGCATCAGCATTCAACAAATTCCGATATTTTTCCGCATTTTCATCGGAATCGTCATCATAATACCGTTCAAGGTCTTTTTGATAATTGTCGGTCTCTAAAACCTCTAGCCCCAAGTCCTGTTTAAAGAAATCAAGGACCTCTTGGTGTTCTTCTTCGGGAATTTCATCAGAACCACAGGCGGCATTAAAATCCATTTGCGACAAATACCCATGTTCCATCGAAGAAACCGCAAGTTTTTGCAAATTTTCCGGTAATGAATCAACCAATAACCTTGTTGCATCATCAAGTTTTTTGGACATAAAAAACCCTTATGATTTTTTAATTTATTTCTTTTTCTTGGTTTTTGTGGCTTTCGCGCTTTCCTTGGTCGCCTTGGTAATTGCATCATGCAACGCAGATTCCGACACCAATCCCAAAACAATCGGGCTTTGGATCTGAATTTCTGTATAACTTTTATGCGTTTTGTTACGGACGGATGCGACCGTGTTGTTCGTGCTGCGCATAAGTCTTGCAATTTGTCCATCGGTCAATTCAGGGCAATTTTTCAAAATCCACAAAATTCCCCCAAGACGGTTTTGGCGCAAAATCTTTGGCGTATAACCAATTCCCTTTTTGTTTTGGGCATTTTGCG
The DNA here is from genome assembly GCA_017427405.1 of Alphaproteobacteria bacterium. GTDB lineage: Bacteria > Pseudomonadota > Alphaproteobacteria > Rs-D84 > Rs-D84 > Enterousia. Next base: position 39,427 of record JAFRSV010000010.1, read on the forward strand.
CACGAACGATGCTTTCTTGGAGTGTAAGACGCGCCGTCGGGTCAGATTCGCAAAGTGCAATATCTTCGCGTGTGACCTGGCCATTTAAAATGGGATTCAGACCCTGAATCCTTTGGGTTTCGGCATCGGCGATATTTTTAACCTCTAATTCATGCAGGCCGCAAAAATCGGCAATCTGTTCAAAGGTCAGCGCAGTGTTTTCAATCAGCCACAACGCAGTGGATTTTGGCATATACGGGTAATTCATAAGGTATCCTCTTTGTATTCTATGTCTAAATATAGCACAACCAGCACCATATTCAAGCGGTTTTTTGTAAAAAATTTTTAGAGTTTTTTAACAAGTTTGAACCCACCCGGGGTGTCAGTGATCGTCCACCCCGCTGAATCAATCTTGGCCCGTAATTCATCGGCGCGCGCAAAATCGCGTTCTTGTTTCGCAACCATGCGTTGTTCAGCCAGTGTTTGAATTTCATCAGGCGCGGTTTCAGATTCCGCATCGTGCAACTTTTGTGCACGGTCACGTAATTGCAAACCAAGCAAATCGTCAATAAAATCAACCAGTGCCAATTTTGTTGCGGCGTTTACAGTTTGAGATTTTAATAAATCTTGGACCACAACCAATGTTTCAGATGTTTTAAGATTATCTGAAATCGGGGTCAAAATTTTATCATGCCATTCGTTATATAAATCTTGATTTACGGCTTCTTGTCCCAAACCGGCCATCAAATCGGCGATTTTTCGGACCATATTCTTATATCCCGCCGCCGCCGCATCCAAAGATTCAAATGAAAATTCCATTGGTTGGCGATAATGCCCTTGCAATAGCAAAAATCTGAACGCCATTGGGTCATAACCTTTGTCAATAAGGCCACGGACAGTAAAGAACGAACCCGAAGATTTCGCCATTTTCCCGTCACGCAACATCAGCCACGCCCAATGCACCCAATAATGCACCCAAGGTGCGCCAACGATTGGTTCTGATTGGGCTATTTCATTGGTATGATGAACCTTGATATGTTCTTGGCCACCACTATGAATATCAAAATGGTCACCAAGGTATTTCATACTCATTGCACTGCATTCCAAGTGCCACCCGGGGAAACCGACACCCCATGGACTATCCCATTCCATTTGACGCTTTGTGTCCGTTGGTGAAAACTTCCACAAAGCAAAGTCAGTAATGTTTCGTTTGTTATTATTTTCTATACGCGCACCCCCACGCAATTCTGACAGGTTTTGTCCGCCCAGTTTGCCGTAATCTGGCAATTTTGATGTGTCATAATAAATTCCGTCACCGGGTATTTCATAGGTAAAACCAAGTTTTTCAAGTTTCTGAATAAGTTCTATTTGTTCTTTGATATGGTCGGTGGCCCGCGGTGTATGGGTCGGTGGAATAATATTTAACAAATTCATATCGTTCACGCAACTTTTTATATATTTGTTTGCAACATCCCAAACAGACATGTTTTCACGCGTCGCACCTTTCTCCATTTTATCTTCACCAGTATCTTCGTCACTTGTTAAATGGCCGACATCGGTAAAGTTCATTACATGATTCACCGTATAACCATTGGCCAAAAACATGCGTTTCATCATATCGCTATTGAAAAAGGTTCGCATATTTCCAAGGTGTTGATCCCAATAAACGGTTGGACCGCAATTGTATATTCCAACATGGTTGGGGGTAATCGGCACAAAATCTTCAACTTTGCGTGTCATTGTGTTGTATAATCTTATTTGCATAGTAAAATCCTTATATTTTCGTGCTGGTTATAATAACAGATAATATAAAAATACGCAAACAATATGTTTGCAGGAAAACATATTTAACAACAACAATAAAAATTTATAAAAGGAACTGTCATAACGGTTGCATTGTTTCATATTTGATAATGTATGTCAAATTAATTTTCCGCATCATCCGAAAGCGGATGGCACTTTTCATATATATTCATAATTTCGGACATATTTACCTTGGTATAAAGTTGCGTTGTGGAAAGTGATGAATGCCCCAATAATTCTTGTAAACTGCGCAAATCTGCGCCATCGGAAAGCAATGCCGTTGCAAAAGTGTGACGCAACGCGTGTGGCGTGACATAATCCGGCAATTGTAAAAACGCACGCACTTTTTCAATAACCTTTTCCGCCATGCGTGCCGACATGGCCAGGCCGCGCACACTGCGGAACAATGGGTCGGTTGGCGCGTTTCCAAATGGGCGGGCGGCGATATATTTTTCAATCGCGCGATGAACGGCGGGCAGAACCGGGACAATTCGTTCCTTGGACCCCTTGCCCACAATACGCAATGTGCTTGGTGCGCCAGCAATATCGCTGTTTTTTAGCGATAATGCCTCTGATATACGGAGGCCGCAACCGAACAGTAATGTCACCAATGCCCAATCGCGGGCGGCAATCCATGGTTCGTTTTCATCGATTGCGTTTATCGCGCCATGCATATCGTCAACGTCCGACGGTTCAATCGCCTTGGATAATTTCTTGGGGATTTTGGGCGAAGATATTAAATCAATCGCTTCGTTTTTTATGCCGTGATATTTGGCAATATACTTAAATAATCCGCGCACCGATGACAACGCCCGCGCCGTCGATTTGAACGAAAGTTCGCGCCGTTGCCGATCGGCAAGCCACGAACGAAACGCGATTGTATCAATTTTCGCAGCATCCACCACGGTCGGCGTGCCCCCCGAAAAACGCGTCATAAATTCCATAAAATCCGCAATATCCGTCCGATACGCAATCGCCGTGTGCGCCGAATAGTTCTTTGTCGCGGTCAGGTATTCGATAAATTCGTCGATTATATCCTGCATATTATTTTATTTCAAAGATTGCGGAAACGCGGACGGAAACATCGGTGTCCTTGCCCGTTATTGCGCCACCGGCATACCCCGAGCCAGTGTCCATAACAGCCATTTCCGCCTTGGCCAACCTAAAGTTTGCAGTTGGTGCGGTATATGTGCCACCGTTTGAATATGACACAGCAAGTAATTTACCCGCCCGACGCCCGACACCGGCGGCAAGGCCGTTTGCACGATCGCGCGCGTTTTCAACCGCCGTCCCCAGGCATGATTCCAAAACCGGCTTCATCGTTTCGGCGGAAGTAAATATGCGCAGGTTCGTCACGAAAACATCTTCGGCACCCGCGAATTTGTTCAGGACTTTTTCAATCGTGTCAATATCACTTGCTGACACGTCCAGTGCGATTGTCGTTTCAATTCCAACGAATTCTGATTTTTGCTTCGTGTGATTCCATTCGGATTTTTCGTATGAATTAAATTCACTGGTTTGCACCTTGACGTCCAGTGTTTTTAGAAACGCGTTCATTTCAGCAACCTTGGACGATGCGATTTTCATGGATTTCGCCGCAGATTTATCCGTCACACTTATGCGCAATGTTATCGCCGTCCTATCCTTTGGCACACTTGTCAGGCATTCGCCGTCAACACTAATTGTTCGGGGTTCCGCAAAACGGTCAATTGCAACCCAGCCCAACACCAACACGCACACGGCCGCAACCGCGCACCCAAGTAATTTATTATTCATTTTCTTTTCTCCTTTCTTTTTCATTTTATTTTTTTCCAAGTGTCGCACGCCGAACGCGCGATAAAGTTTTGTCGGCAATTTTCCGCGCGATTTCCGCACCATTGGCCAGTGCGGCATCCAATTCGTCCGTGTTCGCCATCAGATGGTCATAGCGTTCACGCATTGGTGTCAACACCGAATCCATTTTTTCGAACAGCATTGTTTTCGCCGTGCCATATCCCATGCCGCCCGCACGAAACATTTCGGCAAATTTTTCGGTTTCTGTCGCATCCGCAAAGTGCCGATAAAGTCCAAATATCGTTGAAGTTTCGGGATCTTTTTGTTCCGCCGGTGTTTTGCTGTCGGTAATGATGCGCATGATTTTTTTCTTTAATTCCGCAGGCCCCGCCATAAGTGGGATTACATTATCATAAGATTTACTCATTTTCCGGCCATCAAGCCCCGGGATAATTCCCGCATCGGGGGAAATTTGTGTATCGGGCAATTTCAAAACATTGCCATAAATCGTATTAAAGTGTCCGGCAATATCGCGCGCAAATTCAACGTGTTGTTTTTGATCCGCGCCGACGGGAACAACATCCGCCCCATAAAGCAAGATATCCGCCGCCATCAAAATCGGGTAAGTATAAAGTCCCATATTTACACCGGCATCCGCATCCGCGCCCGCCGCCGTATTACGATCAACCGCCGCCTTGTACGAATGTGCGCGGTCCATAAGTCCCTTGGGCGTGACATTGGTAAGAATTGTCGACAATTCGCAAACCGCCGGCACATCCGATTGCCGAAACAGCAAGACATTATCCATATTTACCCCTATCGACATAATAATTGCGGCGATTTCATAGGTATGTTTGCGCACCAAATCGGCATCGTGCATAATGTTTAGCGCGTGCAAATCCGCAACAAAAACGATTGTCTTGTGCGTCGCCGAAATATCGCGAATTTGACGCAACGCACCGATATAGTTGCCCAAATGCACCGTTCCGGTCGGTTTTATTCCTGTTAAAAATACTTTCGATTCAGACATTTTATAACCTGCTCTGCTTATTTGCGTTATTATAACCTTTTTTTATATAAAAATCAACCAGTCAACGCAAAGCGGTGCCGCGGTTTCCCCTCACACAGTGAAGGAAACTACCCCGTCACGCTTCGCGCGCCACCCCTTCACGCAGTGAAGGGGAACAAAAAAATCCGCCGAAGTGGCGGACTTTTGATTTTTTTCCAAACAATTCCGATATTAGCGTGAATAAAATTCGACGACCAATTCAGGAAACATTTGAACAGGATACGGAACATCCGCAAATGCCGGAACACGTGTGAATGTCGCAACGAAATTCGCACTGTCCACATTGATGTAATCCGGTGTATTACGTTCGCCAGATTCCAACGCCAATACGACCAATGGCATCTGTTTTGCCTTGTCACTAACCGTGATGACATCGCCGGGTTTAACCTGGTACGATGCGATTTTCACGCGTTTGCCATTGACATAGATGTGTCCGTGGCTAACCAATTGACGTGCAGAAAAGACGGTCGGTGCAAACTTTGCGCGATAAACAACCGCATCCAAACGGCGTTCCAACAACCCAATAAGGTTATCCGGTGTGTCGCCCCGCATATTGTCGGCCTCCAGGTAATAGGCGCGGAATTTCTTTTCACCGACATTACCATAGTAGTTTTTCAATGTCTGTTTTGCGCGCATCTGTTTCGCATAGTCGGTCATATTACCGCCACGCGATGTCGGCCCATGCTGGCCCGGTTTGTATTTGCGTTTGTTAAACGGGGATTTTGCCTGGCCCCACAAATTAACGCCAAGGCTGCGTCCGATTTTAAGTTTACGGGTACTACGTTTTGCCCCACTTCTTGCCATAATTTAATCCTTTTGGTTTTTTATTTGCGCCGAACATTTGACAGAAACCTTATCACGCCGGGACCAAAACGCACCGATGCTTAATCAGTTCTGATTCTATTCAGCGGACCCATAATAAACCATTTTTTTTGAAAAAGCAAGAAAATAGTGGGTAGTGGGAAGTGTTAGTGTAAGTGGTTAGTAAATTTTAGAATTATTTTGCGATTGCACGATTATTCCAGAATCCACTTATCACTTACACTAACCACTTACACTATCGCAACGTCTTGTAAATAAAGTTTATTGGCACGATAAGCAATCCAAGGCCGGCGATGGCCAGCCATTGTATCGGACTTAATGGTTCAAGTGACAACGCATTACCACCGAACGTCACACACGCGTAAAGACCAACAAAAACCACGCATGCCATGGTAATAAACATTGGGTTTTTTGATAAATCGGAAAAAATATTAAACCCGCGCACACGCACACAAAAACCGTTCAATATTGCAATAATTATTATCAAAGCAAATCGGGCGGACATTGATGCGTCGCCAAATATTGATGCAAATGGTTCAACCAATGTTATTGTGAATATAAATATACTTGCAATTGTTGTCCATATAACCCCCGCGATTGTATCGCCGGTAATAAGTTTTGCGTTCTTGCCCGCAGGCGGTTCGGTCATATATTCCGCACGCGGTGGTTCGCCACCAAACGCAAGTGAATTCAAACTGTCGATTACAATGTTTATTATCAATATCTGCACAGCCATAAATGCCTCTAGGTCCAAAACAATTGGGAACAAAATACTTATCGCAACCAATGTGAAATTTATCGGCAATTGGAATCGCAAGAATCCCGTCACATTGTGCATAAATGTTCGGCCCATAAGGATACTGTTGCCAATGGAAACAAAGTTATTGTCCGTGATTATGATATCACTTGCTTCCTTGCATACATCGGTGCTGTCGCCCATGGCATATCCGACATCCGCGCCCTTTAACGCCGGCGCATCGTTTGTGCCATCGCCACACATGCCGATACAAAGCCCCATTTCTTGGGCAATTTGAACAAGGCGCAATTTTGTATGCGGTGTTGCGCGCGCAATAACACGAATTTGTGGCAAAATGCGTTTGACCGCCGCATCCGACATTTTATCAAATTCGGTCGCGGTTATGGCGATATCATCGTCACTTTGCAAAATTTTACTTTCGCGGGCGATAACGCGCGCCGTTTCCAATATATCGCCCGTTATCATCATAACAGATACCCCGGATGACCGCAAATCGCGCACTATATCGGCAACACCGGGTCGCACATCGTCACGCAACGTGGAAACCGTGACAAATGTTAAATTATCGGGAATTTTACCTTGGGTATGTGGGCCATCATAATATGCCGTCGCAATAACGCGCATCGCGCGACGTGCGTTTGATAAAATGATGCGTCGCACGGTTGCGCGATTTAACGGATGCGTTTCGCCACCCGCGTCAATATAGAACTTTGAATGCGCAAGTATAATTTCCGGCGCAGCCATTATGTATGTTCGCAAACCTTGGGATGTTTTAACCGTCGTTGCGGAAAATTTACTTGCACTGGTAAACAACGTTTTTGTGACAACCTGATTTTTCTTTTTTATGTTCGCCACGATTTTGTTGTTTATTCCCAATGCCCCAAACAATGCGCGTTCCGTACTGTTACCGCCAACAATTGCACCCCCCGCGTCAAGCATTGCACGCCCATTTAGCACCATGTTGTTCATAATAATTTTAATCACCGCGTCCGATACATCGGCATCAAAACCAACATTTGTGCCATCGCCCGTATAATTTGCCACAGGTTGCATTTTCCCATATGTTATGGTTCCGGTTTTGTCGGTACAAAGCAATTGAATATTTCCTGCCTCTGGAATCTTATTAGGATTTTTTGCAAGCAGATTCGCACGCGTCATTTTATGTGCGTTTTGCGCAGTTATGATTTCAATGATAAATGGTAAACCTTCGGGAACCGCCGCAACAAATATGGTAAGTCCAAAAGTTATCGCATGCGCAACCGTAAAAACAACGTCGCCCACACCATCAAAACCATGAATGTGCCAATGTATAATTATCATAACCAATGCGACACAAACCGCGCATACACCCCCAATTTTGCCAATAAATCCTGCAAGATTATCAAGCCCCGTTTGTAGTGCTGTTTTTTCTTCGCCGATATCGGACAGAGTCTTTAATATCTTGGCGTTTTCTGTATCCATTCCAACGCGCGTGACACGCATCGCGCCGCCGCCGCCATGAACCGTTGTTCCGGCAAAGACATAGTTCGCATTGGTATAGTCGTTTGCGGTTATCGTGGTTGCGCGATTATATTTGAAATTTGGAATTGGCGATTTATGGACTTCGTCACTTTCGCCATTTAGGACGGAATTATTCACAGAAATATGCCCGTGGACCAAGTATCCATCCGCCGGGATTCTTTCGCCGGCCTGAAGCAAAACTATATCACCAACAACGATTTCCGTGCTGTCGATATTGCGAATGTGACCGCCGCGGATAACATTACACAAAAGTACCGATGCCCGCCGCCGCAATTCAAGTGTGCTGTGTTGGCTGCGCAGATGGGTAATAACATTTACAATCGCAACGATGATAACGACTATGCCAATGCCGATCGCTTCGGTAATATCGCCATACCCAAGGATTGCAAGACCAACGAATATAAATGTCATAATAAGCAAGATTAAGTTTATTTTGTCACGAAAAACATCAACCAAAAAATTCCACGCGCTTTTGACCCGCGGATCCGGCATTTTATTCGTGCCGTATTTTTCACGGTTTGTTACAACCTGGGCCAAAGATAGACCATTTAGTGTCAAAAATCCCCCCTGCTCTGTGTTGGTCATTCTATCGCATTTTTGCCCCCCGGGGCAAGGGGAATTTTTTGATTATTTACCTGTAATTTGCATAATTGATTGCAATATATGCCCATATTTGACGATTGGCGTTTCGTCGGGCGCGACCAAGAAATTCGCCTTGGTAATGGCGACGGAATTTATGCCTTTTGGTGTTATTCGTGTTACGATTATTTCGGGAATTTTTCCCATCAATAAATCCATACAATCCTTGGCGCGCACGCGAACAACGGCGGCAACCTCCGTCGATTGAAAATGAAAATCTGTAAAGCCGGCCGGTAATTTGTTCATATACACATGCGCAAAGGCGCGATCGTGCCAATTCTTGGCGTCTTTATCTTGGCGCCAGAATACGATTTGCAGTGGCGTTGCATTTGACGCGTCGGTATCCACACCGATTTCTTCCATGATTTCACGGTGGAACGCGTCACGCACCGTTTCGCCCGCCGAAACATGCCCCGATGCGGTCGTGTACAGTTCGCCAGAATCCGCGCGTTCTTGGAAATACACATTGCCGTCATCATCATACATCCAACAATGAACCGTTTTATGCCAAAGCCCCCGTTCATGCACGGTTTGGCGTGATTCCATACCGATTTTATTCATATATTCATCATAAATATCAAGATGTTCCATGGGCCACCCTTTTCTTTCAGAACATGGTAATAAAATCAGCCGGAATTTGTAAATCAAAAAATTTTAAGATTAAATTGCCGTCTTGATAAACAATAATCAACCGTAAATGCAAAAACTCTATTACACATATCCGTTTTTGCACGGTTGCTAATTGTTTATTCGCGGATTGTGTGCTGCACTATCGTTCGCACACATCCCGTGTCGTAGCCGGTAAAATCAAAAATGATTTTTACAAAATTTACGTCCAGAATGAGTTTTTAAGTAAGATTCAAAATCTTTTGCTTTTTGTTCGTCATCAAATGCAAAATAATTTTTTATTCGCCACGGTCTATATTTATTTGTATGTATAGATTTTCCGGAATTATGTTCCGCTAATCTCTGTTTTAAGTCAGTTGTAAAACCAATATAAAATGAATCCGGATTATTTATTGATTGTAAAATATAAACATAATACATATTTAACCCGTCTTTTTGTCTTGTTTTTTATAAAAAACTGCGACTAAAAAGCCGCGGCACTCCGTTTTGCTACACTTAAATCCGCTTAACCGCGGCTTTGCGTTAGCAAAGACGGGTGGCGGAGATGATGGGATTCGAACCCATGATACGGTTGCCCGTATACCACATTTCCAATGTGGCGCACTAGACCAACTATGCGACATCTCCGGATTTTTTAGATTTTATTTATTCTTCGTCGGATTCCGCACCGTCACCCATAACATCTTCGGCGACCAATTCCGCCGCATCAACCGGTGCGTCACCAACCAATGTTTCTTCTAATTCCGCATCAATATCGCGCAGTTCTGGGTTAACGCTACTAACCTCTAATGTTTCTTCGGCGTTTTCGATGGCCGGCGTTTCCTTGTACGATTGCACGAATTCGTGGCGGATTCCCGCAATATCAAGTTTTCCACTTGCGATTTCGCGCAATGCCACAACCGTCGGTTTGTCACCGTTGCGTTCAACCACCGGCGCGGCCCCACCATTCAGGTCGCGAACCCGCTGTGACGCAAGCATCCCCAGTTCATAGCGGCTTTCCACAAATGGTAATGTATCAGAATTAGTCGTGCGTGCCATATTCAATTCCTTTGTTGAAATGTATCATTAGCCACGCTATAATGATTCAAAAATGGTCAAAATGCAAGAAAAAAATATAAAAACTTTATCTTTTGGATGCCGTCTTAACGCGATGGAATGCGAACGGATTGGCGGGATGTTGTCACGTGCCGGCGTTTGCGCGGTGATTGTGAATACCTGTGCCGTGACCGCAGAGGCCGAACGCCAATGTGGCCAGGCGGTGCGAAAAATCGCACGCGAAAACCTGGGGGCGGTAATTTTCGTGACCGGTTGCGCCGCGACAAGGAATCCGGGACTGTTTGAAAAAATTCCGGGTGCGGTTGTTATTCCGAACGAAAAAAAGATGGATTTAGATGTTTATTTGAATAAATTATCGCAAAAAAATCGCGGCAATTCGTGTCCGGAAATAACCGGTAATTTTGATACAGAAAACAAACTTTCCAAAAAGTTTATTCAGATTCAAAATGGATGCAATCACGATTGTACTTATTGCGTGACGCGGCTGCTCCGTGGGCCGGCGGTATCATTCGAATATGATGAAATTTTGGCAAATGTGCGTGCGGCGATCGCGGATGGTTTTGGGGAAATCGTGCTAACCGGTGTGGATGCGGCATCTTATTTTCGGGTTTATGACGGGCGGCCGTTTTTGATTTCCGATTTGTGCCGACAATTGTTAAAGGATGTGCCGGAAATTGAACGACTGCGTCTTTCATCGGTGGACCCGGCGGTGCCGGCGATACGTGATATTATTGAAATAATGAAAAGCGAACCCCGTTTTATGCCACATTTGCACCTTTCCATGCAGTCGGGATCGGACACGATTTTGCGCGCGATGCGGCGGCGACACACGGCGGACACGGTGCGCGATTTGGCGCGACTTGCGAATGGAAGTGTTAGTTTTAGTTGGGATATAATCTGTGGTTTTCCGGGCGAAACGGACGAATTGTTCAACGAAACCCTGGAATTGGCGCGCGAATTAAAACCAATAAGGGTTCACGCATTTCCTTTTTCGCCCCGCCCCGGGACGGTGGCGGCGAATATGCCGAACCCGGTTCCGCGCAATATTGCACGGGCGCGCGTTCATGAAATAACCGCCGTTGCAGATGAAAACTTGCGTGAATTTATGGAGCGCCAGGTCGGCAATATGTGCCTGGTTTTGGTTGAATCCAATAATATCGCGCGCACGCCGGATGATATTCCGGTTAAAATTGTCGGTGCGCCCATCCCGCCCCGCACAATTTGCGATGTAAAGATTACGGGGATTGATAATACAGTGTTAGTGGCTAGTCCGTCACGACCGCGGCGCGGTCATGCCGCCCCGCACAATTTGCAATGTAAAGATTACCGGGATTGATAATACAGTGTTAGTGGGCAGTCCGTCCCGTCACCGCAAAGCGGTGCCGCGGCCGCGACGGACTAACCACTAACATTAATCTGGGAAAATCCAGAGCCAGCAATAGTCAGGATCATTTTCGTGTCCGGGTTCGTATCCGCCGCATTCCTTTTTGCGTTGAACCCCAGACATAACCGCAATTTTGTCCGCATCGGTTGATGCATTATACGTTGTTGAACCATCGTATGTTGCGACACCATCACCCAATGCACCGGTGGTTGCGTCATACATCGCGACATTACCCGGCGTGCCGGTGGGCGTGGCATTTTGAATTTCATTGTGCAACGCACTATACACATCCTTTAACAGTTCCAACGACACCAACGCACCCTTGATATAATTTTGATTTGTGGTTGCGGTATTACCGGTCGCACCAAAGTTTGATGTTTGATACTGTGCCAATGTTTTTGTTCCATTGATATACAATATAACATTATCCGCCCCGGTTTTTTGGGTAAGTGGTTGCGACCCACCCGCGGTTATATAACGCCGACCAACGATCCCCCGGGTCGTTGTCAAATCAATCGTTTGCCCACCGGTAGATGCCGTATAGTAAATACTTGTTGGGCTTGTCCATGCCGCCGGAATGAGGTCTTGTTTTCTCGCTAATTCTCCTGCCACGGCACGGACGGTTGGAACAAAGTTATCCATTTCGGAACTAGTAAGATTACGCCACTCTTCGTTATCAGTGTTGAACCAATCCAAAATACCGATTTCATTCCCGACCAAGCCATTTGTTAAATCGTATGATACAAGTGATGGAACTTGTTTGGTTTCTTCGTCTAATATGCTGTAATAGTTCACCAACCCGGTTTCGATAATATCTTGTTTTGTATCGACATAGGCCTTAGATGCCACGGTTTTCTTGTCCAATTCTGTTGGTTCCGCAAATGACGGCGTGGCAAATAACGCCGCAATCGCAATCATCGTCATCCCGGCGAAGGCCGGGATCCAGTTTTTGCGAATGCAAAAACTTGCGTCGCAGACATTATGTTTTTCATCACCTTGCGATGAAAAATCCCCTGCGGGGCAAGTCATCGCTATCGCGATGCCTGGGCACCGCGCTTCCGCGGTGTGACGATTCTCTACAATACCACCGGATACCGGCCTGCGCCGGTATGACGGCGAATTTATATTACGGTTGAATATGTTTATCTTTTTCATTGTGTCCTCTCCCATTTTGTTTGTTGTTTTGTGTCCTTTGCCAGAGAAAGTGGCAACATTTCTGGAATACGAAAGACCACCTCCCCCTGCGGGTACTCCTCCGAGAATCACCCACAAAATTTTTCAAATTTTGCGGGGGCCATTGGAGGAGAACTAAAAAACGTCGCCAAATGGGACGTGTCGGGGTGTTCAAAAATCATATAAGGTGATGATCCCAAGGCCTTTTGCCGAAGCATTATAACCGTTGGCACCCCAACAATAGGGGTATATCAAAATGACGGCACAGAATATCGGAAATTGTATGGATTACGACATAATGTGCCGACCTTATATTGGGTTTTTGAAGACCCGAAATTCAGAATCCCTTCTGACTTCGTTCTTATACTATCACGAATCGGGTTTGCGGGGCAAGTGGTTTTTTATAACGCATAAAAATACCGCGATTTCTGCGGTGTTGATAACATTTTTGTCTTTATGACTTTAACAACCGGGCGCGGGATTTTTCCCATTCGCGACGTTTTATTGTTTCACGTTTATCCGCGCGGTTTTTACCGTGACCGATGCCCAGCAATACTTTTAGCCGGCCATGATTATTGAAATAGAGTTTTAATGGAAATATGGTTGCGCCGCGGTCATTTAGCCGCCCAATCATGCGGTTTATCTGCGCCCGGTGCAACAGCAACCTGCGCGGGCGGCGTTCGTCAAAGTTCGTGATGCGCGCCGCGGTGGGCAGTTTCTGAATCTCTATACCCGCAAGGTATAAATCTGTTCCGCGTTTTTGCACAAACCCATCAACAATAGTGACCAGGCCGTAACGAAGTGACTTAACCTCGGCCCCCGTAAGTTCGATGCCCGCCTCTATCGTATCTTCGGTAACATAACTGAACCGCGCTTTGCGGTTTTCAGAAACAGGGCCAAATTTTATCATACTGCGTGGCATATTAAATCTTTATCTTTGGATAGAGTTTTTTTACGTTTTCCATTACTATATCACACATTTTTTCAAATGAAACATTTTTTATTTCCGACAAAACACGCGTCGTCTCAATTACATAGGCCGGTTCGCAAATTTTACCACGGTATGGAACGGGCGCGCAATATGGGCTGTCGGTTTCGACGACCAATCTGTCGATTGGAATCCGCGAAAATGTGTCACGAATATCGGCCGCGTTCTTAAAGGTTAAAATGCCACTTGCCGAAAAATAGTATCCGCGGTCCAGCATTTTTTTCGCCAAATCATAACCCGATGTAAAGCAATGCATAACACCATAAATGTCGGGATATCGTGACAAAATTTCAAATGTATCACTTTCCGCATCGCGCGTATGAATTGCAACCGGAAGTCCGGCACGCCGTGCCATTTCCAGTTGCCGTTCAAACAGTTCAATTTGCGCATCGCGCGTGTCGGCCGACATTTCATGATAATCAAGTCCGATTTCACCAACCGCCAAAACGCGCGAATCCCCCAAAATTTCGTCCGTGATATAATCCGCCGGATTTGTTCCCGCATGTTCGGGGTGAATTCCAATTGTCGCAAAAACATTATCGTGCGCATGTGCCAACTTTATCGCCGGCAAAATATCCACCGGGTCCGCCGTCGGGCATATCATATATTTTACACCCGCCGCAACCGCACGCGCCATGACACCTTCCGCACCACCAACAGATGAAAAATCGTATGTTAAATGACAATGTGTATCTATAAGCATTTTTGTATTTCCAATATAATTTTGAATAATGAAATTTCCGGTTCCAAATTCACACGTGCAATATCCGCGATTGCCTTTGTCGCCACCGGATACAATTCCGCCAAATTAAAGTGTGCGATTACATCCAACAAAATTCCATAAAGTTCCGGGTTCGGCGCAATTTGCCGGGCGATATTCATTGCGTCAGATGGTAATGCACGCGGGTTTGTCACAAATTCAATCACGTGTTCATAAATTGCATCGCCACCCGATTGCTTTAGGTTCGCAATGCGCCCAAACGACCCATTAGCAAGACGCAATGTTTCATCATCAAAACTCTCGTCCGGCATAAATCGCGCACAAAGACGGCGCAAATCCGAAATCGAAAGTGGTCGCATTTTTTCAACGCGCGAACGTGAACGCACCGTGGGCAGAACACTGGATAACTGATGCGTGACAAGTAAAAATAATGTTTTTGCCGGTGGTTCTTCCAATAATTTCAAAATCGCGTTCGCCGCCGCGGTGGTTAGCGCATCCACGGAATCAATCAGCACCACGCGCCACCCGCCCGACATGGACGAAAGTTGCATTTTTTCAATCGCGCCACGCACAGTATAGACCGAAATCGATTTGCCGTCCGATTTCACACGGCCGTCTTTATCGATATTGCGGTCCAGGTCAATTATGAAAAAATCGCCAACATTGCCGTAAACCATCCGCGCGATTTGGTATGCAAGTGTCGCCTTGCCAATGCCACGTGGCCCGCACAACATCCACACGGGATGCAACGGATGCGTTTCGCGATTTTGCCATGCATCCATAAACGCGCGCAGTGTTGCATCATGTCCGATTGTGTTATTATTATCCATCGGATGCGGAAATTCGTAAACGGGTATGCCTGATTTACGCACCATTTAACGCCCCACCAGCATTGTGACAATGTTACGCCATGCGCGACCAAAAAAACGCACACGACGAACATCAGATTTTGCAACCAAATTCGTTCGTGCGATAACATTACCGTCGCGTTCGGCGATAACCTGGCCCAATACGTCGCCGGCATGAATTGGCGCGGGCATCGGGTCAGTGTACCGCGCAAGCACGCGAACACCATTCAAACCGTTTTCCTTTGGCATGGTAATTGCAAATGTCCGGTCAACCGTTGCGATAACCGTATCGTCGCGCCCGTACCAGACCGGCACCGCCGTCACATCGTCACCCGGACGATAGAAAACCCGTGTCATCGTGGTATTAAACCCATGATTCAGCAGCGATTTCATTTCCGCCGCCAATGCATCATGACCCTTGCCATGAAAACCGTTTATAACACCAATCAGACGGCGGCCGCCGGCGGTAGCACTTGCCACCATGCCGTATCCGCCCTTGTCCGTGTGCCCGGTTTTCAATCCGTCCGCGCCCGGCATAATGAAAAGCAGTTTATTATAATTCACCGTGTGCGTTTTGCCCCAATCGCGACACCAATCTGTTTTATATTCGCCGAATTCAAACCGCCGCGTTGCAAACATCGGATACAAATCGGGATAATCCGAAATTATATGGTACGCAAGTGTGGCAAGTTCGCGACTGGTCATCAAATTTTTGTCATTGGGAAGTCCACTTGCATTGCCAAATGTCGATTCCGGCATGCCAATCGCGCGCGCCTTGGCCGTCATCATATCGGTAAATTTTTCCTCTGTTCCCGCCAACTTTTCCGCAACGACGACGGACGCGTCACCGCCCGACAAAACAATCAGCCCCAAAATCAGGTCACGAACGGAAATATCCTGGCCGGCGGAAAGGCAAATCTTGCTTGCCGGGTACCAAACTGGATCCTGGTAATCCGCGTTTTTGCCAACCGGGAAACGGTCATCCAAAGATATTTGACCGGATTTTACCCCGTCAAACAAAACAGCCAATGTCATCAGTTTCAACATTGACGACGGCGGCATAAGTTCATCCGCAGATTTGGATACAATTTCCGCCCCGGAATCATAGTCCATCAAAAATACGGATTTTGCCTTAGTTTTATATTCCGCAAATGCCGGTGCGGCGCAAAGAATCAATAAAAATGCGAAGATTTTTTGTTTCATGATGTGTGTATAATAACAATATCCTTTCGCTTTTCAAACGATTTTTTTAATTTGCTTTTTATATTTTATGGGAATAGAATGCAACGGCAAAAAAAGGGGGCGGATATGTTTGATACGGAAAAATTAAAATCTTTTTCTTGGATAAATGTTGGGAACCCCGATCATGATGATTTTGAAAAACTGCAAGACGAATACAAGATTGATGAAGATACCATTTCCGACATTTTGGACCCCGACGAACAACCCCGCATAGAGGTTGAAGATGATTACAAGGTTATAATTGTCCGCTTTCCTATTGTTAACCGCGAAACTGATACACAATGGCACACGGAACCGTTGTCCATTATTTATTCGACAAATCGCGTTATTACCGTTTGTCGCAAGCGGTGCGATATTTTGGATAAGATAAAGAAATCTGAAAAAACATCGCGCGAAGAATTTATTTTGAACATTATGTATTATATCGCGGAATCATACCTGCGTTGTTTAAAAGAACTGAATCGCCGCGTGGTGGAATCCAAGAAAAACTTGCAACAGCAAATAAGAAAGCGCGAATTACTGGCATTACTTGACGTGGAAAACAGTTATACACTTTATATGACCGGACTAAAAGGCAACCTTTCGGTGTTGGATAAATTGGAAAAGGTGCGCGGGTTTGCAAAAACCGATGAATGCGTGGAATTGGTCGAAGATTCACGGATTGAATTATCCCAGGGCATAGAGGTCGTGACCAGTTATACGAAAATGCTAAAATCCATCAAGGAAACATTTGAAAGCGTCATCAATATGGATTCAAACACATACATTAACCGCCTTACTATGTGGAACATTATTTTAATGTTGCCGACACTGGTTGTGGGGTATTATGGAATGAATGTTGCCCTGCCCTTTGCGGAACATGGCGATACCGGGGTTGTTATTTTTGCGCTTATTATGGCGTTGCTTTTGGGCTATGCGCTGTTTATCTTTATCCGCCGGCGGATTATTTAATTTAACGCAGTCAATATTTTTGCAAAGTTTTTATCCGCATCTGGGTCGGTCACATCAATATCGGAAAACTTTATCCCGGGTGCGGTTCGCAACCATTCAATCGCTGGCATCGTTATGTGCCAAAAATTATCAAGTCTGCGACGGATAACCGCCGTGTCCGCGTCATCCGCACGACCGCCGCCTTCACGCACGCGCTTTTCAATGCGGGCAATCATGACCGATTCCGGCACATTAAGATATATCACACGAATATCGAATTTGTTTAAATAATTTTCGACAATCCATTTTGCCTGGCCTACGGTCCTTGGGAAACCGTCAAGAATCATATCGGAATCCGTATTAAAATGCGTGGCAAGTAATTCAAATAAATCACCATCCGCCACCAATTCGCCGCGTGCGATAATCCCCGCAAGTTTCGATTCCGGTGGCAACGCGCGCAATATTGCACCCGTTTCAATGTATTCGTATTTTCCGCGTTCCATAAGACGACGCGCAAATGTGCCCTTGCCCACACCTTGGCCACCCATCAAAAGAATCATTTTTGGTTTCATCGTATTTTCTCTTTTTGTCGCGCTTATTATACCATAAAAAAATCCCCATAGCCATGGGGATTTGTAATTTTTTTGAAAACCGTCGCAAGATTATTTCTTGCTGTTTTCGATGGCGGCGCCAAGAATATCGCCAAGGACGGAACCACTGTCGGCCTCGTTCGCGTATTCTTTGACCGCTTGCTTTTCAAGTGTCACCTGAAGCGCGCGGATGGACAATTTAACATTGTTGCCTTCCACGGATACCACAGATGCCTCTACCGTGTCACCAACATGGAACTTGGATGTATCCTGTTCGGATTTTTCACGCGACAAATCGGTACGGCGGATTGTACCCTTAATATCATTCGGTAAATCCAAAATCAATTCGTCGGGTGTGACCGCGGAAACCGTCCCGGACAAAACCGCACCTTTCTTGATAGATGCCGCATTGTTGTCCGCGCCCGCCGTCAATTGTTTAATACCCAATGTGACACGTTCTTTTTCCGGATTGATGTCCAAGATTTTTGCCGTCACTTCTTGGCCACGGACGAATTTTTTCAATTCTTCTTCGTCAAGGCGATTCCAAGACAGGTCGGAAATATGAACCATACCGTCCAATTCCGGTGTCAGCGCCACAAACAACCCAAATTCGGTTGTATTCTTAATCGGCCCGGTGATAACATCGCCGACATTGTGTGTTTCGGCAAATTGCTTCCACGGGTTTGGTTGCAATTGTTTATACCCCAATGAAATACGGCGTTTTTCTTGGTCGATATCAAGGACCATAACGTTGACTTCCTGGCCATTTTGGAGAACCTTGGACGGGTGGATATTTTTGTTCGTCCATGAAAGTTCGGACATATGGACCAAACCTTCGATATTGTTCCCCAGGTCGATAAATGCACCGTAATCGGTGACCGATGAAACCTTGCCGGTGACGGTATCGCCAACATTGAATGCGCGTGATGCGGTTTCCCACGGGTCTTCTTCCAATTGTTTCGCCCCCAGTGAAATACGATGCGTTTCCGGGTCGAATTGGATAACCTTGACCTTAATCTTTTCGCCAACATGCACCAATTCGCGCGGATGATTCACACGCTTCCAAGACAAATCTGTCACGTGTAGCAAACCATCGATACCGCCCAAATCGATAAACACGCCGTAATCGGTGATGTTCTTGACCGTTCCTTCCAAAACCGCGCCAAGTTCAATGTTCTTTAACGCCTCTTTCTGGGCGGCGGCGATTGTATCAGATTGTATCGCGCGACGGGAAACAATTGCGTTTGTGCGCAACGCATCCATTTTTAATACGCGGAATTTGTCCTTTAATCCAATCATAGATTTTGCATCGCGGATTGGTTTATGATCAACCTGAGATGACGGCATAAACGCAAACACGCCGTTGATATCAACGGTATATCCACCACGAACGACATCGATAATTGTACCCTCTGGGTCGATGCCTTCGGCAACCATTTTTTCAAGTTCTTTCCATGCCTTTTCGGCGCGCGCCTTGGCATAGGATAGAACCGCCGTTCCTTCACGTGATTCATAACGTTCAACGAACACGTCGATAATGTCGCCAACGGATGGAACCGATGCGCCAAATTCTTTGAGTGGCACGCGACCTTCGGATTTAAGGCCAACATCAACCAACACGAAATCGCCACGAATATCCTTGACCGTGCCCTTGGTTGCGTATCCCTGAAGTGTTTCTTGTTTGCCATAGTTTTCATCAAACATTTTGACGAAATCTTCCCCAGCAATAGGGTTAAATAAATCTTTGGATAAATCTTTCATTATAAATTCATACAAAGTTTGCCGTCGCAGCCATTTTTATTAGAAAAACCACGAGGTCTTGCGGGGTTAATCGGACCGATTCCGCGCCCGCCCACGGAAATCAGCACGCATTGTATAGATTTTTTTAGCAAAAATCAAGCGTTTTCGTAAAAAATCCCCCTTTCGGGGGAATTTTATAACGAAACAAACATTATCTTTCAATGTCTGCAAGTAATTTGATCTTTTTATCAGTTATACTACCCATGATCGCGGTACGGAAATCTGATCTGCGACGGCTTTTCATAATACTTGCGTCAGTGATTACCCAACGCCGTAAGAAATTGATAGCATTTTCCAAACTCGAATAACTTGCACGAAATAGCCAATCAGACCAAATACTATCTTCGGACTTTGCACGCAGCCATACATAACGACCATCTACGGCCGGTTTGGGATTACCAGCAAGACTATATTTGCCAAATGTATCGGATTGCATAAGTTGAATTTCCATAATATCATCCGTCAAACAGTGTGAAAAATGATCGATATTTTCAATCTTTTCACCATTGTAGTGTGTAACAGGAACATCGTTCACAAACACACCCATAGGATTTATGGTAAGAATTTGACCTTGGTTTAAATTTTCTAACATTGTTTATCCTTTTGGTTTTTACGCACAGCACAATAACACAAATATTTTCATTGTCAAATATTTTTATTGTATTGCCACAATTATATGTTTCCTGTTGCTTTTTATCGAATTTTATGGTATAATATTTGATGTGAAAGCGGGCGGGTGTGCCCGTTTTTTTATTTGGTCGCGCATAATTGCGCGGCCTTTTGTTATAACAAAAGGAGAAAAAATGCAAAAAGTATCATACATGGGAAATGGGGAAACAACGGAATTTACCTTTAATTTTCCATATTTTGAAAATTCAAATGTTATCGTGACAAAAAACGGCGAACCCGCAACCGGGTACCAGGTTATCGGCACACCGGGCGGTGCGGATGCCGATATTCCGTATTCGGGTGGCAAGGTTGTTTTTGAAATCGCGCCAACCGCGTTGGACAGTATAACAATCGCGCGTGCCCTGCCCCTGGGTCGCGCAATCGATTATCAACCAACGGCGAAAATCGATCCAACGACACTGAATCAAGATATGAATTATATGATGGAAGTGTTAAAAGATTTGCAAGATGAATTGGAAACACTGCGCACACAATACGCCGAAATAGCCGACAAAGATTCAACGGCAACACTGTTGGCGCGCATTGCGACAATAAGTGAAGACATCACAACAGTTCGCGCACAAATAACCGCACTTGGCGACATCAGCACACTGCGCCAAACCGTCACCGATTTATCAACAAATGTCGGAACAATTGATTCCCGCACAAGCAATCTGTTGGATTATGTAATCGAAACGCAAATACCAACCGCCGAAAACAACTATACATGGTATCGCAAATATAAAAGTGGTTGGGTGGAACAAGGTGGATATGCAACCACGTCTGGCAATACCGGCGCACAAATTACGTTGCCGGTGACAATGTCAGATGCGCATTACCTTATAAATGGAACATGCGATAATAATACGACCGGCGGAGTATTTCATTTTGTGATTTATGAAAACCAAACAACAAACGGTTTTGTCGCATCACCGGCCTATGCAGGCGAATGGCGAACAGGGGCGTTTTATTGGGAAGTCCGGGGTATGGCCGCATAAAAAATATGCCCGTTGAATAACAACGGGCAATATTATCCATTCAAAGACAGGCCAAGAAAAACTAATTATTTTTTATTTCGGTATCCAATAATTTTTGCCGGCACCCCTGCAACAATCGCATAATCTGGGACGGGTTTATTAACTACGCTATTAGCACCAATGATCGCACCGCGCCCAATTCTCGTCACACCAGCAATGATACTTGCATTTGCGCCAATCCACACATCGTCTTCAATAACTAAATCAGAACTATCTACAATGCCGGCAAACCGCATAGGTTTTTGGGTTTGGTGGAAATCGTGATTAGCCGTGGTAATAACAACATGTGGTGCAATCATGCAATTATCTTTTATTGTAACATTACCCCCATAAATTATTGTATATGGATTCAATTGAACATATTTACCGATGACGATTTGTTCACCCGGACCGTTTTGCAAAACACAACCCTCTTTTATTTCGGCGGTTTTATCTATTTCAATAGAACCATTAATTTTAAAAACAACATCCTTGGCAATTTTAGCGATGTTACGTTGCCTAAATAATCTCATATCTAAATCCTTTGCCATTCAATTGGAACAACGTCCGTTTTTCGCCCATCTGCAAACCATTGTAATGGCGCAACAACAAGTTTATTGGGGTTTTGGTTTAACCATGCACCCCACCAAGAAAAACTGCTGTTTGCAATAATGTTATGTTTACAATTTGCCATCAGCCATATATCCCACGCCGCATCGCAACCATGATTTATATTAACAATAATATGCGGAAAATCAATTTTTAAGTTATCGGCGACCCATTGTACATCGTCAGAAAAAACGAAAAAGTACGGATTGTTTACATGTTTTGCAACAAAACCCACGGCACGTTTATAATAATCCAAATCACAAAGACCATGAATATGTTGCAATTTGACATAATCGCCACGCCGAACATGTATTGATACACTGTTTGTGCCATGTATTAAATCCAAGATTTTTTGATTTTCCGCATTTGGTTTTTCCCGTGGCACAAAATCTTGTAATAACCTATCGCGTATCGATTCATAATAATCAGCAACCTGAAAATAACCTTCAACGACACCTGTTCTTATTTGTAACAGTTTTGGATTATAGACGTTAAACGGATTTTCAACGATGCTTTTTCTTTTTATAACACCGAAAATTTTCGTCTTATTAATAAGGACAGGATTTATATTCCAGAAATCTAACTCATATTCACGTTGTGTGGCATTTATGACATTCTTTACTTCTTGGAACCACGATATGTCATATTTTGTTTTAGATTTCAATAGCAGCCCAAAAGCATATTGGAACATTTGGTTGCCAAGTCCACCCATAATTCTAATAACAACCATTTTTTAACTCTCTATTTTCGCGATTGTTAATCCGAACAATTTTATCTTTCTAATGGGTTTATTAAAAATAGCATCATGTACTTTGTGTTGCATATTTCTATCATGAGTCAGGTAATCCAAAATTTTTTGTCGAATTCGTTTTACATTATTTGCCTGGATTTCGGCATGCGATACAGATATATTAGTTTTATGCCAACGATATTCCAATAAAACATCTGGTAAATTGTGAATTTTGGTAACACGTACCATACGCGACCATAATTCATAATCTTCGGCACAAACAAAATCTTTATCATAGACAAAATTGTATTCATCTATCACAGATTTCCTTATCATTGTAACAGGGTGCGCCACATAACATCCAACCAATAAATCCAATGCGCCGACATATTCAGGATGTACAGTTATACGGTCCGCATCACCAAACATATGATATGACGCAGATAATACGCCACATTCGGGATGAGCATCCATGTATGCCACCTGTTTTTCAAAACGATTTGAATGTGATATATCATCACTGTCCATGCGCGCAATATATTCACCATTGGCCAATTCCAACCCAAGGTTGGATGCTGTACTTATACCTTGGTTAACCGAATTATCAATAAATCGTATACGTTTGTCATCATAAGACCGGACAATGTCCGCAGTTTTATCAGTTGAACCATCATTTATAATAATAAATTCAAAATCAGAAAAAGTCTGATTCAAAATTGATTCAATCGCTTCGGCGATATATTTTTCCGCATTATACGCCGGCATAATTACAGATATTTTTGGTGTTTTCATATTTCTATCCTAAATTTATTATCAACCTTGATAATGTCCCCAGATTCCAGTTTTGCCTTAATATCAGCCTTGTCCAGCAGATAACGGGTTTGTAATGTTTTTTTGTTTTCTATGGTTTGATTTGCAGATGAATTTGTAATTTTCTTTATAATGTCTTTTCTAACATGTGTCATATGGTGCATAACTATATTTCCAAGAAAACAGAAACGCGAATTGCCACGTAATTTTATCTGTCTTGTTGGGTCTAACAAACATGGTACGGAATCACGAAATGCCGCAAACGTAAATTTTTCCCCATGATCGATACGACATATAAAAAGAACAAAAAAATTTTCATAATCACGATACCTGAGTGTCGGTGTAACATAGGAAACAATATTACAAACCGTATGCGATAAATTATGTTTGACAACATCCGCCCACGCATTTTTGAATTGCGCTGTATCGTAAAATTCATCGGTATCCATCGTTATAAAATGTGTACAACCGGCCTTGCGTGCGGCATCTAAACCGACATTTCTTTTGTTTAGTTCATTACAAGATGGGTTTAACGACAAATCTGGGTCAAAGAATATCAATTCGTCAATCAATCCTTTTTCTTTTAACTTTAACAACTTCTCTTCCAAATTGGCATCACAACTTTTCCCAAACCACGATAATTTTTGCCAAACAACATTTACATAGTCAACAACGGATCGTATCTGTTTAATAGATTGTTCTAGTAATTCTTCGCCGTCCCAAACGCTGTATGAAACCCCCAACTTTGGGTTTGCAAAAGGTTTTACCGCACGCGGGCAATACGACCATATTTTAATTTTACCTATCCATACATGCGTTCGACCGTTTTTACAATGTTCAATCCAAACTTTTTTCATTATTTGTTTCCTTTTGATGGTTTATATCGCACTGATTTTTGGTTTTATCGCATTCTTTGTCAATATCTAAGATATGAATTATACGCGACAGGTGCTTTTTAAGAAACAATTTATCTTTTATCTTGTGGCGTATCACCTGTATCGGAATTGGAAAACATATGTAATTAACAATCCGTTTAATCATTTTGGCTTTATTGTATAGTTTCATTATGCTGGCAATATGTTGCTTTGGTGTAAAAGGATCAGTAATAATCATTCCAGATTTATAAATGATTTCACCTATTGTTCGTTCAATAATATGTGCAAATTGTGTTTCGTGCGTTGTCTTTGGCGCTTCGAACAAAGTGTCATCTATGTTCATATCTTTTAAGATTTTAAATGGTGCGGCTTTTGCAACAAACATTGTGCCGGCAACAAAACTATATTTATCAAGATTCAATATATATTGCGGATAATGCATCCTGGCATAATCTATAACGCCACAATGATTTGGCGCATTGTGAATTATATTGAAACGCGCGCACATACCAACCTTTGGGTCTTTTAATGCCGCGATGCATTTATTAAAGTTTTCTTTTGTTGATACAAATGCGTATAAATTATCACGCCAACACGGGCCCGTGCCAATATAAAAACCATTTCCAAGATTTCCCGGCAAAGTACAATCCATATCACGTTTTGTGTGCAGTTTTACTATGTATTCATATTGTGATAAATCCACGCTGTTTATTATGTGTACAAATGGCCATATATCATACCCAACATTTGACACATCTATGATATGCGCATCTGGATTAAAATCCAATATTTTATTTTTGATTTCTTGGTATTCGGCTTTATTGCTAATAGAACAATACAAATCATACGGCAAAGATATGTTGTTCAAACTATCTAATATTAAATCCACTTGATTCGAGTAATAAATATGAATAATGACTAATACACGTGGCATATCTATTTCCATTTTAGTTTAATTATTGGTATAAATTCAAATAACAAAACCCAATTATTTTTTACTTTTATTATCGGGATAATACCAAACAGACGCACCCGAAATAAAGTTCGGTTCGCGTCGGGTTGCTTATTAAATAATTCCCAATGCGCCGGGAACCGGTTTCTGATATCCAACGCAATTTCTTCACCATGCAACCCCATTGCATTCGCATATTTTATCGAAACATTGGCGTTATTCCAACGATACATTACCAAAACCCCTTGGATATTATAAAAATGTGTCACCCCAATCAAACGCGCCCAAAGGCGGTAATCTTCGGCTGGTGTATAATATCCTTCGTATTCAATGTTATTTTCAACCAATACAGATTTTCGTATCATCGCCGCGGTATGCGCAACACAGCACATATGTGTTAAAAAAGTTCGTATTTTCAAATCGTGTTCTGGGTTCTTTAAAAGATTATCGCAATCACCAAAATATTGCAACCACCCAGACACAACACCAACGTGTGGGTTCATATCCAGATATTCAACCTCTTGCGCCAAACGCGTAGGCACGGAAATATCATCATGATCAAAAATCGCGATATATTCACCGCGCGCCATTTTAAGTAATTTGTTCCGCGACGGTGTAATTCCAAGATTTTTTTCGTTTTTGAAATATTTGATTCTTTCATCTTTGTATGATTTTACAATTTCATCTAATTCTGTATTTTCCGGCGAATCGTTTAAAATCAGAAATTCAAAATCTGTAAAGGTCTGATTCAAAATACTTTCAATCATTTCCCGCAGATGTTCGGGATTTGTATTATAAATCGGCGTTAATACAGATACTTTTGGTACTGTCAAAGACATTTTATTCTTCCATATAGTTAGATTAACTGGGCATCACAACCTGTGCGTCCGATTTTTAGGTTTTGCGCCCCGTCCACCTGGTGGATTTTTGCAGTTTATATAACAAATTTCAAGAAATAAATAAACTTTATAAAAATTTTACCGCTTTTGTGAAACGAACAACTTTCGGTTACCAAAGTTGCCGTCCTCCGGCATTCTATACTACGTTTGTTATTTTGTTATACAGAACCCATCGTCCTATAAACCAATTGTAATAACATGTTATTTATGGTATCATTTCTAATGGTGTGTGGAGGGCGTGTTAAACATGAAAATATCAGTGGACAAACTGTTACAAAATATCGTGATTGATTCACGACAGCAATACGCCTTGTATCTTAAAACCAAGCAAGGTACTATTGAAAAATACGGTGGCAAGGGTACTAATTCTTACACGAATTTTCGTATGGCGTCTGTGACGAAACAATTTGTTGCGTTTTCTGTTTTGACACTTATTGAATCTGGTGCAGTCAATATAAATACAAACCTGTCACAAATTTTTGATGATTTACCGGAATATATGAAAAATATCACTATTCGCCATTTATTAACCCATACATCTGGACTTGTTGATTATGAAGACAGACCCAAAATTGGTCGCGAACAAATAATCGACACTAAAGTATTCGCCTATTTAAAAACATTAAAACGCGCATATTTTAAACCTGGAACAAAATATAGGTATAGTAATGGCGGATACATTATCCTGGGACAAATCATTGAGAAAGCATCTGGGAAAAAATTACCATTTTTCGTCCATAATGCAATATTATCACCCGCTGGTATGCACAATTCTGTTATATACACCAAAGGCGTTTCCGTGATAAAGAATCGGGCATATGGGCATAAAATAACGGGGAACAATCGAATAATCGTTTGCGACCATGGTCCAAATACCGCCACCCAGGGTGATGGTGGGCTTTATTCATCTATACATGACCTAAAAAAATATCTTTGCTTTATTCAACATAATCCTTTGGCACAAAAAATGTTTGTTCCGAATATATTGCCAAACGGCACAAATACCAAATATGGATTCGGTTTACAGATATTAAAACACAAGAATTACAAAATTATATACCATTGTGGCGAAACAATAGGCACAAGCACAATTATTGGTTTTATACCACGTCTTGGTATTGAATTCGCATTTATGACAGCACTTAATGGCATAGATACCGAAATATTTTTAAAAAATCTTTTACGCTGTTTATAGTATGGTATGCAATTTATATGCAACAATTATAATGCAACGTATTTTTGCTAAAACGGTTCGTGTTTTTACCTAATTTTTTCTCATCTACACCCTGTCTACACGTGGGCTACACCCTGTCTACACCAGCACAATTTATGCGTTGCTACATATTTGCTACACCACGTTTTTCTGCAAAAATAATGCATTTTTTTCAACAAATAACTTGCAATAGTTTTACGTTTAGTTAACATCGCACACAACACATTCGGGTGTAGTTCAGTTGGTAGAACGGTAGGCTGTTAACCTATATGTCGCTGGTTCGAATCCGGCCACCCGAGCCAGTAATAAAAACACCGCTTTTACCGGCAGTGTTTTTTATCTTTGTTTGCTCGCTTTCAGTTGATTAAAAGCATCCAAGATATCCAATAAATTCATAACATCGCCGCGAACCGGTATAGTTACACAAAGGTTCAAGTGTAAATAATGTATCTTTTTTGACGTAAAAAAAATAAAAGCCTTTTTTCAACCTGTTTCTGTTTTTGTTGTTTACATTGCATTTTGTAACTTATCATATGCAATAACACCAACAGGATTAACAATTGTTTTTTTCGACGGTTGCTCTTGGTGTGTTTTCGTTTTTTCTGTTTTTTCTAGTAGTCCATATTTATAAATAAGACCCGCACTTATCCCCGCCATCATAAGCACCAAAATTATCATGACTAGTGGACATCTTTTTTCTTGTAAATAAAACAGGTTTTCAAGTGTATAATGCAAATCATCGCCATACCATATCATAAATTTTTGGTTGTTGTGTATTATTTCATACCCCCCATCATGAACGGTTCGGGAAACCATTCTATACTTATAGTTTGGAGATGGGCTATATATTTGATGTTCTTTATTTTTATCTATTACTTTAATGTCAATGGAATCTTTTTTGAATTTTAGACCACGTCCAAAAAACAGCCATTGGAGTGAATTTTGGTATTGTGATAAAAATTTTACAATTTGTTCTGGTGTATCTAACAATTGTTTTTGCATTTTATTTACCTCTTATCTGCTTTGGGGTTTATAAACTTTGCGCCGGGCGACCAATTGCTGACACGCCTGTTCGTATCCATGTAACGCTTTTTGAACCTTGGGGTCTTTGACAAAAGCGTCTTTATCAAAGACCACTTTATAATAAGCATGACGATACCCATCCCCCGGGGTTTCGTATACAACATATTTGTATAAATAATCGGTTCCACTGAGGTTAATAAAACGGGATATTTTCCGGCTGTAACGTGCTGAATCACGTTCTGCTGTCTTTTGTGGAATCATCACATAATTCGCAAAATTGATTGTGTCCACCGATTTTACCGCACGCGAATGCGTGGATTCCAAAACCTGTTCTGTTCCATATTTTCGTGCTTGATCTAATTGTTCATCCCATTCGGTTTTATAGAAAAATGCTACATATGCCGCATAAGCAGCCATTGCACCCATCATAACAATGCAAAGAATCCAAAGCCACAACGCTCCTTTATCATCGTCACGATTGTTCCGATTGTTCCAATCTGGCAATGGCGATGAACCGGATGAACCCGAACCCCATGATTCATTAAACTTTTTTCCCCAATACCAACCAAAATTCGGGACAATGATATTGTGCATTTACTTTGCCTTTTATCCGTTTTGTTAGGCACATATTACTCTATTTTTTTGAAAATACCACAAAATTCTAACCTTTGCCCCAGTTTTATGCCGAAAAATGGGTTTTATAGATATCTGTCTTTATTCTGTAAAAGTTTATCCAGTATATCTATTGGTATTGGTTTTCGATTATCAATATCGCCATACATCCCAAGTTCCCTGTTTATTTTGCTCGGGCTGTGATAATCGCTGCCGCCACTGGCC
>JAFRSV010000011.1 GCA_017427405.1 Alphaproteobacteria bacterium
AAAGGCAGTGTCACAAATTTACCCACAATGGAAACATCAAAATTGACCTGTGCGAACCAAAATGATGGTTGCACCCTGTGGACCATCGAAGATCAACAGGTATATGGTGGAAATAATAATAACAACAGCAGTAGCAGTAATAATAACAACAATAATAACGGATAAAAAATATAACGTGTGAACGGGGGGAAAGGATATGTTAAAAAAGATATTATTGGCATTGGTATTTATGATTACTGCGACGACCAATGTCACGTATGCCGAAGACGATATGAAAACCGTTGCGTCAAAGGCATATGTTGACACACAAATAGAAACGAAGCAGTTAAAAATCCCCGCGGCGGGTCAACCGAATGTTGACGCGGGTGAAACGGTAATGACGTATACATCGACCGGTAATGGTCAAATTGGTGAACGCGCCCTGTATTCAGACATCAGCAGTTATGATGCAACCACTGACGGCGATAAACTTATTACCGCGTCGGCACTAAATGCGACATTTACGAATTTACCGACAACCCCAACAACAAAATTGGAATGTGCGAACCAAGCGGACGGTTGCACCCTTTGGACCATCGTCGACCAAACGGCGTATGGGAACGAATTGCCAAGCGGTTATACTCGGTTGGAATACATTGAATCCACCGGGACACAGTATATTGATACGGGGGTTATATTAAATTCAGAAGCAACAATAACAACGGTGGCGCAGGCAAATTCTTTTACCGGTGCTGGGCCGTTTGCTTTTTGGGGCTTTATGGGCGCAGGCACTGTTCCAAGATGGGGCTGGTCCATTTATAGTGATACATGGTTGTCAGATTTGAACAATACAAGACCCATGTCAGCAGCCGATGCACAAAAGCACACATTCGTTAACACTTGTTATTATGTAAATGACAACCTGTACTATGATGGTTTTGTGGACGGCAATAGTATTTATACTTCTGCACGGACAGCGCAAAACATTGCACTATACGCCAGTAATACTTTATCTGCTTATTTATTTGCAAGAAATAATAATAACACCGCAGGTAACTTTTTGTCTTGCAGAATATTCAGTTATGAGATAGTACAAGATGGTGTTAAAATTTTGAATCTTGTCCCTTGCAGGCGTAACTCAGATAGCGAATTAGGTATGTATGATACCGTAAGTGGCACTTTCTTTACGAACCAAGGCACGGGCAATTTTGTCGGACCGCCCGCAAATTAAACCATAAATTTTCTGACCACCCGATGTAACAACACAAAACGGGCGTATCCGTCTTTGCTATCGCTTCGTCACGATTGCACGCCCCCGCACTAACACTGACCACTAACACCATAAAAAACTATTGCCTATTGTGCGATTTGGTGCTACAATCCGCGGGCAAACAACAAAAGGAAAAAGATATGTTATTAAAAGGTAAAAAAATTTTAATCACAGGTGTTGCGAACGATTGGTCAATGGCGTGGGCTATTGCGCGGCGCGCACATGAAAACGGCGCGGAAATTGCGATGCCGTATGCTATGCCGGCGCTTGAAAAGCGCGTACGGCCACTGGCGGAATCAATCGGCGCAAAGTTTGTCCAAGAATGCAATGTGCAAAACGATGAACAAATGGATTCTTTGTTCACAAATATCGAACGTGAATGGGGACATTTAGACGGAATGTTGCACGCGATTGCTTTTTCGGATAAAAACGAATTGATGGGCCGCTATGTCGATACGACACGCGAAAATTTCAAGAACACAATGGATATTTCTGTTTATTCGTTGGTGGATTTGACGCGGCGTGCATCAAAACTTATGACGGACGGCGGTTCGATTGTGACACTTACATACTTTGGCGGGGAAAAGTCCGTGCCGAATTACAATGTGATGGGTGTCGCAAAGTCCGCGCTGGATTCATCGGTGCGTTATTTGGCATCTGACCTGGGGCGTGATAAAATTCGCGTCAATGCAATCAGTGCCGGCCCGATTTTAACCCTGGCATCCAGTGGTGTCGGCGGAATTAAAACCATGTTGCGCCTGAATGCGGAACAAACGCCACTGCGCCGGAATATGACCTTGGACGATGTGTCGGGGGCCGCGCTGTATTTGTTTAGTGACCTGTCGTCGGCGGTCACCGGCGAAGTCCATCATGTTGATTGCGGTTATTCCACAACCGGCATGATGCCAAACGAACTGAAAGACATACTATTAAAGGCGATGGATAATCAGTAAAAAACAAAAACCACAAATCGCCCCGCACCCGCGGGGTGTTTTTATGTAAAAAATTGACAGCCGCAAAATTTGTTGTAATATATCAGCAAAACAAAGGATTACAAATGATATTTGATGAAGTTATACAAAAATTATCAGAAGGAAACCTTACGGCCAAATTTACCCCAAATTTTTACACGGGTAAACGATATGGCATACCATACGGATACTATGAAATACAAAAATCTTCCCTTGGTAGTGTAATGATAAAGGTTGATTATGTCGATAGTGAAGAAGATAACCCAGCGGATATGATTCAAATCAAAGGGCAAGATCTGGACTTATATGCATTTGATGAAAAAATATCGCCATTAAAAAGATTTTTTGGTCGGGGTAAAGAAACACATTTTAATCGCGGAATACGATTTATAAATTCATTGGAAACCGTTCCTTCAAGATTGACGAAAGATGAAGCATTCTTGCGTTCGTTTCACTTTACGGATTCCGAAGAAGACAAACAGGCATTGAATAAACATTATCTAAATGCGCGCGTTATGTATGACACTATGCATGAAATGATGGGTGCAAAATGCACATTTATCCCAAGGAATGGTGGATATGTTATAAAAGCTTTATTTGACAACGGCGATATTGAAACGATTGGTATCAAACAGACCCAGGGACATTATACTACTTCCATTGTTCCTTATCCTGTCATGAATATTATAATCCCAAGTGTTGATGTGCATGATAAATTTGATGACTACACCAACAGTGCAGAAATGATGGTATTCCGCAAGGCCACAGAATTTATCAACATGGCAAACAACCCGCAAGGTGGGCGCGCGATTTCAGAATCGGAAACCTTTACGCGTTGGGACAATGCTTATATTAACCTGATGGCGGAAATCAAAAAACGCAGGGGCAAGGCGAAATAAATATTAAAAAATCCCACAATTGTGGGATTATTTTTTTGCAAAAATTTTTTCAGGATGGCGTATGTTGCACAGCGTGACAATAAAATCAATAAACACCCAAATGCATGCCGCAAAGAAACTTATCAATCCCAACCCCATAAACAGCATCGCCGCCACATCCGCACCGGCACTTGCAAACGCGACCAAAACAGGGAATGAGAACAGCCCGAACAAAAACATAATCAAAATGGCAAGACCAGTTTTCACTTTGCCCGCATAAAACCGATGCGCACCGAACACGCCGAATAGCCACAATAAAACCAGGTAAATCACAATAGATTTGTCCGCGTCAAACACCACACGCCCACATTTTGGGCAGGCCCGCGCCCTATCCGAATGTTTATATCCGCAATCACGACAGTAAATCATCGCCATGTTAAATCCTTTTGGTTTTATATGAATTCTATCATATTTTACCATATTTTTGATGCTTTTTCAAATTGATTAAAATATTGACATTTAATATTTTTTGTGTTATTATATGCTGTGTAAAAATGGGTAACCTGAATATGGATGTATCAACAAAAGCGAAATTTTTGCGTGGCGGCATACAAAATATGCTATGCGTTGAAAACGCGTTGCGTGGTCGGCAACGCGATGCTTTTGACGCGATGGCGAAAATGCCAGTGGAACAAATCGCGCACAGTTATTTCAAATTGCCGACTGGCTTTGGTAAAACAGTTATGTTTAGTTTGCTGGCCGATGAATATATTAATCAACTAACCATAAACAGCGCAGATTTAAGCAAAAATAAAGTTATAATTTTGGTCCCGCGTTTAAGTTTAATTGAACAAACACGTGAAAAATTAAAGGAATTTGCAAACATTGATACGGTTAGCGTTTTTGATGCAAAGCACAAACAAACAGACCGCGACATTATAATTTCAACATATCAATCTATGGAAAAACTGTTCCATCGTATTGGCGCAGAAAACATAGGCCTAATCATCGCGGACGAAGCGCATCATGCAATTGGTAACAAAAGAATGTCCGTATTAAACCGTATATCAGGTTATGCCCCAATCATAGGATTTACTGCGACACCGGTTTATTCTGAAACACACGCGGTGTCGGACTTGCTTGGTTCGGAAATATATGCGATGGGCATTGGCGATGCCGTAAATAATGAAATGCTGTGTCCGGTAAAAAATATTCTTTATCGCACAAGTATGGTGTTTGATCCATCCGTGCTTGGTTTTGTCCAAGGGTCCGGGGACTTTAATTGGAAAGAAATCATAGAGGCGGGAACCCAGTTTGATATTATGGTCAAAGAAATCGCGCAAATATATGCGTACGGCGAATGTGACGGCAAACCCCTTCGTGATATGAAAACAATGATAAATTGCCCGAACATAGAAATCGCCACCGCCCAGGCGCGCGCAATAAATCGTGCAATTGGTCATGATGTTGCGGTTCCCCTGCACAGCCGGCAAAAAAACTTTTCATATTTAATGCAAGATTTCCGGGACAATAAATTTAATGTTGTATGCCAAGTAAATACCCTAACCGAAGGGTTTGATGATGAAGAAGTTTCATTGTGTATAAATTATCCATCTGCATCTGCTGTTCGAATAGAACAGGCCTCTGGTCGTGCTTTGCGTATTAATCCGAAAAATTCGCATAAAATAGCGTATGTTTTGGATACGGTTTTTCGCGGTGGTGAACAAGAACCAATCGAAGATACAATCATTACCGCACGCCAACATGGTCAAGTTTTATTTCGCGATATTGCGGGTACGGCCGTGTTAATTCCGAACGGGTTTCAATACGAACCACATAATGGTGGTGAATACGGGGGCAAAAATCCAATTGATTTTGATTTCGATATTATCACGGACAATAAACTTTTGATGACAATAGAACAGCACTACAATGATTGGGTTGTAGCTAATAATCAAAAATGGTTATCCCCAAGTATGTTAAAGAAATATTGCGAACTAAGGGCGTCAGAAACAATTGAAAACCGTTTGAATGAAATGCGTGTTGATTCCCGGATGCACAATCGTATTTGTGATATGCGATTACTAAACGGTCGAATTGCACCGTGTTTGCGCGATGATACTGAATCAATCAAATTGTTTCAAGAAATGCTTCATGAAACTTGGTTGACCCCATCGCAATTGCAACACTATTGCGATTTTCAAGGACCGGCCATTGAAAATCGCCTGCGCGAAATGCAAGCCGAACCCGAAATGAAAGACCGTATTCAAATAAAAGAATTAATCGGTGGACGCAATGCTTTATGCCTGCGAAATGACCCGGAATCAATCGAATTGTTCCAAAAACTGTTAAATATAAAATGGCTATCGCCAAGTTCGCTTACCAAGATTTGCAGTGTAAAAAATGCGATAAAAATGGAACAACGCATGAATGAAATATGCAACGATCCAAGGTTGGCCGGCTTAATTCTAAACCGTGAAATACGTCCCGGGCGAACATTGCCATATTTGCGTGGTGATGCCGAATCAATTAAATTATTCGAACAAGTATTGGATGAAATTTGGTTAAGTCCAAGTTTGTTAAGAGAATATTGTGATATAACAAATCCGATGGCAATCGAAAAATGTTTGTGTGAAATGCGAAAAGATCCAAAAAACAAAGACCGTATTCAAGATATAAAACTATTTAGTGGACGCGTTGCACCATGTCTGCATAACGACCCGGATTCAATCGAATTATTTCGAAAGTTTTCAAAAGAAAAGTGGCTAAGTTCATCGCCACTTGCCAAACGTATTCATTTGCAAAGACAACGTGTAGAAACGGCCCTTTGGAAAATGAAAGATGATCCACGAATGATGGGTCATATTGAAAATAAAACATTACAAAATGGCCGAATCGCGCCATGTTTGCGTGACGATGAAGAATCTATTAAATTATTTTTGGAAGTTTTCAGGGAACAAAAATTGGCTGATCTGAGACACGGTATGGCTATTGTTGCGACGGCAACCGTGGTTAAAACACAACAAAAAACACAATTAAAAGACCATAAAAAATAATAAGCAATTTGCGTTTTCCAATTGTATTATTTTTATGAATTTTCTATAATATGGGCATGGCAAAAACACCCGACCTTTTTATTCGTGCAGAACACGCGGATTTGATGAAAAAACTAAACGCGTGGGATATTGCGTATCATCAAAATGACGCGCCGGTTGTTGACGATGCAACATACGACGCGGCAAAAAAACGCGCACTGGAAATCGAGGGCGAATACCCGGAATTGGCCACCGCCGGGGCATCTACGCATGTTGGGGCGGCACCATCGGCCAAATTCAAAACATACCCGCACAGTGTCCCAATGCTGTCGATTTCCGATGTGTTTGATGAACGGGAAGTTGCCGATTGGTTTAACAAATTGCCAACCAAGGATTTGTTTGTTGAATTAAAGGTTGACGGCGTATCATATGCCACGCGGTATGAAAACGGTGTTCTTGTTCGTGGTCTTACGCGGGGCAGTGGGGTTTCCGGCGAAGATATAACCGAAAATTTGAAAACAATTCCCGACATTCCGCAAAAACTTTCGGGCGATTTTCCAGATATAATAGAGGTTCGTGGTGAAGTGTACATGTTGCGCGATGATTTTATCGCACTAAACGCGGTGGCACAGGAAAAGGGCGAAAAAGTTTTTGCAAATCCGCGAAATGCCGCGGCGGGGTCGTTGCGGCAACTAAATCCGCGCATTACCGCAACGCGGCGGCTTTCGGCGTTTGGTTATACATATGGTGTGGTATCTGCGCGGACTTGGGATACACAATCGGAATACTTTGATAAATTGGAATCATGGGGTTTTAAGACAACACGCGCCTGGGCACGCCATGCAAATAATATGGATGAAATTCAGGCGATGTATAACGACATAATCTTGTCGCGTGCCGATATTCCGTTTGATATCGATGGACTTGTTATCAAGGTGAATGATGTAAAGACCCAAGAACGACTTGGCGCCCGCGCCAACAGTCCACGATGGGAGGTTGCATATAAATTCCCCGCCGCGCGCGCGGTGACAACACTGCGCGGAATAACGGTTCAGGTTGGGCGCACCGGCACACTGACGCCCGTGGCGGAATTGGAACCAATAAATATCGGCGGTGTTGTCGTGTCGCGCGCAACATTGCATAACGCCGATGAAATCGCGCGCCTGCATGTGCGTGTCGGGGATCGTGTCACCGTTCAACGCGCCGGCGATGTTATTCCGCAAATTATTGGGGTCGCCGAATCTGTCCCGAATGCGACCGATTTTGTTTTTCCAACGAAATGTCCGGTGTGTGGTGGTGATGTTGTTCGCGCCGACGGCATGGTTGCATATCGGTGTGTGAACACGCTTTCGTGTCCGGCGCAAAGGATTGGCGAATTGGAACACTTTGTATCGCGTGGCGGGTTTGATATTGACGGCCTTGGGGAAAAGCAATTGGAAAATTTTACCTCCCGTGGTTGGATTGAAACGCCCGCGGATATATTTACAATTATTGAACGGCACGGTAACGAGATAAAAAAACTGGACGGGTTTGGTGATAAATCCGTCACGAATTTGCGTAATGCAATTGACGGTGCGCGCGATATTGAATTGCACCGTTTTCTGTTTGCGATTGGAATTCCCGACGTGGGCAAGGCAACCGCGAAACTTTTGGCGCACGCGTTTGGTGATTTGGCATCATTACGCGATGCAACCGTGAATGAATTGATAAAGATTGACGGAATTGGCGAAATTATGGCGCGTGAAATCGTATCGTTCTTTCATAACGAACGAAATATCGCGGTGATTGATGCATTGTTGCAACAGGTGACGATTAAAACACCCGATATCAAAACTGTTGCGTCCGCTGTGTCGGGCAAGAAAATTGTTTTAACGGGAACACTTTCAAAATATGGTCGTGACGCCGCACGTGAAATTTTGGAACGCATGGGTGCGCGCGTGCAATCCAGTGTTTCACCAAAAACGGATATTGTTCTTGCGGGTGCGGATGCGGGTTCGAAACTTTCGCGCGCAAATGAATTGGGCATAACAATTTGGACCGAAGATGATTTTGAAAATGCAATGCAAAAGGCGGGAATAAAAAATGGCGGGCAATAAAAATAAAGATAAAAAGAAAGACAAAAAACCGATTTCTTTTCGGCGGCGGTTATTGATATTATGTTTCAACTTGTTTTTATTTTGCATTGTTGGGGTTGCACTTTATGTGGCCGTGATATATTTTCGCATGCCATCATTGGATGCGATTTTGAACGAAACGCGCGCGCCGGCAATTGTCTTTTTAGATAAAGACGGCATGGAAATACGCAGTTCGAATAAGATTATGGGAACACCGGTGTCGACCAAAACCCTTCCGCCACATGTGTGGCAGGCGATTGTCGCCATCGAAGACAAAAGGTTTTTTGATCATGGCCCAATTGATGTGCGCGGGACTTTGCGTGCGCTGGTGTTGAATTTGGTGCGTGGGCGTTTTGCGGTCGGTGGTTCAACGATAACACAACAAACGGCAAAAAACATATTTCTTTCGCGTGATAAAAAAATTTCGCGCAAGGTCCAAGAATTGATACTTTCGTATTGGCTTGAAAATCGGTTTGATAAAAATCAGATTTTGGATTTGTACATGAATCGCGTATCATTGGTCGGCGGAATGCGGGGAATTGATGCGGCGGCACGCGCAATGTTTGGACGCGCGGCAACGGAACTTTCAATCGCGCAAAGTGCCCAGATTGCCGCAATGTTAAAGGCACCCACGATTTACAGTCCATATCGCAATCCGGAAAAAAATATGGCGCGGGCGCGAACAATACTCCAAGAAATGGCGAACCAGGGTTATATTGACCTTGCAACCGCGCACGCGGCGGCGGCGGAATTGGCACCGGCGACGGGCACGGTGGACACGAACCTTTATCGATACTGGACGGACTTTGTTGCGGATGAATTAAATTCGCGAATTGGAATAATGGATTCCGATATGTTTGTTCACACAACGCTTGATTCAAAAATGCAAAATAAAATCACAAATGCGATATCATCAAATGTCGGCGTTCACCAAGGTGCGGCGGTCGCCATGTCGCGTGATGGCGCAATACGTGCGATGGTGGGTGGAACAGATTATAAGGTAAGTCAATTTAATCGCACAATTGCACACCGCCAACCGGGCAGTGCGTTTAAGCCGATTGTGTATTTAGTCGCACTTGAAAATGGAATGACACCGGAATCGACGGTAAATGATTCGCCTTTTGCAATCGGTGATTATAATCCAAAGAACTATAATGAACATTATTACGGCGACATTACACTTGCAACCGCGTTCGCGAAAAGTGTAAATTCTGTGCCGTTAAAATTGGCATCGCTGTATGGTCTTGATTCTGTGCTGTCCATGGCGGGGCGTTTGGGCGTTGGAAATAAATTGCGGCGCGAATTTTCAACCGTCCTGGGGGCATCGGAAATGACACTGTTGGATTTAACAAATGTCTATGCGGTGATATGGAACGCGGGGGAATCGGTGCGACCATATTCAATAACGCGCGTGACGGATGTGCGTGGAAACACGCTTTACGAACGCAACCCATCGGACAGTATTCGTATTTTATCGCCCCAAACGGTCGAATATATGACGGAATTATTGGCGGCGGTGACATCACCAAATGGCACGGGACACTATGCAATGGCGCCGAACGTCATCGGTGGCAAGACGGGAACCAGTAATGATAACCGCGACGCATGGTTTATTGGCGCAACAAAAGATACGGTTTTGGGAATCTGGGTCGGTAACGATGATTTTACACCGATGGAATCGAACATAACCGGCGGCACGGTCCCCGCAAAAATCTTTCATGAAATTGCGAAATAAAAATCCCCGCCGGTTATTACCCACAAAAATTTTTAAATTTTGCGGGACCTATTGGGCGGGAATGCGTTCGGTGCAAAAGAAAAGTTTTATTTCATTGGTTGGGCCACAAACATCAATATCAACCAAACCACCGCGGCAACGCCGATGATGGCATAGATAATATTGCTAACCAATGTCGCAGGCCCAAACAACCATGCGACCAGGTCAAAGCCGAATATACCGACCAAGCCCCAATTTATCGCACCGATAAAGGTTAGCGGCGCAAGCACGTAATCTGTCAATCCTTTCATAGTTTTTCTCCCATATCTGTTGTTGATTGATGTCTTTTTCCAAGACGGTTTTATTATACCCCATGCGCACCCACCAACACAATACGAACAAAAACCTAATCCCCTTCACTGTGTGAAGGGGGGGACCACGACACCGCTTTGCGGTGACGTGGTGGGGTAGTTTCCTTCACTGTGTGAAGGGGGGGCGAAAGCCCATGGAAAAAATTCATAAAATTACTTGACAACCTAATTTTGTGTCCTATAATACCCCCGAATAACCAAAAGGGACACAAATGAAAAAAACAATTTTGAATGGTTTGTTCGGTGCTTTGTTCGCCACATGTGCGGTTGCATCCGACGGTGGCGTGTACAGTGAAACCGAAACTTTCACGAACAGTGTTCGTTATAACACAAACACTGTGACCTATGTTGAACCGGCCCAGGAACGCGTTGCATACACATATGCAAACACTTGCAATACCTGTGCACAACCGGTTCGCGTCAAGGCGTATACCGAAGTCGTGGATCATTATCAGGTTTATCGCCCGGTCACGGTTTACGAACCGGCGGGTGTTTATTCCGAACGTCGCGTAATCCGTAATAACACTTGCGGACGTTGCAACGGATAATAGAAAATCCTTCCTTGTTTGTTATGTTGTTGGTGCCCGACCAATTTGGCCGGGCATTTTGTGTATGAAAATAAATTGCAATCTAAGAACATTTTAATATACTGTGTTTGAATTAAGAGGTTAAAAATGTTGCGTCCGTCACTGCGAAAACCAAATCAAATGCGCCCGGTTTCAATGGAAACCGCGGTCAACAAATGGGCCGAAGGTTCGTGTTTAATTAAAATTGGTGGGACACACGTTCTTTGCACCGCATCCGTTGATTTTAATCAACCGACATGGAAACGTATGCAACATAAAACCGGGGGTTGGGTAACGGCGGACTATTCAATGTTGCCGCGGGCGACCGATATGCGCAAATCGCGTGAATCACTGTTGAACGATAAACGCAGTATGGAAATTTCACGCATGATTGGGCGCGCGTTGCGCAGTGTGGTTGATATGGAGGCACTTGGTAAAAATACAATCTATATCGATTGTGATGTGATTCAGGCGGACGGCGGAACGCGATGCGCGGCGATAACGGGCGGGTTCGTTGCGATGTCTTTGGCGGTGCGTTGGATGATGGAAAACGAACGATTGACGGAAAACCCAATTCGTGAACATATTGCGGCGGTAAGTGCGGGCATTTGGAACAACGAACTTATTTTGGATTTGGATTACGAAGAAGACCATGATGCCGAAATGGATGCAAACTTTGTCGTTGCCGAAGGTGGTCAGTTTATAGAGGTTCAATCCACCGGCGAACAACACCCATTTGATAAATCGCAACTTGGCGAAATCATGGACATGGCGGCGGTGGCGACGGAAAAACTTATCAATTTGCAAAAAAAAGTTTTAGAATAGTCGCGTTATTGGTTTAAAATATCATCGGACTTTATATATTCAGGCGCATCGTGTGGTAACCTTGTTTTTGCACGCCGTGCATATTCGCGCGCCTTTCGCGGTTGTTTTTGCATTGTATAAAATTCCGCCATTGCCCAATCGGCACGACCATCGTCACCAAATGCACGCGCCAACACCCAATATGCCAATGGTTTGGGTTCAACCAAAATCGTATGCCGGCAAAGTTCAATCGCGCGCGCGCGGTCGTCATCCCCCCCACGTTCCGATAGCACAAGTGCAAGTGCGGTTTCAATTTGTGGCGAATTTTTCCGCAAGGTTATGGCGCGTTCGTATGCATCAATGCTGTCGTCATAGTGGCCAAATTGATATTCGATGTCGCCAAGCAATTCATAAAAATACGGATTTTTTGGTTGGCGCGAAACAAGTGTCCGCGTTCCCGTCGCCGCGCCCGCCAAATTTCCATCACGCATGTTTGCAATCGCGCGCGCATATATCGCCGCATCTGATTTATCGGAATATGGATAAAGTGTTTTTATCCGCACAGAATCATCTAAATATCCGACCAACTTTGCACGCACCAGGTCATATTTTTTTATCATTTCCGCATCATCGTCTTTGAATTTTTTATCCCTGATTTTTTTATCCGCCAATTTTTCACGAACATTTTTTAACCGTTCCGCGGTCACGGGGTGATTGATAGAATTTTTATTAACGCGCGATTCAATCGGCGATGTCATTTCATTCATCTGCGTAAATATCTCGATAAATCCGTTTGGGTTGTATCCCGCATCCACCATAAGATTAAATCCCAAATCATCGGCAATGCGTTCTTCGTCCCGCGAAAATGACAGTAATGATTGCCGTGCAATTCCGGTTGCCCCCGCCATAACGCCCGCACCCAATGACGGATTTCCACCAAGCACCATAAGTCCGACACCCAATGCCTGAATAATCATTGCGCGCCGCATTTCAGATTCCATTTGCGCCGAAAGTTGCGCCATATGCCCGCCAAGTGTATGCCCCAATTCGTGCGCAACAACCGCACGCAACGCATTCGGTGTCGTCACGCGCTTAAGAAGACCGGTATAGATATAAATATCTTCGCCACCAATTACGAACGCATTAAAACTATCATCATCAACAAGGTAAATATGCATGCGGTTTGGTGCAATCTTGGCCGCGGTTGCAATCGGCGCAACCAATTCGGATAAAACAGATTCGACCTCGGTATCATTTATTAGTGATTCCGCACGCGCGTGCGCGGTAAACAAAATCGCAAAAATGAAAATCAAAATTTTCTTCATCATGCACCCATATTTAATGTGCGGTCAAATATGAACATTAAATCATTCACCCACGGTTCGATTGTTATCATATCAGATGCCGCGCGTGCCGCCAATTTGAACAAATCCCGATGATCGCGATAATCAACAAAATGATAATTTATCCATCCCGATTGTCGTGTTCCCAACAATTCGCCAACACCGCGCATCATCAAATCTTGTTCGGCAATCGCAAATCCATCATCCGTTTCAGTCAGTACATCCAAACGTTTAACCCCATCGGGCGATATATTATCGCCATAAAGTAAAATACAAAACGATTGTGCGTTTCCGCGTCCAACCCGCCCGCGCAATTGGTGCAACGCGGCCAGCCCAAACCTTTCCGCGTTTTCGATTACAATTATTGTCGCATCGGGGACATCGATTCCAACCTCTATAACCGTTGTCGCAACAAGAATTTTTATGTCGGAACCGGCGCGCGCAAATTCCGCCATAACTTTGTCGCGTTCATCTTTGGACATTTGGCCGTGTACCAACCCCGCGCAGGTAAAAACTTTCTGCAATTCATTATAACGATGCTCTGCGGCGGTCGCATCTGAATCTTCGGATTCCACAACCAACGGACAAATCCAGAAAACCTTGGCACCACCCGCCACCTGAACCCGCAGGCGGTCGATCAGTGCATTAATGCGCGAAATTGGCAACTTGGTCGTCTTTATCGGCATGCGCCCCGCGGGCTTTTCATTTATAATCGAAACATCCATATCGCCATAGATTGTCATTGAAAGTGTTCGCGGTATCGGCGTCGCGGAAAGTGCCAACACATCCGGATTTTTCCCTTTGGCACGCAGTGCCTCACGTTGCGCCACGCCAAATCGATGTTGTTCGTCAATTATAACCAAACCCAAATCTTTATATTCCACATCGTCGGAAAAAAGCGCATGCGTGCCGACAACCAACCGCGTGCGCCCCGACCGCAACGAAGTCAATTTTTCGCGTCGCGCCACACCTTTGTCACGACCGGTTAAAATATCACACACCAAACCCAATTTATCACACAACGGTTTTAGTTTTGCAAAGTGTTGCGCCGCCAATGTATCTGTCGGGGCAAGCAACGCCGTTTGTGCACCGAACTCTGCCATCATGACCACCCCCGCCATCGCAACCATTGTTTTACCGCAACCAACATCCCCCTGGACAAGGCGCATCATCGGAAAATCGCCCGACATATCGTGTGCAATTTCATCAATTGCGCGTTTTTGCGCGCCCGTCAAATCGAACGGCAATGATTCATAAAACCGTGGCAACAAATCATATTTTTTTGCGCGTGGGGTGCGCCGGTGACGTTCGTCTTTACGTGTGCGACGATTTGCGGCAATTGCAACCTGGTGCGACAATAATTCGAAATACGCCAACTTTGCAATTGTATCAGACGTAGATTTTAATTCGTCATTACTTTGTGCATAGTGCGCGGCGCGCAATGCATCAAAAAATTCCACCAAGTGTTCGTCCGCACCAACAATTTTGTCGGACAATGCGGCAAAAACCTGGTCGCGGATATTTGTAAATGTTTTTTGCGTGATGCCTTCGCCCGCGCGATAAATTGCCTGAATCTTTGGAATTTTGTCGGCGTTTTGCACTTCTTCGATAAATTCGGGATGATTGATTGTAGGCGTGGTTGATTGTTCCAATTTACCACTTATCACGCGCCATTCACCGATGGGTAATTTTTTCAGCCAATAATCCAAAAAGTTCGAATTAAAGAATTGAATAATCACCGTTTGACCAACCTTGTCCACACAGGTTATGCGTGTCGGGCTGCGCCGCCGACCAAAGGCACGCCCGATTTTATGTGCCTTTACCCGCACCA
The DNA here is from genome assembly GCA_017427405.1 of Alphaproteobacteria bacterium. GTDB lineage: Bacteria > Pseudomonadota > Alphaproteobacteria > Rs-D84 > Rs-D84 > Enterousia. The sequence goes on from JAFRSV010000011.1 coordinate 14,877, forward strand.
TGGTTGTCACGATTTCGCCGGGCATTGCGGTTGCAACACTGTCAATCATTGCGCGGTCTTTGACATAAACGGGTATATGCAACAAAAAATCCAAAATCCGCCGATTCCCCAGCAAATCGGCAAACCGTGCCGCCAACACCGGCCCAACCCCGCGAATAAATTGCAGGTCCGTCGTCAAAAAATCGAACAGTTCTTTCTTCATATATTGCAAAAATACAAAAAACCATGCCATTATGGCAAGCAGAAAAAACTTGCAAAAAATTTGCGCAATTTGTATCCTGGGGTGCGAAAGGGGGTAATAATGAAAAAGCAAACCATCGCAACAATCGCAACCGCCGGTGTGGTCGCTGGGGCAATTGGAATTCACGCCGTCACCGCATCGAACGATGTGCCGGTTGTATATTTTACGCGTGATATTTCGCCCGCGGGATTGGTTCGTGCATATGATGCATTGAATTGGAAACCATCTGGCAAGGTTGGAATAAAAATGAGTACCGGCGAATCCGCCAAGACAAATTATCTGCGACCGGAATTGATAAAGGAATTGGTTAAAAAGGTTGATGGCACAATCGTTGAATGCAATACTGCATACGCCGGCAATCGTAATGATACGGAATCACATTGGGCGGCAATACGCGAACGTGGGTTCTTGGACGTCGCGCCGGTTGATATTATGGACGAAGAAGGTTCTATGACTTTGCCGGTCACGGACGGGAACAGATTGACCGAAAACTATGTCGGAACGCATTTTGCGAATTATCCATCGTATATCGTTTTGTCGCATTTCAAGGGACATCAAATGGCGGGCTTTGGCGGCGCATTGAAAAACATTTCTATCGGTTTTGCATCATCCATGGGCAAGGCATGGATTCACAGCGGCGGCACATCCAAAGATAATCCGTGGGGTGGCGAACAAGACGCATTTTTGGAATCCATGGCGGATGCGGCGCGCGCGGTGACGGACTATGTCGGACGCGACAATATGGTCTATATCAATGTGCTGAACCGCATAAGTATCGATTGTGATTGCAACGCGAACCCCGCGGAACCGGATATTCACGATATCGGAATTTTGGTGTCGCGTGACCCGGTCGCCATTGACCAGGCCGGCATTGATATGGTGTCGGTCGCGGACGGCAATCAAAAACTGATGGAACGTATCGCCGACAGAAACGGATTGCACACATTGGAATCCGCCGAAAAAATCGGTGTTGGTTCCCGCAAATATAAACTGGTCGATTTGGACAACGAATAACAAACAAAGGAGAAAAAAATGAAAAAAGTATTATTTATCTTGGCAATAATCATCGTGATTGTTGGAATCTTTTTGGTCTTGCGCCCGCGCGTTTCCGCATCAAAAGGTGCAACGGACGGTGGCAAAATTTTGGTCGCATATTTTAGTGCAACCGGAAATACCAAGGCGGTGGCGGAAAAATTGGCCGATGCAACCGGGGCCGATTTATTTGAAATAACCCCCGAACAATTGTATACAGACGAAGATTTGAATTGGCAAAATGACCAAAGCCGTTCTTCGATTGAAATGGCAAGCAGGTATTCACGCCCGGCAATCGCATCAAAAATTGAAAATATCGCACAGTATAATGTGGTGTTTGTTGGGTTCCCAATTTGGTGGGGACGTGAACCATCGATAATTGATACTTTCATGGAAAGTTATGATTTTGCCGGAAAAATAATCGTTCCGTTTGCAACATCCGGCACCAGTGGTATCGGCGATTCAGGGGCAAACATGCAATCACTTGTACCGAACGCGCATGTCCGCGGTGGCGAAAGATTCCCTGTCGATGTTTCCGTGTCGGAATTAAAAACCTGGGCCAGCGAACAAATGTAAAAAACGGACCGCCAAATCGGCGGTCTGATTTTTTTTATGCGTCCGGCACACGAAACTTTGGTGAATTGTGATGACCGGATTGTTATTTAGTCTAGCCAATTTTTATCTCTGACGTATAACAACCGTGCGTGTGGGGTGCCCGAACTTGTTGGTCAGAATGATAGAATCTTGACCACGCTGTATGCCTTGTCTAAGATATCGTGCGTACCAATCATCTACATGCCCAGTGGTTAAATTTTCATAAACCTTAAATGTGAGATTTGGTTCACCCCAAGGATGATTTTCAGGATTCGCATCTATGACAAGCCAATCCCCTCGTTGTGCACCGCCTATCATATGATTATGTCCCCAACCACTTGCTTCATACTTTCTGCCATGTTTATTTTGTGTTAGTATATATACATGGTTGTGATCTCTTCCAGAAATTCTAATTTCTTTAACCTGAACAGTATCTATGTCCATGGTAATCGTTTTGGTTGCATGTCTTTTACATCCGCCAAGCAACAATGCAGATATGCACATAAAAATTAAAAATTGATTTTTTCTTAGGGTAAATACGTTATTATATGCCATATTAAATCCTTTGTGTTTTTCTTTATGTCGGGAATATAACACAAAACAACACTATGTCAAATATTTTGTGTAAAATGAGAATGACCGGATTGCTTTGCCAATGTTGAAACATCCACCTTTGCAAAACGCTACGGCGGACCGGCATACTCCGTCTGCCTTGTTTCAACATTTCGAACCGGCTAAACTCGCCGGTTCGAATCAAGATAACACACGGTGAATTTAAAAAACATCCCAATCGGGATGTTTTTCAAATTCATGGGGCGGATGACCGGATTCGAACCGGCGACATTCGGTACCACAAACCGACGCTCTAACCAGCTGAGCTACATCCGCCATGTGCGAAAGGCAGTTTAACATTAAAAAAAACGCTTTTCAAGATTTTTCTTTACATCCGCCAAAAACGGTACATAATGCCAATAAATCAAAGAAAAAGGATACATTATGGAACAACTTATTAGCATGTATGCCGCGTTGCAAAAAAATCCCGTTACGGTGTCATATCCAGATGGGCAAATATCGGTCAATGATTTTAATCATGCGTACGGATACGACCATGATTTTATAACAATTTATACATTTGGCCCGTATAAACTTGAACATAATAATTTGGCACGTAGTAAACATTATATCAGTGGTTATAGCCAGGAATTAACATTTACCAAACCAGGAACAACACTTTATATACCGATACTTGTCAAAAAGCGTTTAGTTGGACTTGATAAAAATTATATTGATCTGTCCAGGGCTATCCAAGCCAAAGCAAATGGAAAAAAATTTGAAAATCCATTTGAAAAAACTATTAACGACAGCGTATACAACCTTCAATTTTATTTAACCGAGTTATCACATACGCATGGTGCATTAATGAACGATGATGAAATCCAAGAAACAATTGCCCAATTGGATAAAATCAAGAATCGTTTATTACTAACCCAAAATATAAATTATTCGGAAAAATCGAAATAAAAAACGCCCCAAACGGGGCGTTTATTATCATCTGAAATATTCTTCAGGTTGACGCCAATAAACACGTTTTAATTTATTGGTATCAACTTTTTCTGGGTTTTCTTTATCACTACGCCGCCGTTTTAAAAGTGTCTCAATAGTGTCACTTGCGGCATCAAACCTTTGTTTGCTTGCGCGTGCCGTTAAGCGTGCTTTTTGCTTGGCATCCACGGCCACCTTTTCTGTAAATTCTAAAATATCATTAATGCTGTCTTGCAATTCGTTTTTTTGTTCTTCTTGGTTCAAAATAAGCCGTTCATGTTGCTTCAAAAGCTTTATAAGTTCGGTCTTATTCATTTCAGATTGTCTGTTATACAATGCAGCCACTTGATCAAGCAACTTCATCAATTTATCAATTGAAACCGTTGGGGTATAGCCGCGCACGAAACCAATTAGACGTTCCGTTTCCTGGCAAATACCGCAATGTAACACACTGGACAATTCGTGCGAATCTGGTGCCTCTAATATCCTTGCTAAATCATCCAAAATTTTTATTGTGGTCAAATTATCCCCAAAACAACCGCGTACAATTGGTAAATAGCCTTGCAATTCTTGAATTGCTTCAAATGCGGGATTGATCATTACATTTTTATCTTGCATATTTTGCTCCTTCCTTTATCACGCCTGGGATTATACCACAAAAAACACTATATTACAAACAAAAACCGTCGCGACTGCGACGGTTTTTCTTATTTCTTTAACCGAACAATTTTCTTTAATTTCTTTAACCCTTTGGCCATGTCGCTTTCTTCGGCGGGTTTGACTTCCCCGGCCTCTAATTCAGAACAACAATGCGGGCATTTTGTTGCGGTAATATCAACCGTTTGTTTGCAATATGGACATGCGCGCGTTGTGACGGCCTTTTTAGTTTTCATTTTATTGACGGTTCGCACAATAAGGAACGCCGCAAACATCGTGATTACGAAACTTACCAAAGTATTTAAAAACAACCCGATGTTCATTGTCTTGGCGCCTGCGGCTTGGGCTTCGGCCAAGGTATTAAAGTGCTGGCCCGCGCCACCCGAAAGCACAATAAAGAACTGTGAAAAATCGATACCGCCAATCAAAAGTCCAATCGGTGGCATGATAACATCGGTGACAAGAGAGTTAACAACACTGGTCAGTACAGAGCCAACGATGATACCGATGGCCATGTCGATTGCGTTACCGCGTTCCGCAAAATCACGGAATTCTTTCAAAAATTTACTCATGTTTTTTTCCTTTTTGGTTGATATGTTCATGCAAAGCATCAATTACCGTGCCAAGCGTCTTGTGCAAATTTTCATCAAACGTTTCCACAGTTATATCCGCCATTGCATATGTGTTATACCGCTCTGCAATCAATTGAGCAAGGATTTTTTTACTATCAGTATGCAAAAGTTGCGGGCGCGTATTGCGAAACCGTGTCCGTTTGACCAATAAATCCAGGTCGGCCTTTAACCAAATGCTTATTGCATCGCGTAAAACCTTGTCGCGAATTTCGGGCGTTATAAATGCGCCTTCGCCGGTGGACAGAACCTTTACCCGTGGTTCGGAATCAAGCAACCGTCGCACCACACGTTCTTCGACACGGCGAAATTCCTGTTCGCCATACATTGCGAATATATCAACGACACTGCACCCGGCGGCGCGTTCAATTTCTTTGTCCGAATCGACAAATGGCACACCCAAATGATGCGCCAATGCGCGCCCCACACTTGTTTTGCCAGCCCCCATCAGGCCGACCATTACTATCGGTTTATCAATTTTCAATTCGTTTTTCATAAAACTTATGATAAATAATTTTTTTGCATGTCACAATAAAAACTTTTTTATGGCGATTTTTCGTGATATAATATAGGCAAGCAAAAACGGGAGAGAGATTATGAAAGCACAATATGCATTGATTGGAATTTTGATAACATCTGTGGCGCAATCGGCGGATTTTGGGTTGTATGCGAATTCTGTGTCGGCGCACAATATCGCCGCGGCCCAGCATGAAATTGCAAACCGCGTCTTTACCCCAATGGGTAAAAAATTATTGCGACCGCGGGCGCGGGTCGTGCAAAAACCGATTACGGAAAATCAAGACCCCGATTCATACGGCGAAATGCTTTATTATGGTGAATTTGGTGATGATACGGGCGTTTTACCACTTATCAAGGGTCGCAATGGCGGTGAAGGAACGAATGAATATTTTCGCATTGGGTGGCAACATTTTTCCGACAATGTAAAATTCAAATCGAATCCGCACCTGAAAAGCACATCTGATTTGGCGTTTGTCGCATATGGCAATGAATTTGATGCCACAAGGATAGAATTCTTTGGCGGATATTCCGGTGCGCACACGAAAAATGATGTGATGGACATTGATACCGATGGCGCATTTATTGGTGCATCGTTTGGCAAAAAGTTCGGTGATTTGGAACTTTCGGCAATGGCGGATTTGGGTTTGGCCGTAAATGATATGAATTTAACGATTTATGGTGACGACTTTAATAATTTCTATGCCGGTATTATGGCAAACGTCGCATATACATACGGTTTTGAATATGAAGTATTCATGCGACCCGTATTACGTGCGGGTTATACATGGATAAATTCTGCAAATTATATTTCAAAAGATGGTAAAAACATAAGCAACAAAGATTTCGGATTCTTTGAATTGACACCAATGCTTGATATTTATCACTATATTGGTGATGGACTTTCAATTGGTGGCCACGTCGGATATGTTATGAATTTTAGAACTGGCGGTGGCACCCAGGTTAATTATGTCGGTGTTCCGAAATTAGACATAAACAATTACTTTGAATATGGCATAGTTTTATCGCAAAACTTTGACGGGTTTACTTTGAATATAAACCTTGGTCGTCATGATGGCGCACGAAACGGTTGGAACGGCGGCGCCGAATTCAAGTATGTGTTTTAGAGAGTGTTAGTGTAAGTGTTAGTGGTTAGTGATACCTGGAACAAACCCTAAATTATGAACAAATTCCAGAGCATAAAGTTCCCCTCTAGAGAGGGGTGGCCGAAGGCCGGGGTGTGGTTCACTAACCACTATCCACTTACACTAACACTATTTATAAATGCAATTTGCAAATTGTTGCGCGACCATTGAACGTTCCGCACTGGTTGTGTCGGCAACCGGCACCATAAAGCATCGCGTGCTATCGCGCAGGATAAAAACCTTGGTTCCGTATTTATACGCGTTTTGCATATTATCCATTTGCGCCGATGTTAAAAACGCATTTTGTGTAAGGGGCGAATTTGAAAGCCCCGCCTGAATAACCTGATTTGCGGTCGCGTAATCATAAACTTCGGTATTAGATTTTACTTCGAAAAAAATTCCGTATTTGCCGGCATTTTTATCTATGGCATTAGTTTTTTTTTGCGCATCGGGAAACGCAACGCCCGCCGCAACCGCCGCCGCGGTTTGCAGTGCCGCATTTGAATTTCCGGTTTCATGCGCCGTCAAATTCAGTTGCATATTTTCACCGCACGCCAAATTCATACGATTTGTATAGGACGCCAAAACCGCATCAACCGCGTTTTCCCAATCGGACGCCTTTTTATTCAAATCAAGCGTCACAATTTTTTCCGCCCATCCCCAAATGTTTGCACCGATATTTCCGGCGTTTGCGAATCGTGACACCATTTCGGCCGATCCCCCCGGCACGCCCGCACCGCAAAAGTCACTAAGTTGCGACATAAGCATACTTGATGTTTCGTTTCCATACGCCAATGCGACCGCATGGCAAGACATTGCGGCCTCTAATTCCTGGCGCCGCTCTAAACACTGTGGCGAATGCGCCTTGGTCAATTCGTTCGCCATGTTTGACATGGACAGCCACGCCATCAATTCTTGTTGCACATATGACGGGCAAAGGTGCGCCGCGGTATTTACACCACCAACACCCATTTTCGTATTCGTCGCATAGTTCGGCAATAACACCGACACATCATTACGCAGGCAAAGCAAAACATAGTTATACAATTCGCTTTCCGTTGCGTATGCACAGCGGCCCGATACCTGGCCCGGGACAACGGTAATATCGCCACAATAATCGGACAGGCATTTATCAATCTTTACACGACACGCACTGTCCACATCCGGCACATTTACCATATAGTAAGTATTGCGCTGATTGGTTTTATACGCATTTGCCAAACCCTGGTTCCCGCGCAGGTTTGTATTGCCAACCGTGCCCATATTCACGCCACGCGCCATATTTGTCGCGGTTGTTCCCGCCGACACACCATACGCGCCCGCACCAATCATGCATGCACAGACCAAACTTGTCATACGAAAGAAATGCTTCATGAAACTCTCTCCTATTTACGAAATATTTTATCATAAAATCGCCCCCCCCGCAAGATTTGTTTTATGGTTGATTTTGGAAATTTTGTTGCTATGATAAAAGCATGTTTTTGGTAAATGAAACTTTTAGTGAAATTTCCGATAACCTGAATAACATTCGGGGGTTTCTTTGACCCGGATAAACTCAGGACGCAAATCGCCGATTTAACCAAACAATCACTGTCGCCGGATTTATGGAACGACCCGGATGTGGCGCGCGCGATTATGCAGAAAAAATCCGCGGCCGAACGCGACCTGCGAATGATTGCGGATATGGAAGCGGAATTTGAAAACCTGCGCGAATTGTACGCGATTGCGCCCGACGATGCGGATGTAATCGCGGCAATTGAAAAATTGGCGGATGACGCCCGCCGCGCGGCGTATGTGACACTGTTTAACGAACCCGCGGACGGCAACAACGCATTTTTGTTTATTCAGGCCGGCGCCGGCGGGACCGAAGCCCAAGATTGGGCGCAAATGTTGGCGCGTATGTATTCGCGTTGGGCCGAACGGCATGGATTTGCGGTGGAAATAATCGAAGAACACGAAGGTGACACCGCCGGAATCAAAAGTATGACCATGCGAATTGTTGGCGAACGTGCGTATGGGTGGCTGCGTAATGAAATCGGCGTGCATCGGTTGGTGCGCATATCGCCGTTTAACGCAAACGGCAAACGACAAACAAGTTTCGCATCTGTTGACGTATGGCCGGATATCGACGACACAATCAATATCGAAATAAATGAAAAAGACCTGCGCATTGACACATATCGTTCGTCGGGGGCGGGCGGGCAACACGTGAATAAAACCGACAGTGCCGTCCGCATTACGCATATTCCAACCGGAATAGTTGTGACGTGTCAGAACGAACGCAGTCAATTTCAGAATAAAGATATGGCAATGAAAATCTTGCGTTCACGTTTGTATGAATTGGAAATGGAAAAACGCGCCGCCGAAGAAGACGCCGCCAAGGCCGCACAGAAAAAAATAGAGTGGGGCAGTCAGATTCGAAACTATGTCTTGTATCCGTATCGTTTGGTCAAAGATGTCAGAACCGGTACCGAAAACACCGATTCCGATGCGGTGTTGGACGGGAATTTGGACGAATTTATGTTGGCATTATTGCGCCGGGGGTAAAATATCAGTATTGATTTTTTTGTGTTTTTGTGGTATAATTTCGAAAGAAACAGGACGGTTTAGCCGTCTTTTTCTTTGCCCGCTACGGCGGGTTTTTTATATGCAAAAGGAGAAATATAATGAATACACCAAACTTTTTACGTAATTTGTTACAATCCAATAATTATTTAAACAAGAATAGTAACGAATATAAAAAAGCAAATGAATATCTGCAAAGTTTATTTCCGGGGCAAATACACTTGGACGTGGTGGTTTTTCTATTCATGGTGGCACAGAACCGGGCTCTGCGGGATGTATCGATTTAACATTCTCAATGGACAATTTTGCAAAATGGTTTGAAAATAATGGACAAGATCTGCTTATTAATGTAGAATACTAATGATGAAAAGAGTGATTCTGCCTCTTATGTATATAGTAGCTGTGTTTTTATCGGGCACCTTTTTTGTGCTGTTGGATGATCTGGCATATTTTGGTCGAATTGCAAAATACAGTGGTTTTTGGTGGCATATGTGTTCACATTTACAAGACAACCAACAATTTGTTTGTATGGCGACCTATAACGTGTTTGGAATACTCATCGTTTTGGGTGCATTAATATGGATTAATTATATTCTTGCCGGGGTCTATGGAAGGAAAATATTTTTTATCCCCATATTTGGTGGTATCGTATTTTTGTTTTGTAAGTTAATGTTATGTTCCATCTTTAAAATAACATGCTTGTAACATGATGACAACGTATTGATTTTTATAACTAGGTAGGTTGTTACATCTTGGTTGAAAAATACTGGAAAAGATTTGCTAGTGTATGTAGAATACAAATAAGACAAAAGGAACCAATTATGAAAAAATGGAAACGTATCGCAATAATTTTCATTGGAATCGACATTTTTTTGATATTTATACTAATTAGTGAATATTACGAATTTTTTATCAAAGATTGCCAAGATGCGTTTCCTTTTCATTATTGCCCGTGGGGTAGCGAATCTATGGGTATGGCGTGGAGAAGCGCCGATGCGTATTTGACAGGCATTGTTTCGTCTTGTTCGATCTTATTGTTTTTTGTTCCGGTATCGTTATATTATTATTTTAAACAAAAAAACTATAAAGTTTCTTTACTTTTAGCAATAAGCCCAATTTTAATATCATGGTTAAAGGTGGGGCTAGAATATATTTTCTATTATTATGCGTAGTTAACAGGAGAAATATAAATAATGGACAAGATTTGCTTATTAATGTAGAATACTAACATGCAAGAAACAAATAAATTTCCTTTATGGCTATGTGGGGCAATATGCCTATCAATTGCTTTCATATTTTGTAATGATATGAACCAAATTTTGTGTAATGGGAAATGGGAAGGTCTGTTGTATGGTTTTTTACCATACAACAGACTTGTTAACATAGATATAATCCTGGTAATAGTATCGTTATTTGTTTCGGGGGTATGTTTGTATAAAATTCTACATACAAATGCCCGTAAATTACAAACTATATTGATTTACATCATTTTTGGGGGGCTTGGATTCGTAATTATCATGGCTCTCTTCATGTTAAGTATATATTTAATGATGCCATAGTGAAATCAACATAATGAAATAATGAACCCAAATGATCTTTTTGCAAATATCTTTCAATTCATACTTGCTTTTCGGCGTAAAACCAATATAATTGCGCATGATGGTATAAGCACCCATAGCACAACTGGATAATGCGTCGGCCTCCGAAGCCGGAGATTGCGCGTTCGAATCGCGCTGGGTGCGCCATAAATACAAAGTGACGCAGAATGCGACATTTTGTATTTATCATGGGCACTCCGCGATTTGGACGCGCAGCGTTCGACACGATAGTTGGCAAGAACAAGCGTAAAAACGCGCGGTTCGGGCCTTACGAGTGGTGAGCAAAGCGAACTATCCGCTGGGTGCGCCATAAATACAAAGTGAGGCAGAATGCGACATTTTGTATTTATCATGGGCACTCCGCGATTTGGACGCGCAGGTTTCTGGGGGGAAAAATAACCAATCGGTCGATATAAAATGTTAAAGTTTTTATCTTTATTTTCCGTTTTGTTTCTTGTCGCCTGTAACAGCGTTTATCTTAAACCGAACACGATGGTGCCGGGGACAACGGTTTATGCATCGCGTGGCGGAAACACCATGACCCGCGGGATAAAGGAAAAATTAGAAGAACACGGATTTACCGTAAATGTGGGCAGTTTAAAGGACGAATCTTCGATTGATGTTGATAAATTTACGGTTCCCAAAAACACACGCTATATCGTCCGCGTTAGCGAGCAGGCGGAAACATTTATGCCGTATTGGTGCATATTTAACGGATTTTGGTGGTGGCGATTTAATGTTTCAATTGCCGACCAGAAAACCGGTGAAGAAATTTTGTCTTGGCGCGGACGCGGTTGCCAAAACAGTTCTTTGCGCAAACTGGACCGATTCTTGGACGAATTAGAAATCAAAGAATAATTTGACAATAGCATTTTTTTGAATAAAATGTCCCCAGAAACCAAAGGATGCTTATATGGTTAAATCAATGGATAGGCATGCGCGCCAGGATGCGTGCGCCAAAAAGGTTATTGCGCGCGAACGCGCCCGCCAAGAAAAACGTAAAAATGGTTTGCCGCCATTTTTGGCGGTGTCTGGTTGGTTGCTTAAAATATTATCAAAGTCACAATATAATTATTTTCAAAATGACATTGATACAATTAAGTGCAGTTTCGCACTATATTGTGGTGAAAACAGCAATGCTATAAATCTGACGGGTATAATACATTCGCATCGCGTTGCCAAAATAATGATAGGGCATATAGTAAAATATAACCCCGGTGTATTTGATAAAATGATTGAAAAACCAGACACGGTTACGGATCCGGAAACACAATCAAATATAATTGCGGGGCATTTAAAAGAACACCCTGGTGATGCCTATAAAGTCATCGAGAAATTTAAACGTGGTGAGATTGATCCGAAGGTTTATAATAAAGCGCTAAGATATACCGCTCGGTTAAATATTGCGGAAAAACGCAGATAAAAACGGTGCGAATTTGCACCGTTTTCTTTTATGCGTTTTGATTTTTAATCATCAATCTTGGCGTATTCACAGAAACCTTCGTTTGTATCGCAACGGGAAATTGTACCTTCGCTAATAAAATATCCCTGGGCGTGCAGGCATGCCGGGCAAACATTTGGGGCCTCGGTTCCAATGTGCCACATACCGCAATTCGTGCAACGCCACATAACGATTTTATCCTGTTTGAACAACGTCCCATTTTCAATCGCGTCAATCAATGCGCGGAAACGCGATTCATGATAACGTTCTGCAAGACCGATGTTTTTCAGCACCGATGCGATGGAATCAAAACCTTCTTCGGCGGCGATTTGTGCAAAACGCGGATACATATCGGTGTTTTCTTCGTGTTCGCCGTATGCCGCCGCCTGCAAGTTTTCAAGTGTTGTTCCGATTTTTCCCGCCGGGAAAGATGCGGTTATTTCAATTGCGCCACCCTCTAAGAATTTAAACAAACGTGACGCATGTTCGCGTTCTTGTTCTGCGGTCTCAAGAAAGATTTTACCAATCGCCTGAAAACCTTCGTCCTTGGCGCGTGACGCAAAGAAAGAATAACGGTTGCGCGCCTGGGATTCGCCGGCAAATGCGATAAGTAGATTTTTTTCGGTTTGTGTGCCTTTTAATGATATGGACATATTTTTCTCCTTGGGTTAAATTTGCCACTATCATAACAGGCGCCGTAACAAAAAGCAAAGTAATTATTTTTGGTGTGTGTTTTTTGACACCGCCCTATGAATTAAATTTTGGTATTCATCATAAAAGCTTATGGCCAAGAATGCACGCGCTTGCTCTATGGTTTGACCATACGACATAAATGTGCCGCGTGGTGTTTCATATTTTGCAACAATCCAATCAGGGTGCGATACATCCGCCGAACATCCCGTCCCGCCCCATGTCGCCAACGCCGCCAGATAATATTCAAATTTATTTTTCTCTGTACGTGGTAATTTTTCAAGCAAAACAAACTGGCGGTCCCGAACATTTGTTATTTCATATGGAAACTTTTTTTGCACCCGCCAAAGTCCGCCGATAAATTCAACATCGTTAAATTCGGCCCCCGGGTCCCCAAGTGGTATAGTTTGGTTAAATTCGATATATGCAACCGCCCCATCGCTAAGCGCACGATTATACGCAACTCGTTTTTCGGCAACCGTACTATAAATTGCCGCACCATAATCATTTTTTTTGTCGCGAATAGCAATTGGATTTGTGATTTTATCGTTTGGAGATGGTTGGCATTTTTCATCGTTTAAGCGATTCAAAATACCCAAAAAGAACTTCACATTGGATGCGCGTTCTTTTTCTTTCAGCTTGCTTTGTATCACCGCCCACAATTTTGTCTGCTTCATTTGTTTTATTTTTTGCAAAGTTTCTTCATCATATATCTTATTTTGTACCGGCATCTTCAACCCCCAGGAATAGTTTTTCTATTGCACTTATCAACTTCTCTACTCCTGTGCGCCCCGCCGCGCTGATGGTTAAAATCTGTGGTTTCTTTTTGCGACCAAAAGATTTCTTGAACGCGGCCATTTTCTCCGCCAATTCTTCATCACCGACAGCGTCAATTTTATTGATGACAACAATTTCTGGCTTGGTTAGCAGCCCCCCACCATAACTGTCCATTTCATGACGAATTGCCGCGTATCGCGCCGCCCAGTCGTCCTCGGTCCCGTCAATTACATGCAAAATCATTTTTGTTCGTTCGGCATGCCCCAAAAACCGATCACCCAGGCCGACACCGGTATGCGCGCCCTCTATCAATCCCGGCAAATCGACCATAACGAATTCACGATTGTGCGCATACATAACGCCCAGTTGCGGATTCAGTGTTGTAAACGGATAATTTGCAATCTTTGGCCGCGCAGATGTGACGGCCGCAAGCAATGTGGATTTTCCCGCGTTCGGAAACCCAACAAGACCGATATCGGCAATCAGTTTCAAACGCAATATAACCGTGCGCGATTCACCCGGCAATCCGTCATTTGCCTGGCGCGGGGCACGATTTGTCGGACTTTTAAAGTGCAAATTTCCCCAACCGCCGTTTCCGCCACGCGCGGCCAGGTATTCCATGCCGTCGGTATTCAAATCGGCGTATTCAATTTCTTCATTTTCGGACAAAATCACCGTTCCCGTCGGTACCGGCAATACCAGTGTTTCGCCCGATGCCCCCGTACGCATTTTCCCCATGCCGTTTTCGCCACGCCCGGCCGCGAAACTTGTTTTGAAACGATAGTCAATAAGGGTATTCACATTTGGCACCGCGCGAAATATAACATCGCCACCGCGTCCACCGTCACCACCGTTCGGACCACCGAATTCAATATATTTTTCGCGACGAAAGGTGGCCGCACCGTTGCCGCCATCACCCGCCTTGATAAAAATTTTCGCCTTGTCCAGGAATTTCATACCGGCATTATAACTTAAAAACTTGCAATTTCCAGTATAAAGATTATAATCAATTCGTCACTTATGTGATGATGATTCTGAACCCGATGCGGAATAGTCGTTTTGGACCCGGGGGCGGTACCCGGCACCTCCACCAATAAAACATACGGGGGTGTATGAGTTTCGACAGACGCAATAAAGGCATATGGCTGAATCCGACATGGTTGTCGTTAAATACCAAATAAAAACATGAATGGCGATAGAATCGCTGCGAACGACAATGTTCGCCTTGCAATGGCCGCCTAATAATGGCTTGGACACGGTTGGCGATTGTTAACCTGTCCGTTTTGGCTTTTGCGGGGCCCGCCGGGTGCCTGGCACCAGAAACCCGGCATTTAATAAAACAAACAAAAAAAGGGTAAAAAATGTTAGGAAAAATGAAAAAAATATTCTTTGGTGGTATATTCTGCGCATTGTATATTTCATTTATTGCACAGTTTGTTTATGTGCTGGGTTGGATTTCCATGAACGATGGAAAGTTGGCGTTTTTGGCCGCACTGTCACTTGAATGGTTGTTCTTGATTGGTGCACGCTATTTATCACGTCGCAGTGGCGTTGCCCAACAAAAACCCGGCTTTAACGGTGGTCGCCGTCACTAGATATTGGCATTGTGTCAAATAAAAAGTTCC
Organism: Alphaproteobacteria bacterium; assembly: GCA_017427405.1. Taxonomy (GTDB): domain Bacteria; phylum Pseudomonadota; class Alphaproteobacteria; order Rs-D84; family Rs-D84; genus Enterousia. Next base: position 29,929 of record JAFRSV010000011.1, read on the forward strand.
CGAATTTTCGGGAATTTTTTATTACGGCGGCCCAGGGGACAAACATGCACAAACGCGTCCGCACTAACCACTAACACTAACCACTAACACTAACACTGACACTTTGTATTATTGCCCTTGAAAACCGATAAAAATAATTCTATATTTATAACCGCTATGAAAGAATATATTTTACCTTGTCGGGATTTAGTGGTGCATCCGGATATGACGGTGCCACTTTACATTGATAATCCTATTTCGATTTCTTGCATAAAGTCCGCCGTCGGCCTTACCCAGCGTGTTGTTATTGTTCCGCAACATGGGGGGGCATATCCGACCGCCCCGGGCGACCTGTATGAATATGGTACAATCGGCGACGTGGTTCAATTATTACACATGCCCGATGGAACAATTCATTCCATTATTCACACGACAAATGTCGTAAAGTTAAAGGATGTTACGGTTGTTAATGGCGTTTTCTGTGCCAACACCGAAATCGTTCCGATGGCGGACGATATTGCGGACGAACGCACGGTCCTTATGCGGGACAAGGTTTTTGAAACAATTCAAAGTATTTCCAGTTTTCGTAAATTAAAAACCGATAAACTGCGTGGCGTGATTCAAAGTTATCCGATGCCGGCGTTTGTGGATTCGGTCTTGCAAACGATGGAAATTGATACCGACATGTCGGTTCGCGTTCTAATCACGCCGTCATGGTATGATAAAATGGTAATGCTGTACGAAAAGATTAAGGTTATCCAAGAAACGTCCAAGGTCGAAGATAGCATAAATCGTCGTATCAGTATGCAAATGGAACAAGGCCGGCGCGAGGCGATTTTGCAAGAAAAAATGCGTGCGATTCAAAAAGAAATGGGCGAAGATGACGATATGGAAGATTCCACATCAATGCGTAAAAAAATTGAAAAATCGTCTATGCCGGCGGATGTCAAAGAAAAGGCGATGACCGAATGGAAACGCATGCGCAATATGTCGCCAATGTCAAACGAAGGCGGCCTTATTAAAACATATTTGGAAGAATTACTTGCCATGCCGTGGGATAAATCCGATAAATCTGAAATTGATTTGAATGCGGCACGCAAAACATTGGATGCGGAACATTCCGGCATGCGGCCCGTCAAAGAAAGAATTTTGGAACATATCGCGGTTATGAAGAAAACCGGCTCTAACCGCGGCAGTATTCTGTGCTTTGTCGGTGCGCCGGGTGTTGGAAAAACATCGCTTTGCAAATCTATTGCGACCGCACTTGGGCGGAAATATGCCCGGATATCACTTGGTGGCGTTTCGGACGAGGCACATTTTAGGGGCCACCGCAAAACCTATATCGGGGCGCAGACCGGGCGCATTATGGACGCATTGAAACGCGCAAAGTCCAATAATCCGGTTATTGTTTTGGACGAAATTGATAAAATGGGGCGCGATTGGCGCGGCGACCCGGAATCCGCACTTTTGGAAGTTTTGGACCCAGAGCAGAATAGGGCGTTCCGTGACCATTACCTAGAGGTGGATTTTGACCTGTCAAACGTTCTGTTCATCGCAACGGCGAACAGTTTGAATATGTCAAACGCGCTAAAAGACCGTATGGAAATCATCGAAATTCCGGGTTATGGCGAAGATGAAAAACTGCAAATCACCCGCGAACATTTAATTGCGCGTGCCGCGGCGGATACCGGTTGGGATGTGGATAAAATAACAATGACCGATGATGCGATTCGTCATATAATCCGCAAATATACGGCGGAACAGGGGGTGCGTGGGCTGCAACGTGAAATAACCGCGATTTTGCGTCGGTCGTTACTTGAAAACGATGGCGAAGACGTACCAACGGAATTCACCGTGGAAAAAATTGATGATTTATTGTCACTGCATCAATCCGCCGGTTTTTCAAAGCGCATCGGTTTTGGGGTTGGTATATAGGGAAATGTAAAAATGATATTCGTTATAAACACTTCTGGCACCGGTTTGGAATTTGTTTTGGACGACCATTACAAAGCGGTCGTGGTGGAAAAGCAATCATTGGCGTTGCCGACGGCGGCGGAATCTTTTTTGACCGAATGTGGCGCGAATTGGCGCGACATAACCGCAATCGGCGTTGTCACCGGCCCGGGCAGTTTCACCGGAATCCGCATGGGAATTGCCTATGCCAAGGGTATTGCGATGGGTTTGAATATCCCGGTTGTGGGGCTTAGTGCGTTTGACTTATATCATGCCGCCACGCCCGATGCATTTGTTGCGATTGATTCGGGACGCGGCGATTTCTTTGTGGCATCGCCCCACCACGCGCCATGCACCATGACAATTGAACAAGTGGAAACGGAACAAATGAAATGTCCACGCACCGTTGGCCACAAACCATTTGATTTGAAACTTGCGCCGGCGATTGTCGCGGATAAAATTGCACGCGGTGCGGTTGAACCAGTCGTGCCAATGTATCTGCGCCCAAGTTACGCCGAAGAAAAGAGGTAAATAACATGTTGAAAAAAGAAGAAATTGTTAAACGGATTAAATTGGACAACTGCAAATCACCGGCAAAAGTCGAAAGGTATTTGCATGATATATATGATCATAAAATTCACAGTTACGTTGAAAGATGCATATTTGCTGGGTATGTTGCCGGCATATGCGAATCAATACGGCGTAGTCAAAAATCCAGATAAAAATGCTAAATAAACTTGCCGATTTACATAAACTTTGCTTTCCGCACCGGCCATGGGACGCGAACGATTTTCGTGACCTAAAAAAATCCGGTTGTGAAATTGTGGCGTCTGAAAACGGTTTTATCGTTTGGCGCACCGTCGCGGATGAATCGGAAATTATCACAATCGGCGTTCACCCCGCCGCGCGTGGCGCGGGAATTGCGACCGCGATGCTTACTCTAATGGAACACGAAACAAAGAAAGCCGGCGCAAAAACAATCTTTTTAGAAGTATCCGCTGAAAACGCGCCCGCAATCGCGCTTTATAAAAAATGCGGATTTATCCAAAACGGCCGCCGCCCGAAATACTATGACGGTGTGGATGCAATTTTGATGAAGAAAGAGATTTAATTTCCATTCACAAATTCCAACACACGCGGGTCGAATATAACATCACGGGCCGAAAGTGGCCGCGCAATATGCATGTCACCCGCCGTGCGTGTGCGTGACAACGCAACATAGGTTTGGCCATGTTCAAACGCCCCGCGCGAAATATCAACAATCACGGTGTCCAATGTTTTGCCTTGGGCCTTGTGAATTGTCATTGCATAGCCAAGCATTAGCGGAAATTGCTTATACGCGCCGGTTTCGTTTTCTTGCAAACGGTCATTTTCATCGCGCGTGTATTCAATTTTTTGCCACTTTTCGGGTTTTACCAAAACGACATCACGACCCGCGTTCAAAAGTTCCACCGTAATATCGCGTGCGCCCAGTGCCCGCACCACCCCCATCGACCCATTGTGCCATTTATCACCGTTTTTAACAAAGACCACCAACGCCCCGACTTTCAGTTCCAGATTCATCGGCGCCGGCACATCGCGTTCGGCAAAGTTCCCGGTAATTTGCCCCGTATATCGCACCAGTGGCGCGCCAATCGCATTCAGCCGTTCGGCATTTATCCGTTCGGCAACCGCGCGAAATGGCGTAATTATAACGGCATTTTCGCGCCGCGTCGCGTCATCAATTTGGCATGTATTAAAAAACGAAAGCGCACCCACATCACCGCTGCGTAACGCGTTCAGGTTCGTCAACAACCCTGTATCATTTTGCCGATACACCAAATCAAAGTTAAACCGTACGAAATCCGCCCGCCGGTAAACATTGCTGTCGAAAAAGTACGCGTGTTCGTGCCCGTATGTCTGATGGAAAAATGTGGTCGCATCGCGCGTTATAACCGGCGGCAATTGAAACAGGTCGCCAATCGCCACAACCTGAATTCCGCCAAAGGGTTCGTTGTTACGCCGCGCAGAACGCGCCAAAATATCCATCGCGTCCATCACATCGGGCGAAATCATCGACACTTCGTCCAAGACCAAAATATCGGTCGCGGTCAAAACGTTTCGCACGCGCGCCTTTAGTTTCAAAAATTCCGGGAACACAAAGTCGCGCGGTTGAATCTGAAACAGCGAATGTATAGTTTGCCCACCGATATTAAGGGCGGCAACGGCGGTCGGGCATGCGCATATGATTCTTTTCTTAGACGCTGACTTTAAATAGTTAACAAAAGTGGATTTTCCTGTTCCGGCACTGCCCAAAATCAACACATTTTGATGCGTGTTTTCAATGGTGTCAAATACGATTTTTTGTTCGTCACTTAAAATTTTAACGATTTCCGACATGCGCGCATTCTGGCATATAAAATATAAAAAAGCAAATAGTGTAAGTGGAAAGTGTAAGTGGTTAGTAGCATCTGGAATCAATCCGTAATTGCGAAATAGTTCCAGAGCATAAAGTTCCCCTCTAGAGAGGGGTGGCGGGTAGCACCCGCCGGGGTGTGGTTCACTAACCACTACCCACTTACACTAACGCTCATCGCGATATGACCCAAATTTCATATTGTCTTGCCGGTGTTAATGTGATAGAATTCTCATACATGAGAGGGAATTTTTGCCACCGATTAACAAAGAAAGAATGGATAATAACCGCTTTTGCGGTATTTCATACTGTTTCTAATCTGTTTCTTGGAACATTTGTTGTGTCTTTTTTAATGCATAACACAATCAATGAAATTGTGTCTATATCGACATATCGTTTTTTCGAAATCTTGGCGATATGTTTAACATTTGTTATAACGGCAAATTGGTGCAAAAACGGCAACAGAACGGCACTTTTCGGAATGAACATTGTCACCCGGATTATTTTGATGGGTCTGATTGCTGTCCTTGGGTCGAATGTGGCGGGGTGGCTTGTTGTGTTGGGGATTCTTTACGGTATTTTCGAAGGTTTTTATAATTTGCCGATGCACGCCATCACAATTGAAAATGTTTGTGCCAAAAGAATGGTATTCTTTGTCGGCACCAAAGAAGCGATAGTACATACATTCAAAATCTTGGTGCCCGTCACATTGGGAACAATGCTAACAACAACATCACTGCAAAGTGTCGCGTGGACCATCATGATTATGGCAATTATGGAATTTTTTATGTTGTTTTTATTGCCACCGTGCCGAAATCCAAAACACCAACCAATAGATTTTATCGGTTTTTATAATCACCTAAGGGAAACACCGGTGTTGCGCAAGATATTTCTTTCGGAATTGTTACGCGGTTTTGCATGGATTTTGGAAACGGTCGTGGTTATGTATATTGTCGATGCATTTCATACAGACATGAATCTTGGGATATGGTCAACGATTTTTGCAATCTGTACAATTGTGGCATCATGGGCATTTGGGCGTTTTTGTTCCAATCGGGATTTCAGGTGGATTGTATTATCTTGCTCTGTATTATTGGCGTTTTCGGCGGTCGCGTTGATAATTGATGTAAACCGTTTTAGCATATTGCTTTACTCTTTCGCCTATGCGGTTGGCATTGTCACCACAACTAAAATCTGTGGCACCAACATTTTAAATGTCGGGCAATCACGGTTCGTCACAAAAAATATCCGCATAGAATACCTGGTTATGCGTGATGTTGTTCTGTTCTTTGGTCGTTGGGCTGGGTGCCTGTGTTTGATGTATATCGGTTCATTTAATTTGCATGGGGCTTTGCAGTACCTTATTGCGATATTATTTTTGTTGCATATCTTGGCGTGCGCGATATCCGCAAGGCAAACAAGATACCTTAGTGGAAAGTGCTAATCTGTTACGACCGCGGCGCGGCATACCGCAACGGGTGGTTAGTAGCATTTGGAATTAGTTTGTAATTGTGCGATTATTCAAGAATTCACTAACCACTAACACTAACCACTAACTAAATTTTTCTTGCATCGGCAAACAAACTGTGTAATAATGCGCGCGTTGGGTTATTAGCTCAGTTGGTTAGAGCGGAGCGCTCATAACGCTTTGGTCGTGGGTTCGAGTCCTACATAACCCACCATCCGTCTTTGCCTGTGGCAAAGCCGCGATAGAGATTTCTCAATTATAATTGAAAAATCACCCACGCCGTGCTTGCATGGCGTGTTTTTTTAAGTTCCCCTCCTGTGGAGGGGTGGCCGAAGGTCGGGGGGGGCTTTTTTTCTGTCATCCCGCAGTATTGGGCCCCGCGCAAAACGAAGTTTGGCGTGGGTGATTTCATGCGGGATCTCGCCGAGCAAGTCGCAGTCCCACTCACTGCAACCCCGACGAGACCCCGCGTTTCGCTCGGCTTACAGCCCTGCGCGCAAATTTGTAGTTGTTCGAACTTCGCTTATGCTCGTTCTCACATACAAATTTTCAGCGGGGTGACGGCAAAAAACACTAACCACTAACACTTACGCTACCCACTAAAAATCTGCATAACGATTCGCAAAAAAATGTCAAAAAAAAAAATAAAAAAAAGCAACTATTTTTTCTTGCCTTAGATTTTGTATTTTTCTAAGATGAAAGTAAATGAAAGGGAGAAAATATGAAGAAATTCGCTAAAATCCTTGGTTTTCTGGGCTTTTTTGTGACACTTGCGACTGCCCAAATCGGCACCGCATGGGCGGATGGAGCATACTGTGGCTATGGATATGATGGGTACTATGGTTTGGGGCGTGATGAGGATGATTGTGCCAAATGTATGGAAGATTTTCCGAACTATCCCAATAGCACGGGCATGTATAATTTTAGCGGGGATTTATGTTACAGTGCATGTTCTGGAACGTGTACGGACAGAAATGCTTACTTTCAAAGTGGTGGCACATACGGTGTTCCAGCAGGATCCTTGTTTTTTGTTTATGGGTTTGGTAGCAGAACGCAAAATTCATTGTTAAATATCAGTGGTCTTACGTGCGGTAACATTGGGGACTATTGTGCTGAAATTTTTGATTGCGGCAAGAGTACGTGTTCGGCAAATTGGAAGACCATCAATTTTGTAGATCATAACAATACAACCTTGGGTACGCTTTACATTGTGTACAACAAGATATGGAGTACGCAGCAGACAACAGAATGTGACAATTGCACCGGAGATGGACGAAATTATGCGGTATTTTATCCGGTGTTTCAAACACCAACAGCACCAAGCAGGGAAGGGTACACATTTTTGGGATATTCAAATCAACAAACCGGTGATAATATAACTATGCCTGCGCAGAGTCATCATGGCGAAACTCTCTATTATGTATCATTAAATTATAATAATGCGACAACTGTTAGTGGAATTAGTGGTAATACGATCACTCTTTACGCCCGTTATAGTCATGATGGGTGTGAAGCAAATTATTGGTATAATAGTCAGACAGAAGAATGTGTCCCGTGCGCCGATGGTTTCACAAGTCCAGGCGGATATCTGGGGCAAGAATCGTGTACCACTGAATGTCATGTAAATTGTACAGAGGCGCATGACCCCTCAAATGACTGTGTTTTGCCAGCGGTTGGTCATTACAGCCATATAACTTTTTCCGGAACAGAATACGAGATAGGAATACCATCACAAGGCATTGAAGCAGAAAAATGTTATGATGAAAACAACAACGAGATAACCAATCCATCAAATAATTCTGCCTATTGGTGCCCGTGGAGTTGTGACGGGTGTGAACCGGCAGGTTGTTATGACCTTGTAGGTGGAGAATGTGTTGCAAAGAAATTTATTGCGACCTATAAATGTGACGGTCAAAGCTCTTATACTTTCCAAGATCCAACATCTGGTAAGCCCACATATAACGAGGTTTATGATTTATTTGATGTAACCGCGTCGGGTGGACCTGGGGCGTGTAACCCCCAATCAAACTCTGGACAAAGTTTTGCTGGCTGGGTTCTTGATATAGACAGTAACCAAACGTTGCGCACGTATCCGGACAGTTTTGAATGGAAATGGTGTAAAGACGGGAACTTTAATGCTGCGTGGACTGACAGTTGCTATGAAGTCAGTTTTGATGATGACACGAATGGTGGGCACCCAAGCGGATATCCGAATCTCACGCCTGGTACACATACGTCTTTCTATAAAAAATATAACGACACAGCATGGTATTCAGATAGTAAGTGTAGCGACAAAATAGAAATAGGAAGTGGAGTGAATCAAGTAAATGTCATAGGACATCTGCCTGGGAAAGAACATGCGACATTTACCGGGTATTATGATGAAACCCAAAACCCTGATTTAAAGATTTTTGCCGGTGATAATGATACGCTCCAAGGTGTGTTGACAAACGATGGGGCAAGCTGGACGATAACTGGTAACACAGTATTGTACGCACAGTATACTTGTGTTGAAGGTTATGCTCCAAATGCCAGTGGCGATTGTGTTGATGACCAAATCGACGTAAAATATACCTGTGTTTCACCTGTTGATGGTGAACCAGACACCTATACATTCAATGATGACGCAACTTATGGTGCTGCGTACCCTGTTAAACCTGTTGGAACGGGTAATTACAATGTGCCATGCGCATTTACTGGGTATGAGTTAGACAATGATTATGTGTGGAAATTACAAGATTATAGTGGCAATCCAAACAATCCGAACGGTGAATATGGCCCAGGCGCAGACGCAGGCAACACATTGCTTTCCACTGATTGGCAATATATTACGACCACACCATTGACGGAAATAGAATTTATTTTGAACAAGAATTTGTGGAATTTAAAAACATACACGGTTGAATATCGTTGCGGAAGCATCAAACCGGATGCCGATGTTTATACGGATTCCAGTGCTACATACGGTCAAACCTATAACATTGCTGGTCAATTTGATCCAGTTGGTGGTAGCAATGTCACAGTTCAAGATTTCTTGGATAACAATTGTAAACCAGATGGTGGATTTGGTGCGTGGACATTCCAAAATTGGACATTCACATGTCATGGTGCCAACACGGGTCCATATGTTACCAATGATCCGAGTTTTGGCACATGGATATATGACCACGACGACTGCTATTTTACGGCAAATTGGGCCCAGACAGATTTTGAAATTATATTAGATTCAAATATATCGGATGGTTATATATCCAGTGGCAACAATGGTCCTTCGCTTGATAGTGACCCAGACAAGCTTTACACCAGGTGGCGCGAAGGTGTGTATATTCGGTTGCCCCGCAATAATGCCAATATGATGACATCCAATGCGAATAACATAGAAAATCCTAAAAAGTATTATGCATTGACGATAAACGGTGGAACTGCGGGTGGCACCACAAATGGAACCTTCTCTTGGAATGGGGTGGATAATCTTACAAGCACAATCGAAACTGTCCAACTTACATTTACCGGCTTTTATGATGCGGATACCACAAACAATCCAAGACCGTACATAGGTACCGATGGACATATTACTAGCGAAGGTAATGATAAAGGTATTAGTTATGATGGCACGGGTGCAACACCATACACGTGGTATGCGCATTGGACGAATAATAGCGGGTCCATCACGTTACCAACACCGGACGATATAACCGGATATGATTTCGGCGGTTGGATCTGCGTTGACGGTGAAAATAACGAGATTTATAATACCACCGCTAATCCAAACCAAAGCCTTACAGTGACCATATCAGAAAACATCACTTGTACTGCACAGTGGGTTGTTGCATGCCGGACGGTGACATTTAATGAAAATGGCGGAACGCCAAACGCACAATATGGTACATATGACACTCGTTCAAAGGTTGTTGGTAACCCAATTTGGTACACCAATTCGACCTGTGGTGGTGGGATCCTTGTTCCAAATGTATCAAACAACATTCCGACCAGGGGTGAACATGAACATTTTGTTGGATACAACACCGCAAGTGACGGCACTGGTGACGAAATCTTCGATGAAGATGGTGTACTGGTTGATTCTAATTGGACAATTACACAAAATGCCACGCTTTATGCGCAATACGCTTGCGATGAGCCGTATCATATCAATCCGCAAACTGGTGAATGCGAGGTTTGTCCATCTGGTACTTTCTATAACCCGACAAACCCGAATCCAAGTTCAAACCTTTGTGATTCGTGTGATACATACATTCACGATCACGCAAGGGAATGGGACGAAGCATGGGCGCTTGACTATACGTGGTCAAGTAATCCACCATATACATGGAGTGTAGATCAATGCTATCGTGAGTGCCGTGGTGAAGACAGTAACGAGGTTGATACATGCGATATATTCCAACTTACATCCACTGACATTAATAATAGAATGGAACAATTTTTGCCGGATGGATTAATAAATACTGGCGGTGATACAGGTAAACAAATTTCTTTCTTTGGTAATCAAAGAGTAAACATTAATACATGTAATCCCCAGTCTGGAATAAAATATTGTCCAGTTGGTTTGTTGGGTGATGCTGCGATAGCCACGGTCAAGCCGATTGCGGCCTCGGTGGATTTCCATATAGATCCAGACAATAGCCCGGAAGAGACAAAGTCGGTTTACATCGTTGGTGGTCGTAATCCGAGTATGGCGAATGGTCTTGTATTACAAACAGGTTATGCATGGAGTCAGGTCCGCGGTCCTGGCCAGAATTCGCCAGAGGTTAATCATGTCGTTGACGGGCAACCCATAACGTTTAACTATATTCACATCATATACCCCGCAGAGGCGCCACAGGCGGTTTCTCCCGCATGTTCCACATTTACTGGTTACGGATTTCCTCAAAATCATCCAGAAGTGTCGACGTTCGGGCGTAATTTGACCACAGCGAATGCATCAGATATAATAAACTATGCCCAGACTGCTAACTCTGCGGAGATGAGCCCAATCGTAAATGACACCAATTCTCGTAATCTGTATGCACAGTACGATACGGGTGCTCAGTATAACTATTCTTACAATTGTAATTGCAGTGGCGATGGGTGCGGTGGTTCTGCACCAAGTGGTGGAACAATATGCGCCGGTGCCGACTTTACCCCGGCCACAAACACATGCACCAAAGGTAATTGTACATTCCTTGGCTGGTCGACCAATCCAGGGGCCACTGTACCGGAAACTCTACCAACAACATGGACGTATACGTCCAATCAGGTATTTTATGCGATATGGGGCAACTGTTCCGCACCAACGGCGAACATAGAATACTATTCTGGTAACACCCTGTTTGGTCAAGTTCCTTTGACAGTGACACCAACAAACAGTACCATTTATGGCACATTGCAACTTCCGACTGTGCCAGCCATAGATCAAAATATGCCGGCTACATATAATTGTGACGGTGCCACGTTTAATATACCGCAACAGGTTCAATATGTTATAAATAACAATACTTATTCTGGTGTTCCAGTGTTTATAGATCCAGAAACATCTCAACCAATAGGTGAGGTGGTAAAATGGTGTACGGACCCAGACCTAGAAACCGGTTGCTATTTGCCGTATGAACTTAATCCAGCTAACTGTAACGATGTAAAACTTTACGCACAATGGAAGTGTGCCCAGGGCTATATGCTTCAAGATAACAGGTGTGTAAGATGCCAAGATGATTATATTTGGAATTCGACAACGCAACAATGTGAACCGGCAACAACGGGTTGTCCTAACGGATTTCCGCACACAAAGACCGGATATAACTGGGGCACCGACCAATGTTATCGTATCTGTGGTTCACAGTCGGGCGACACTAGAACAGACTGTCGTATGACCACCGATATACCATCAGGACACGGATTTGAACAATTCTTGACGGGGACACAGGCGGAAAAACAAATTTCATTCTATGGTAATGAACATGACGGTATTTATACATGCCAAGAAAGCACTGGGGCTGCCTATTGTCCGCTTGGATTGTTGAACGGCGTTAATATATATTCTGCGCACAAACCAATGTCGGCATCGGTAAAGTTTAACGGGACCGAGGACCAAAACATCGAACGCTATATCATTGGAAACCGCAATAGTCAGGCCAACAACATATCCCTTGGCGATGGTTTCGCATGGAGCCATGTCGTAGGCCGCGGCCAGCAAGGTTCGGTAATTGAAGGTGCTAATACATATCGCTATACATTTATTACATATCCGACGGATACGGCGCCAACGGCCGTATCGCGTGAACATTATACATTTTTGGGATATGGTTATCCAGAGGACGATCCTGAAATAACGCCGATCCTTGCGAACCTTGCATTAACCACGGGTAGCAGTGGTAATGCGGCTAGTATAATCAGTTATGCTAATAGCCATACTGGTGATAGTAATATGAGTCCAGTTATAAATGAACACCGCAACCTGTATGCACAGTATACGGCTGACGATACCTATACCCTTACATATTCCTGTGGTGATGGTGGCGGCCAGGCACCAGCGCAACAAAGCGGTATATATGCAGGACAACCGAATATTCCAATAAGTACACCAACCGGGTGTAACAGTTACGCAACTAATTTGCTTTCCAAATGGAAAGTCACAGGAACCGATAATTCCACATCTTATGATGATGTGTCGGCAAGTACCCAAAATATCACGTGGAACTATCCGGAAAGTGTGACCTTTACCGCAATTTGGGGTGGTGCGAATGAAAGGAATATAGATTACCGCAGAATTCCGGAAACCGATGCTAACAATATTACAAATGCGGGAAATAAGTTAATTATGCCGGAATCTGGCATGCCGGAAAGTTTCACTTGTGGTGATGGAACAACACAGATCAATATCACCGGGCATCCACAACTTTACAATATGCATGGCGAGGTTGTTGGGGAATTAGTTGGCGACGTCACAGATTGGTGTGATACTGAAAATTCTGAAACCCATGAGTTATCGGGTTGTTCCGAAACTCAAAGTTTTTCCAATAATTCGTGCAGTGATAAAGTTTTCTATGCGAAATGGCAATGCGCGGACGGTTATCATTTGAATGCCACGGGTGATGACTGTATTACATGTGGGGCTGGTTATTATTGGAATAATGGTGATTGTGCCCCCTGCGAAAGTGGTTGGACCAGCAGGCCGCCATATAACTGGACCATAAATCAGTGTTATAAATTATGCGATGGCAGAAACGGAACCGCCGCAAAGACCTGTAGTGATAGTTTGACACCGACTTTATCAACCCTACCATATTTTGCAAACAAGTTCTTGGATCAAGGTGACGACCCATACCAAATCACATTCTATGGTAATGATAATGCAGGCATTGATGTTTGCACAATGGACGAGGTTGCATATTGTCCCGCGGTGTTATCCGCCCTGGTGGCCAATACCCTTCCGGTTAACAAAACCAAGGCATCCACAATAACATTCAAGAAACAAGACCTTGCGGGTAATGCTGGAACCCGTTATCTTGTCGGATTTTTGGACATAAATGGCGACTATGTCCCCCAGAATGGTAAATTCTGGAGTCACATTGCAGGCCAGGGCCAGCAGATCACAGAGGGTTTCGATACTTATACAAAGATAATCTATCCGACAAATATAGCACCGGCGCCAAGTGATACCATAAACGATCCGTTGTTCACGGGATATTATGATGCGCAATCCGGTGGCAATCAACGTGTTGACGAAACACTTGGGTTGAGCAGTTCCAACGCGGTCGCATTTGCACAAAGTCCGTTATCCGCAAACCAAGTCGGTTCCCGCACATTGTATCCGCAATATTGCGAAAATGGTGAAACATGGAACGGAAGCACCTGCACATCGCAGAGTTGGAATAATGTAAAATATGTTTGTGGCAACCATGGAACGGAAGCTTCCGGATATAGCATGGAAAACACAGCAACATATAACGAACAGTATAAAGTTGCATATCAGACGTCTAACTTTAATCAAATGATTGCATTTTGCGATGCCGATACAGGTTATGTATTTACTAATTGGAAATTAAACAATACTAATGGTTCGGTTGCACCATATAGTGGTAATACCGGCGCTATCATCACATGGGATTTTACAACATTTAATCCGGCAAATACCCCAATCTTTACCGCACAATATGAATGCGATACGGATTATATTGCGAACGGTGATGTAAACAATGGAGGAACATGCGAACCTGTATCTGATGTTTGCAATGCCCAGTTACCAAATAACGCGAATGCACACATCATAGGTTGGAGTATGCCCGACGGTACATGCATTTATACTATTCAATGTAATGCATGCATAAATTCCGATCCGGCAAATTACAGCTGTTATGTCCACGAAAATAGTGCATCTAACAATGGTCAATTTACGGTCACGGGTAATGGCACAGATGTTTTGGCAAATGCAATTTGTGCTCCGGCCGATTTCTGTGTCACATTAGATGATAATGGTGGCAGTGGTGGTATCGGCACCTTGTGTGAAACATATAATGTGGGGTGGCATAAATATGGCTCTGATTCGATTATATCAACCCTGAACCAATCAGATTTACCACAATGGGCTAATAACAGCCAAGTGTTTGCAGGGTACTGGACACTGGCAAGTGGTGGAAGCATGGAGATCGGTTCGGACGGAAACATTATTCCTGACCCTGTTGTGCTTACCGATAATAACCAAACTTGGCATGCCCATTGGGGCGATGGTACCGGATATACGGTTACGTTTAAATGCAATGGGGATACTGAATGGACCGATACCCAAACGGTATACCCGCCACAGAACATAGATGTACCACAAACATCATGTTCGCGCACCGGCTATACGTTCACAAATTGGCAGGATACGACCAATAATGTCGTAATTTCTGCAACCAATACAACATTCTTGTGGACTGGCGAATTTAATTCGGTTTTGACCCCAGATTGGACGGCGAATACATACGATGTGAAATATGTATGCAACGGTGAGTCACAGACATTCCAGAATGGTGCAACATATGGTGTGAATTATGACGTAAAGAACCGCAGTGATCTTTCTATTGGTTGTACACCGCCGGCGGGTAAAGTTTTTGACAAGTGGGGATTAAGCAATAATGGGAGCACTGTCATAGAAACATACGCCGAAGGTGCACCGATTCATCCTTGGAATTACACAATTTCGGCACCAACCTTTACGGCACAATGGACGGATGGATGTTACAAAGTAACTTTCAATAATATCTTGTTTGGTGGACAAGATCCGGCAGGTGCTGCGGTAACGTTCTATAAAAAGGGCACAAACTGGTACGCATGGAATGATAGTTCATGCAGTTATCCGCAAACCCCAAATATTAGTTCATTACCAACTAAGACAAACGCAGAATTTTCTGGGTACGATACCGATAACACAACCCCGGATGAAGTTCAGTTCGTGTTTGTGAGGTCGGGGTCTAATGCGGTGTTAACAACGTATGGTCAACAATGGACTATTGATGATGATACAACATTATATGCGAAATACGTGTGTATTGATGGCTATACCCTTAACGGAACAACATGCGTCTTGGATTCTTCGAATTTCCACACGATAACCCTTGACGAAAATGCCGGAGAATTTTATGGCGTAGCCAGTAATCCGAATGTTTTGTATACCATAGAGGGTATAACCCAAGCTTACACTGATGAGGACCATAATAATCCATTCGATAGGTTGAACGAGAATGGTTTCCCCCGCAAATATGCCAAAGTGACATTCCATTTCTGCGATGGTGATGACAATTCTTGCGATCTCCCATCAACCCAAAATGTGATCAAAAACGCATATTTCACATTTGGTGGATTTTATGTGCAACATCCAGATGAATCAGATAGATATATATCTGCGGATGGATTTATTACCACGTTGGGGGGCAATGTGGCTGCTGGTCTGGCAAGTGATACAACCTGGTATGCGGTATGGAACGATTATGGTACGGTTGCTCATTCCGATTGGCAATCCAATCCGACACCACCATCGGGCTACGCTTTTGTTGGTTGGTACACAGCAGCGAATTGTGGCGGTACTCAAGTTACTTCATCTTACCAATTTACCACCCCTGACACTGACCTTTATGCTTGTTGGTCACAGAATGTATTCACCGTCACATACGATTGCGGCACTGGTAACGGCGGCACTCAATCAGATACACAAAGTCATCCGACCACTGGCAGTGCCTATACTGTTTTACCGAACGGAACCACAAATGGTGGTGTTGTGACTTGTAACCTTGACGGCCAGGGTTTCGCCGGGTGGAAATTTAGTCAAGACACTGGTGTAAACCCGTATAATGCTGGGGATACAATAATATGGCAGGTTGGTTATAGCAATGAAACCTTGACCGCCCAATACAGACGCTGTGAAACAAACGAAGTCCTTGTGAACGGCGTGTGTTATCCGGAATGCGAAGACAAAACATGTACGATACCGAACTCACAATATGACAATGGGTGCCCGGATCATGATCCCCAGTATCCAAATGACGGATCAATGCATTGTACATACAGCGATCCAGCAATAGTGCAAGGTTATTATATTGATAACGAACACACAACCTGCCTATATGCAAACGGAGCCAACCAAGGCAGTCCGATAAACGAGGGCTATTGCCCTGAAACACCGGTTTGTAACCCAGGTTATACTTGGAGTACAAATCCGTGGGGATGTATACCAGATCCAAACGCAACATATACTATACAATTCATCTGTGAACAGAACGGAACACCGATAACTACTCCCCAAACCGTGCACTATGGTGATTCTATAACCGTTCCGTCAAATTCGGTCTGCACGAATAACCCTGGGTATTCGTATAGTCAGTGGGAAGCCACACAATATAACAATCCAGCTACACTTCCTGCGCAGGGTACTACATATCAATATACATGGAACCAAACTCATGGTGAGACATTCATAGCAGATTGGAATAACCAAGGGGATATATTCAAAATGACCCTGAATCCAAGTGGTGGAAACCCGGGTTCGGACTTTATCGGAACGTTATGGGAACGGTACAACGACGGTTTCTATAGAAACAATGATGATGGAATTCTTTCCGATCTCGTTGAGATGTTTAATGCCAACCAATTACCAACATTTGAGGCAAATAATTTCAATGGATATAAAACGTCGGAAGGATATGATCGTGTAATATTCAATTCGATAACTGGTAAATGGGAACCAGTAGCTGCAGCTATATCAAGTAATGAAACTTGGTATGCCCAGTGGAACCCATGCGGAGATTATCAGTATTATGACAATGGTTGTCATGAATGCGAGCAGGAATATCATGAAAACATGCATCCATCTGTGCACACGGATTGCTATAAATCGTGTAACACATGTTCTGACCCGGTAACGTGTCCAGCAATGGGGCAACCTGGTGTTACTGGGTGCAATTATGACCATAATTCTAACAATTATAATGGGTACATATTCTGGCAGCCAACACCGAATAACATTTGTTTAGATGTCAATCGTGATCCTATAATGTGTGACTACGAGGTAAATTGTGCTGATGGTTATTATCAGAGTTCTGACCACAAGAGTTGTATAGGAAACGATTACCAAATAACGTTGGATAGTCAGCATGGGGATATTTGTGGTGGTTCTTTTGCCGGGAACAATAGTAATCCGACAATCCTTTACACACAATATGGGATTAACGGTAACATTTGGTTGAATTCGACGCATTCTGGTACCCCGATGTATCACGATGGAATATATGAACGTTTATATGCCAATCCGACAAAGTCAGCCAGTGTGACCTTTAACGGAAATGGTGGCACAGTTATCGGTCAAACGTTCCAAACGGCAACCTTTGAATTTGGTGGTTTTTACCAGGTGCAAAACGGTGCTGGGGCCCAATACATAAATAATACAACTTCTGGAACATTTGGCGGACAACTTCAAGAGGCCGGATTAAACGCAGCCCGAACAATTATCGGTGTTCAAACATGGTATGCAAAATGGACTGGTGGTTCTATAACGCTGCCATCGGTGCAACGCGATGGTTATCCGTTCCTTGGGTGGTACAAGGGAACATATGTGGGCGCCGAACGGGTGGGCGATGCCGGTGACCAATATACCCCAAGTTGTGCGAACGAAACACTATATGCCCAGTGGTCGTCAACGCCAAATTCGTATAACATATCCTATCATGACGACAATGCTCAAACACCGTTGCACTTTAATGTGAACGCTAATAGTCATTGTTCTCCGACTTATTATCAATACGGCACGGGCGCACAAATTAGTTGTAGTTTGGCACAGTTCGCGACCAACAACCCCAATTGGCATGTCGTGTTCAAAGGTTGGTGTACCAACGCAAATGGCACAGGGTGCAGCGTGACCAGTCCATACTTTGTCATAGGCCCAACGGAAATTGGTGATAAGGATTATTATGCTTTGTGGGATTGTGTGGATGGTTATCACGTTGATGATACTACCCACACGTGCAAACCAAATACGATAAACTTGAATTATGTAACTCAATATGGTTCCGCACCGACGCAACCGTCAAGTTGCACATATGGCGAATCGTTTAATCTGCCTGGGGCACTCACATATTCAGGGCAACAGTTCCAATATTGGCAAACTAACGGGGCGACCGGTTACAACCAGCACAATGGTGGCGCAGAAATCCAGTGTACACCACAATATCTTGGTGGAACGGGTGGGCATAATTCAACGGCAACAATTACCGCCGTGTGGCAATCTTGGAATACATTATGCCCAGCACACTTGCAAACAAGCCCCAATCCGCATGCGACCTTGTTGTCTAATCCTGCGCCGTATGTTAATGGGAATAACAAGTGTGTGTACACAATAAAGTGTAGTTCTTGTGTTGGGTCCAATTATTATGATTGTTACACCAACGGCGATAGTGCTAATAATAGTGGTATCTTTACATACGAAGGCAATATTAACGACAGTCATGCACTGGATGGCGTGGTTTGTGATCCTGCGACATATACCGCTGTTTATAAATGCGGTGATGGAACACCAAATATTGAGTACTTGGATAATGAACATATTATAACATATGATGGAACTTATTATGTATTGAATAACGTTATACCATGTCAGTCAACGAATGCACAATTTAATGGTTGGACATTTAATGGTAACCCAAGTTATGGTGTATATACGGGGGGCACCCAAATTAGCCCATGGCGGTATCGTGGTATAACCCCGGTCTTTACCGCACACTATGGACAATGCGGTGCTGGTGAAGTACTTGTGGATGGTGAATGTGAAACGGAATGTCGTGTAAGCTGCACATATCCAGGGGCACCTAACGCCAGTCCGATGAATCAACCGTGTCCAAGTGGAAATACCTATCCAGAGGGTACGACTTGCAATTATGATATCAATTCAAATCCGTCACAGGCCGGGTTTGCCCCTGAAACAGATCCAGACGCATGTCTTACGATCTCAAGGCCGCATACCCAGATACAGGCGAATCCATGTGAAGTAAGCGTCGTCAACTGCCCGACATATTATACCTGGAATCCAGGCACAGGGCAATGTGAAGGAAAAACATTCCTTGTGAGGCTAGATCTAAATGATGGTGAACCTGGATCAAGCAATGTGAGCCAGATATTCGAACAATACGGTTATGGGTGGAGTAAAACCGAGAGTGATTTTGACCCATATTTGTACCTAGATCCGGAAACAGAATTGCCACATTGGCGTGATGAAACAAAGATCTTTAACGGTTTTTGGACTTCTTCAACTGGTGGCGCATTAAGAATACAAGGTTCCGGCTTTGTCAGTGAAAATGGCGTTAATCCATTGTCGCCGATCACACTTACCAGCAATGGTCAAACATGGCATGCCCACTGGCGTGATAATGACGGTCCATTTACGGTTACGTTCAAATGCGATGAAAATAGTGCACCAATCAATGGATATAATCAAACAAATGTGACCTATAATTCATACATAAATGTTCCGCCCAAATCAGAATGTGCGACAGATGGTTCCACATTTACCCAGTGGCGGGGGCGCAACCATGGTGTCGTGATTACGGCTGGGAATTATCCTACACAGTATCGATGGGCATACCACCATGGTGAAGAATTCATACCAGATACAATGGATGTATATCATGTTGAGTTACGTCCCGGAGACAACGCAATGAATGGCAGTATTACCGAATTGTGGGAAGTGTACGGTTACAATTGGTACAAGAATTCCGATTTGACCAACGTTGTTACATCACTCAGTGGTTCTGAATTACCAACACGTACGGGATACTCGTTTGCTGGATACGAAAATGAAAATGGGGAAGAAAGAGGGCGGTTTAATGGTAGTGCATGGCTGTCGCCATCTGCCACAACCATAAATACTAATGAAATTTGGACCGCACAGTGGAGTGTTTGTGCTGCTGGTTACTATTACAACCAAGAAACTGGTGGGTGTAATCTTTGCCCAGATGGATACGATCAGAATCCGCATGCGATTGGTCAAAACCAGTGTTATTTCTCTTGTTCGGAAGATTGTAATTGGAATGATCAAATAGCGGCGAGTTGCAGCATTCCGCATGCGACTTCTTATGAACCAGATATGATAGCGTACCCAGGTAAACACTATTGGGGCTATAGTTATTGCAGTTTGGAGAGATGGGCACAGCCGCATCCGCAGGGGTCAATACCAAACTGTGATTGCATACCAACGGCATGTGAACCTGGTTATGTTTTAGTTGGCAGAATTTGTGTGGAAGATTCGCATTGGAAAATCGTATTAAACTCGAATTCATTAAATGGCGAAAGCAGTTATCCAAGTGTTCTTTACACATGGCACAATCGTGGCGTGTATTTGACGGATGAATATACGGATCAATATCTTATGGAATATAACCGCCATCCGCTTTATCGCAAACCAACCAATTATGCCACTGTAGAATTTAACTTAAACGGTGCGGGTGCGACACTTGAATGGGGTGGACGTGTTTATAATTATCCAGCTACAATGAATCAGAGTGTCGATTTTAGATTCCGTGGGTTTTATGATACGGCCACAGGTATGTCACAGTATATAAACAACCAAGGCGAGGGTTATATCACACCGGAGGGTAACAGTGAAGGCAAACGTGCCGAATATGATCAAACATGGTACGCCCACTGGCAGGCACAAGCCATGGCTCAACTTCCGGTACCAAGCCGACCAGGTTACCGTTTTGATGGGTGGTATGATTTACTTGGTAACCAGTTAACTGAAGGTACACTGATAGACGGAAACAAGATAGTGTATGCACGGTGGATTGATGACATAGTTACTGTTACATTAAATTCGTCGTCTTGTAATCCTTCTAATATACCGCTTGGTCAATTGTATCAGAAATACAATGTTGGTTGGTCCAAGTCCCAGAACGGCGAATTTATGCCAAATCTGACCCTTGAACCGGAAGATCTACCAACACCAACCAATCAAGATTATATATTCTTGGGGTATTATGATACACAGAATGGCCGTAATCAAGTGGTCACTTCCAACGGTACGGTTATCGCAAGACCCGAATACGAAGAGAACAAGACCTGGTATGCGCGGTGCAATATAAATAATGGTCCATTTACGGTCACATTCAGATGTGATGAGAATAGTGTACCGGTTCAACCTTATACTGTAGATTATGGTGATAGAATAGTGGCACCGACCGTGGATGAATCACATTGTCAAAATGAAGGTCAAACCTTTACTAGATGGAAGGCCATCAGACATCCCGCAATTACCATTCAGGCCGGTAATTCATACTATTGGGAACATCGTTTTGATGAAGATTTTACCCCAGATTGGACGGCTAATAACTATAATGTGAAATATGTATGCAATGGCGTAACCGTTGCAACAGACAGTGCAACATACGGTGCAACATATACTGTATTTAATCATAATAGTTTAAGTGGATGTACGGTGCCCGCGGGCAAAGAATTCGGCGGGTGGGGATTCAGCAATGACGGCATAACACCGTATTTGGGTGAATATTCTGACGGCGATCAATTCCCGTGGAACTACACGGTACCCAAACCAACATTTACGGCAATATGGAGTAACTGCGGAATAGGCGAATACTGGGATGGGGAAAAATGCTATCCATGTCCAGAAGGTTTCCAAAACAACCCTAATGCAATCGGAATAGAACAGTGTTATGGTAATTGTTATTGGACCTGCCGGCCAGAGGGATGTCCAAGACCGCCATTGCCAGAAGGAATGTCTTCGTGCACATATGAACACGAAGGTGAAGAACAGCCTGGTATAATGTTTAATAATGGGTTGAACCAATGTTTACCCCAAGGTGAAACAAGTGTGCCATTGTGTAATAAAAACATAATTTGCGAAGAAGGTTACGATTTGTTCGGTGACGAATGTGTGGCAAGAAGTACATATACTATCATACTTGATTCTCGTATTATGGTTAATGGCGTGACTCAAGGAAATTCAGCGCGTCCGGCGATATTGTTCACGCGTTGGCATACTGGGGTATACAAAAATTCCTTGATGAGACCCGAAGACAAAATGACACCAACAAATAATCCGCTGAATGATAATACACCAAGTAAATTCGTCAGGGTAACACTTGATGGTAATGGCGCGATATTTGCCTGGAATGGTACCGAAGGTCAACAGATAGTACAAAATATCCCACTTGATTTTGATGGTTTCTATGATGTTTCTGAAACTGACCCTGTAATAGGTAGAGATCGTTATATTACCACTTATGGTGATGCCGTTGGCCAGGCCGCTACTGCAGAACAAACATGGCATGCAATATGGGGTGAAGGTAATGTCCGTGTTCCGGTTATAAGTCGTGATGGTTATACTTTTGACGGTTGGTATACCGAACGAGATGGAGGAACCCTTGTATCAAGGGGTGGTGATGTAAGTGTTTCACCAGATTATAACGTAACATGGTATGCACATTGGAGCATCGATCAAGATTATGTGACATATGACTGTGACGATGGTGATGGTGGCACCGGGGGTACTGGACAAGATACAGAACATCCTGTGCATTATAATGGGTCTTATACCGTCTTGCAGAACATGATTGTGAACGGCGGGGTTGTTGATTGCCATAAGGATGCCGATGTATCCGCTGGAAGAAGATATCACGTGTTTGAAAATTGGACCCTCAATTTGAATAACAGAAACTATCAACCTGGGTATCTATTCAATCCTTGGACTTTCACCGTCGATAACCCAACGTTCAATGCAAATTATAAAGAATGTCCAAATGGGTGGTATTTTGACGGTTCGTGCAAACAGTGCCCATATGGCTATCCGTATTCCAACACAGATGCAACATTGCCACAGCATTGTTACAAGAATGATTGTGAACTTCCTTGTGCTCAGGTTTGCCCGCCGCGCGAAGCGCAAGAACCGGGTGTCCTTGGGTGTACTTACACCACGGTGAATTATACTGGCACGGAGTATTATGAAGGTTCCTGTAATGCCGCGGTCCAAAATTGTTCTTGGCGGGTTTGGTGCAATGAAGGCGCTGGTTATGTCTCTGATGCTAATGGTGAACATTGTGTAAGACAGGATCAATATGAAATCACATTGGATCCAAATGGTGGTACGGTCGGTCAGGAAAAACTCTATACGATTCATAATACCGGGGTGTATTTGGATTCTGACCGGACACGGCAAATGAGTGCTTATAACAATTATTTGACCAATTTGCCACAGAAAAGTGCGGTTGCAACATTTGATTGTAATCCGGAATGCAGTGCTCCTGTGTCGCCTGTAAGTGTTGAACTGGCATTTAATGGATATTATGAAAGACAATCGGGTGGTGAAAAGTATATAAACAAATTTATGGACAATGGCGTTGCCAAGGGTGTCATTACCAGTGATGGTAATACAGCGGGCAAGGGCTATACCACTAATGCCACATGGTTTGCACAATGGTCGGAGGCATCAATCGGAAATTCGCGGTGGCCGGCCAATCCGACGCGTCCCGCCACGTCGTGTGGTGTGACATATGGATTTGTTGATTGGTATACCATGGCAAATGGTGGGACACCGGTTTCGTATAACACACCGGTATCCGAAGATGTGACATGGTACGCCCATTGGTGCGAAAGTTGCCCGACCGGTGCAATAGCCAACGGTTCGTGCAGTGCGCCAAGTTGCAAGGCCACATTTACGTGTAACGCCGGGTATTATTGGAACGCGGATGATTGCAGTTGCGTTCTGTCGCCAGATACAAGGTTCACATTGACGTATAAGCCAAACGGCGGAACACCAACACAGCCGAGAACACAAAGTTTGGCATACGGTGAAACGTTCACAACATTGGGTGGCGATACGTTTACCAAGAGTGGCGAAGTACTTTGCCGTTGGGATGAAGAAAATCACGCGTCATCCAATACATTCCCAGAGGCTGTTGCGGAACTTTCAACAGAATATACCTATCTCAATGAAGAAAATATAACGTTGTTGGCACGTTGGGCACAGTGTCAGTGCACCCAAGGTGCAGCAGGGGTCCAGGGTTGTTCTTTCTCGGTTGTGAATAATGCCTGTGTTCCGACTGTTACCTGTATGCCTGGGTACATTCCAAACGGAACACCGACATGTACCGGCGAATGCAATGCAACCTGTGATACATCCAATTCGTGCAGGCAATGCACAGCTGGCACATATCAGGACGGCAATGAGTGTAAACCGTGTCCATCTGGCTTTACATCAAACGCCGGTGCGACATCATGTTATGGAAACACGATAACAATTGATTGGGATGAAAATGGTGGAAACCCGATTGATAATGGCAGTTGTCAGTATTGCATCAATGACAACAGTCAACCGGCATGGGCACAGTGCAACAGCGCAGATAACAATCTGACCTTGGCGAATGCACCGTCACATAGCAACTCTGCTATGCAATTCCTTAGGTGGAAATTGGCCAATGGTGACATTGGACTCGCGGGTGCATCCGTAATGTGTGACTTTACCCATGTTGGGGTGTATAGTGGAACAAGCACCGCAATTCAGGCACAATGGAACGAATGTAAGTGCAATTATCCATTGAATCCGCATGTGGCGTGGTGTCAGGCATGGTTTGCAGACGGCGAATGTAAGTATATGAATGGATGTGATGCCGGATACGAATCTGATCCGTTAACGGTGTATACCCCGGTTGCGGTATGTAATCCGAAAAATTATAATATAACATATAATTGCGGCGTTGGCGCAACCGGCACACCGTTAATTTCCGCGGATACGGCCACATATGATGATACATATATCGTAAAGAATGCGGGTGGGGTAAATTGTCAAAAGGTCGGTTTTAATTTTGTTGGTTGGTTATTCGATGGTGACAATTACTTGCACCAGGCGGACGACCGTATCACATGGACATATACATCTAATAAAACCTTTACCGCACAATACAGTCAATGCGCGGCGGGTGAAGTATGGGTAGATGGCGCGTGCAAACCATGTACTTGCTCACAGGATAATTGGAGTTCTGGTGTCGCATCATGTACGGCAAGTCCATCGTCGATTAGCACCTGTTCTGCGGTTGTCACTTGTGACACTGGTTATAATAATCCGCAAGGGAATTGCAATGGTGCGACATGTTCGGCCCAGTGTGACCAGATTCAATCCAATGCCATTTATGAATGCGGAATTGGCGCAACAGGTCCTGCGCCGGCCACGGAAACGATGAACTATGGTGCGACACACACGGTCAAAGGCCAGGCAAGTTGCGCCAAATCTGGTTACACCTTTAACGGTTGGAACTTTACTGGGACAAATGAAAATTATAACCCCGGCGCAACGGTTCAATGGAATTATGAAACGAATCAAACCTTTACAGGTAATTGGTGCGAAAATTGTGTTCAACCTGATCATGGGGAATGTTCCTTGAATGCGGGTGTTGCCGGAATGTGTTCATACAATTGTAATTGTAATTCTGGTTATACACTTGTTGGGGGTGTATGTACCGCGTACCCGGTATGCGAACCTGATGATTCATTAACAATCACATACCGTCCAAATGGTGGTATGAATAATGGCGTCCTTGGGCAACCGGTGATACAAAATGTCACATACGGTGCCGGGTTTATAACCAAACCGGGAACCATATTTACCAAGAAAAACAGTATTATCACCGCATGGGATCATGTCGAAGGTGGCGATTATCCAGAATTGAATCGTTGGTATGTATACAATACCGATATTGACACCATATTGAACGCACATTGGGAACAGTGCACATGCGCCACAGGCAACGGCGTGTCATCTTGTACAACAAGTTCTACAAGTGAAAATGCTTGCGCCTGCGCGGGTGAATGTGCTGCTCGTTACATAAACGGCGGTTGTAGTTGCAACGGAACAAGTACCTGCACACAAACTTGTACGGAATGTCCGGCCGGGTACATATCCAACGCAGATCAAACAGAATGTGTTATTTGTCCAGAAAACACGTATCAATCGGGCAATACTTGCGAACCGTGTCCAACTGGCTACACATCGCCGGCGGGTTCGACATCAATTGACGCATGCTATGATAATCCGATTCCTTATACGGTGCACTATTCGTCAAACAATGGTTTGGATCAAACGGAAACTCAACCTGTCACATATGGGGCAACATTTACAACCCTTGGCGGAACGACATTCACGTATGATAACCACATCATGACCCGTTGGAATAAAATAAGTGGCGGTGACTATACAGAATTGTCGCACCCATACGAATACGGTGTCCAAGAAGATACGTTCCTAAAGGCACAATGGGCACAATGTACATGTGCCACGGGCAATGGGGTGTCATCTTGTACAACAAATTCTACAAGTGAAAATGCTTGCGCTTGCACGGGCGAATGCGCCGCGGGTTATGTAAAGGGTGAGTGTTCTTGCTCTGGAAATACATGCACGCAATCTTGCACAAAGTGCGCGGATAATCAGGTTGAAATAAACGGTGTTTGTGTTGATTGCTCTTGTTCGGCCGATGGTAATGGGGTTGTTTCGGGATGTGGATTTGTATCAAACGAAAATAACGTTTGCAATTGGGGAACAACAACTTGCGATACCGGATACAACAATCCTGGGGATCTTGTCTGCACGGATCTTGTACATAACAATAATTGCACAGCAACATGTACCTTGGGTGGTTCGAACGCAGTTTATAAATGTGGTACCGGAATTGGTGCGGGGTACAGCACATATGTAAACTATGGCGCAACACACACAATCCTGACGAATGCGTTTGTTGGATGTTACCGTGATAATTCAACGTTCGCGGGTTGGGCATTCAATGGCGATAACACCATATACTTTGATAATGTTGGTGCAACGGTCGCATGGAATTATACAACTGACAAGGAATTTGAAGCAAAATGGTGTTCAAATTGTCCTGTTGTTGAACATGGAACCAACCTGTTGACCATCCCAGAACCGGGTTATTGTCGTTGCGATTTGACATGCGATACGGGGTATCATGTGGAAAATGGCGCATGTGAACCGAATGTTTATCCGAATGAAAACGGTATCACATACAAACCAAATGGTGGAACACCAAATCAGAATTATACGCAATCCGTGACATATGATGCACCGTTCACAACGCTTGATTGGAGTGTGGAACATTATACCAAGGCGCACCATATCTTAACACGTTGGGCTGTTGAATCCGGTGGCGTGGGAACATTCGATGGTGGTTATGCCGCCCGTGGTACGGAATACACATATCATACGGACGGCGCAACGGTACTTGCCGCGGATTGGACCGAATGTGCGACCGATGAAATATCATTGAACAATACCTGTCGCCAATGCGGTTGTGCAACCGGTACGGGTGCGGCATCATGCGGAACACTGTCAACCGATGATGATACATGCACATGGGGGCCGGTAAGTTGCCAAACCGGTTATGTGACCCCGGTATTGGATTGTTCAAATGATACCACAAATTGCACCGCATCTTGCACCGCATGTGGTACCACACAGGTCGAAGTTAATGGCACTTGTACAGATTGCGAATGCAGTAAGGGCAATAATGGTGCTGGTGTCATTTCGGGATGTGTATTTGCATCGAACAATGGCAATACCTGCAACTGGAATCCGACGACGTGCAAACTTGGGTATGGTAATCCGAATCTGACCTGTGATGATTCTGGGTACAACAATAATTGCACCGCATCGTGCACGATATGTGATGCGGGATACTATGGTCCGGATGGTCTTGAATGTATACAATGTCCGGACGGTTATACATCCTTGGCCGGCGCAACATCAATAAGGGAATGCTTTATTGATCCGAACAGTTGCGGGCCGGATGAACACATCGAACACGGCGAATGTGTAAACAATACGCGTGCATGTTCCATCCCGAATGCAACCAGTGCGGCCCGCATTTGGAATCCTGCAATCGGAACATACGGCCCATGCACGGTTGTGGAATGCGATACAGCCAACGGATATCACGAATCCGGCAACGCATGTGTCCGGGATACTTGCGTCGTTGCACACGGCAGTGCCGAAAGCGAATATAGCGGTGGCCAATGGGAATGCTTTGTGACAAAGTGTGATCCGGGTTATGAACCAAGTTCGGATTATAAGTCCTGTGTTGAATGTGCAAATCGTTATGTTGATGGCGATATCGCGGTCAGCAGTTATGTATCTGAATGCGAAATCGCCGCATGTATGTACCAAGGTCAAAAGTACACATTAGAAGGAAACGAATGTGTTCCGATTTGTACCGCGGATAGGTTTACCCGTGAAGATCCGAGCAATCCAACTGGTACAATACAATGGGATGAACGTACCAAGAAATGTATCCGAACCTGTAAGCCGGGATATAAAATGTGGTAAGGATTGTAATGCATGAGTGGGGGGAGAATTCAGTTAAAAAAATCAAACCAAACGCCCAAGAATGATATTTTTGGGCGTCTTGGTGATTTTTTTGTTCGCATAATTCAATCCATTTATAACAATTGCAAATTTGTGTGTCGTGTCTTTCGCGCAATGTATTATGTATCGCGTGGGCATGGTGACATGCGGCGCGTTGATTTGTGGGTTGAAATTGATGCCGCGGGTTTGCGCGCGATTCCGATTGTATGTTTGATAAGTTTTATGATTGGTTTAATCATCGCGTTTGTTGGACATATGCAATTGGAAATGTTCGGTGCAGAAATTTATGTCGCGGCATTGGTTGCAATTTCCATGGTGCGCATTGTCGGTGCAATTATGACAGGAATAATTATGGCCGGCCGCACGGGTGCATCATATGCCGCGGAAATTGGTTCAATGCATGCGAACGATGAAATTGATGCACTTAAAACCATGGGAATTTCGCCGATGGAATTTTTGGTTTTGCCACGTGTAATCGCATTAACCATAACTATGCCATTACTAACCATAATCGCGGATGCGGTCGCCATATTGGGTGGCATGTGTGTTGCGATATCAATTATGAATGTTTCAATTGCGGAATATTGGCAAACGACACTTGATTGGATAAATTTCAAGAATTTTGCGGTCGGCGTATTCCATGGTTGGATTTTTGGTTGGGTGATTGCGATAACAGGTTGCATTTGCGGTCTGCGTGCCGAAAGGAACGCGGTCGGAATAGGGCGGGCGACAACGCGTGCGGTGGTTATGGCGATTGTTGGGTGCGTTGTTGCAACGGCGATACTAACACTTGTTTTTAATTGGTTGGGAATATAATGCGAAAAAGTGAAAGAAATTTTATTAGTGTCGAAAATCTAACGCTGGGGTACGGCGGAAATGTCGTTGTAGAAAATTTGAATTTTGATATAAACGCGGGCGACATTTTTGTAATTATGGGATTGTCGGGCTGTGGCAAAAGCACAATTATGCGTTCGATTGTTGGGTTAAATAAACCAATGTCGGGTCGTGTGATTGTGGGCGACCAAGATTTATGGGCAATGTCGGAACGTGCGCGCGAAAAAATAATTGAAACGTTTGGTGTGTCGTATCAAAGTGGTGCATTGTTTTCATCGATGACCTTTGGTGAAAATGTTGCATTGCCAATGGAAATGAAAACAAATATGTCGCGTAAAGAGATAAATAAAGAAGTTCACAAAAAACTTCAACTTGTGGGGCTTGGTGATTACGAAAATGTTTATCCCGCAGACGCAAGTGGCGGCATGATAAAGCGTGCGGCACTTGCACGTGCACTTGCGCTAAATCCGCGCGCACTCTTTTTCGATGAACCGTCGGCGGGGCTTGATCCGGTGCGTTCGCGGCAATTGGATGATTTAATTTTGCAAATAAATAAAAAACTTGGCACGACAATTATAATGGTGACGCATGAATTGGCATCGATTATGTCAATTGCGACAAATTCTGTTTATATTGGAAATAAAACCGTGCTTGCCACCGGGGCACCGAAAAAGATTCTACAAACAACAAAAAATCAAGAAATTATTGAATTTTTAACACGTACATGCAAAGGGGACAAAAAATGAAACAACCATCGCGGCGCGCAATCGGCGGTTTTGTGTTACTGGTTATTTTAATTATTATCGGGACGGTTCTGTTCTTTTTCGGACGACGATTTGACCGTAATTATATAACGCCGGTTTTATTCTTTGAAGGTTCGGTCAAGGGACTATCGGTTGGTTCAAATGTTTATTTTCGTGGCGTGCCGGTTGGACGTGTGGAAAAAATACAACTTATCCCGAATAACGAAGATAAAATTATTATCCCAGTTTATGTTCGCATTGATCCGCGTATGACGGCGCATGGCGAAATGTCGCGTTCGGAAATGGCGGGTTGGATAAACGATTTGATACGGCACGGATTAAAGGGCAAATTGCAAACGCAAAATGTTTTAACGGGTCAAATGACAATCGAACTTGATTTTTATCCGAAATATCCCCCGCGTTTCCAGGCAGAAAAATACGGAATCGATGACATTGAAATTCCAACGATACCGTCAATGTTGGACGAAATTTCACAAAACCTTGAAAAAATTCCGTTGTCAGATATATCAACAAACGTGAACGGCGTCTTGCAACAGTTGCACGATGATATGCCGGCACTGATGCGCCAATCGACCGAAGCGGTGGTTAGCATAAATCGCCTTGCGGATTCGATTGCGGGGCCGGGCACGACAACGATGTCGGACTTTAACAAAATGATTCGCGACGTTAGCGAGGCCGCACGTGCGGTGTCCCGGCTTAGCGATTATTTGGAACGCCACCCAGAGGCATTATTAAAAGGAAAAGGAGGATATTAAAATGAAAAAATATATTTGTTTGATTGTTGCAACATTTGCGATTTCTGCCTGCACACTTTGGCGGACCAGTGAACCCGCGCGGTTTTACACATTTACCACGCCCGAAGTATCGCAAATTCGTGGGCCCGCACATGTGACAACCGTTGCGATTGAAAATGTCACCGTGCCCCAGGCAATCAACCGTCCGCAAATTGTTATGAAATACAAAAATTCGAACATGATGATGGTGTCTGAATTTGATCGATGGATTGACGAACCCGCGAATTCGTTGCCGGTCGTGATTTCTGAAAATATGAATATGTATGCGAAAAACATTAGCGCGCGACCAACAAAAAATTTAGTTGAGGCGCGCAATGCAAAATACATTTTGGCGGTGGACTTTGTCCGGTTTGAAACAGAAATCAATGGCAAAATCACGATATCGGCATGGTGGACATTAACTAACAATCGTGGTGACATAGTCGCACAAAAGAAAATGACACAAACCGCGGACACGCCGGAATTGGACGCAAGTTATCCGAACTATGACGCAATCGTCGCCACGCAGAGTAAATTGCTTGCGCGTCTGTCCTATAAAATCGCCGACGTGATAAGTGAATTGAAGTAAAAAAAAATTCCCCAAACGGGGAATCTTTTATCCAACCAACTTTCGCCATAAACTCGTTTTCTTTTTACCTTTTTGATTTTGGCGTTTGCGTGTGCGATGTGGCGCATTCATGGTTGTGCGTTTCGCCTCTACATGTTGCGCGTTTTTCTTTTTCGCATCCGTTGACGGTGCGTTCGCCATAAGGATTTCATCGGTTTTTACCTGTTCCGGGGCAACGCGTTGAATCGAATATTGGTCAATGTTCATCAAACTGTCATCGCCAACAACCACGATTTCCGTTCCAAATTCATTTTCCATCGCGTTCAATTCCGCGCGTTTGTGATTAAGGATATAAATCGCGACATCGGTCGGCACGGTCATGATGATTTTCTGCGCCGCCTTGGCCAACAATTTTTCTTGCAAATGGCGGAACAAAATAATCGACGCGGTTTGAATACTTGGCACAACGCCGGCACCCATACAGTGCGGACACGCAATATACGAAGATTCGATAAAACTGCTGCGCAATCTTTGGCGCGACAACATCAAAACCCCAAACGCGTTTATTTTTGCAACCTGGGTCCGGGCGCGGTCATGTTTCATCACTTCGCGCATTTTCATTTCCAATTTGCGATTGTTGCGTTCTTCTTCCATATCAATAAAGTCAATCGCGACAATCCCCGCCAAATCGCGCAGGCGTAATTGAAGGGCGATTTCCTCTGCCGCTTCTAAATTAGTATTCAGTGCGGTTTGTTCAATATCTTTTTCCTTTATCGCGCGCGAAGAATTGACGTCAATTGTCACCATCGCTTCGGTTTGATTTATAACAATCGAACCGCCGGACGGCAATTGCACATACGGGCCATGCAACCCTTCCAATTGTTTTTCAACGCCGGCCTTGACCATGAGTGGCACCGCATCATCCTTGTAAAGGACCAATTGTTTCCGTGGCGCGTGGCCATACATTTGTTGAAAATAATTTTTCGCGGCTTCGAACGCTTCTTCGCCTTGGATGGTTAAAACATCGTCCTTGTCCGAAAGAAAATCGCGAACAACACGGCGCAAAAGTGAATCTTCGGTATGAATTATCACCGGCGCAACAGATTCCAATGTGGTCTTGCGAATTTCGTTCCAAAGGTTCACCAGGTAATCATAGTCCGCCGAAATTTCCGCCGCCGTTGCACCCATCGCCGCCGTGCGCAAAACAACCGTCATGCCCTTTGGAATTTTAAGTGTGTGCAAAATTTCACGCAAACGTGCGCGTTCCGGCCGGTCCGAAATCTTTTTTGAAATACCATAACTGTTGCGTTTACGCGAATTCGGCATCAAAACCGCAAAGCGACCCGCCAATGACAAATATGTTGTCATCGACGCGCCTTTTTGTCCGCGTTCTTCCTTAACACCTTGGACCAGCAGGATTTGTTTCGGTTTAATCACATCTTGGATTTTGAATTCGCGTGCGCGTTTTTCAAATTCCTTGTTATCTTCGCCCGCACTGTGGTCGTCATAGTCGGCGACTTCGTCCCCTTCGTCATCGGGGTCTTCGTCATCGTCAACGATGTTCGCATGCGCAAGTTCGATAAGTTTCTTTTTCTGTTCCGGCGTTATTTGGTAATAGTCCGGATGAATTTCTGAAAACGGCAAAAAACCATTTTTCCCCGTTCCGTAATCAACAAATGCGGCCTGAAGCGACGGTTCAACCCGAATAACCTTGGCCAGATAAATGTTCCCTTTTATCTGGGGCTTAGTCGTGGTTTCAACGTCAAAATCAGAAACGCGATTATTGGTGGAATCAACAACGACAACGCGTGTTTCTTCCGGGTGGACCGCGTCCACATATATCCTTTTTGACATTCGATAATCCTTTTATGTTTATTGCGTATAAATGGCCATTAATCCGTCCCCGTGGGGCGTCCAAGCCCATGCCAAGGGAATACGCCACGATAAGACCCAGCGCCAATCGAATCAAAGGAAATAAAAACAACATGTTTTACAACCCCATATTATACGTTGGGTAAGAGTTTACCACGCCCCCAATCATTTGGCAAGGATATTTTATTCGTTTGTGTTTTTATTCTTTGAAAATCCCGGGAAATGGGGAATTCGTTGCTTGGCTTCTTCAATCCAACGCTTCATACGCGCGCGCAACCAACGTTCGTAAATAAAAAATAAACCACCAACACCGATAAGCGGCAAAACATAATAAATTATACGATAGGCCAGCAACGCGCCAAAGATACTTGCCTTGTCAATATCGTCGGGCAGGGCGATCAGGAAAACACTTTCAAACACGCCGATTCCGCCGGGAACCTGACTAAAAACACCGGTCGTTTGTGCCACAACAAAAAGTCCGATAAATGTTCCAAACGGAATTTGCACAAACGGCGTCATACAAAAATAGAGAACCAGCCCCGCCAAAACACTGTCTGTCATACCAAGCAGTGTTTGCAAAAACGCCATTTTTGTTGACGGCACATCGAATTTAAGTTGCCCGATTTTTACACTTTTGTTGCGGAAAAACACCGTAATCGCGAAATAGGCAAGCAATGCCGCCAAGCAGAATATAAATAGTGTATTAAGACCAACCGATGCACCGACCGATTCTGCAAAAACATCACGCGGTATAAGGAAATAACCCACAACCGCAATCGCCGTTGCACCCAAAAAATATGTGAACCCATTGATTGTTACAATCTTTACAATATCGCCGCCGCGAATACGCCACCGCGTATAAAGCCGATAACGAATTGCGCCACCAGACACCACCGCGTGACCGGCATTATTGCTTATTGCGAACCCAAGCATCCCGGCCAACATCCATTTCCACCAAGAAACCTTGCCCCCAGCGCCAACATAATGCAGTGCCAAATAATCATACAATGCCAACGCGACATACCCTGCAAAGCACGCAACCGACGCTGCAACCAAATTCACGAACGGAATATCCAGCAGCGCCCGCGCAATATCGCCCAGTGAATAGTTACGCAATTGCCACCAAAGCATCCCGGCCGCAACACAGAAAAACACCAATCCCGAATATCCAATCAGTTTTTTGAAAAATTTCTTTGTCTTTTGTGACATCATAAACCTTCCACGAGTTCACAGAATAACACCCAAGGAAACAAAAAGCAAACATTTTTAGTGAAGAGTGTTAGTGATTAGTGGTTAGTGCGGACGCGATGCGCCGATTATACCGCCCAGTACCAGGTTCCGCGACAAAAACGACAAGATACCGCCTTTCGGCGGTATGACATGATTATTCCAGATACCACTAACACTAACCACTAACACTAACCACTAACACTAACCACTAACACTAACCACTTGCACCATCCATCCCTTGCACCGCGGAATTTTTTTTGATATAATACCCACCGAAATGAAGGTATCCAGACGTCATATTTTGCAAATTACCGGAATCGGTATAGTCGTCGCGGGCGCGTTTCCGCGTGTGGCATTTGCGTCGCGTAATTCTATTAAATCTATGCGCACGGGGGCGCAACCGGGAAACAAGACGCGCTTTGTCGTTGAAACGGCAAACCGCCCATCATATACATTGGTCTATGGTGAAAATACATTGACGGTGAAACTATCAAACACACCGGCAAATGATTCCATTAGTCCAAAATTGGCATCGGGAACATTGGTTCGTAACGTGTCCCAGACCCAAATTGGCGATTCTGTAAACATTGTCCTGAATTTGAAAAAGCCAGTTGCCGAAATTCCAAAGAACCAGATTATGGTTTTGGAACCGAACGGCGACAACGACTATCGACTTGTGCTGGACTTTGTTGCCGGCACGACCAAGGCAAATGTGGCGACGGCGACCACAACAACCACGGCCCCGACCGAAAAAAAACACATAATCGTCATTGATGCCGGCCACGGTGGCAAAGACCCGGGTTGCATCGGGCGTGGCGGAACCAAGGAAAAAATGGTTGTGTTATCGATTGCACAAAAGTTGCGCACCGCACTTAAAAACGCCGGTTTCACGGTATATATGACACGCAGTGATGATAATTATTTGAAATTGAATGAACGTGCGGAAATTGCGGAAAAACGCCACGCGGACTTGTTCCTTTCGATTCACGCAAATGCGAACCCAAGTCGTTCGGTCAAGGGATTTTCAATTTATACCCTTTCGGAAAAGGCATCGGACGAAGAAGCACAAAAACTTGCGGATGCCGAAAACGCGGCTGATAAAATTGATGTGACCGGGTTCGAAAGTTTTTCCAAGGATATTCGCATCGCGCTTTCATCTTTGCAACAACATGCGGTTGCGGAAATGAGTGAAGAATACGCAAACGGGTGTGCGCGCGCATTTAATCGTGCGGGCATAGAGCAACAGGCCGGCCCCGCCGTTCGCCATGCGCCACTTGCGGTGTTGCGTTCAACCGTGCCGGGCGCACTGATTGAATGTGGGCATTTGTCGAACAAGGCCGAAGAAAAATTGCTAAAAAGTTCCGCACACCAAGATAAACTGGTTGCCGCAATCGTCAAATCCATTAAAAATTACGATTTTGAAGTATAAAGCCCTTGCAAAACGTATAAACCAATGTAATAATACCAGCACCGGAGATATGGCAGAGCTGGTTGAATGCGCACGACTCGAAATCGTGTATACAGGAAACTGTATCGAGGGTTCGAATCCCCCTATCTCCGCCAAAATAAAATCTTAACAAATTCGCTTTACGCGAATTTTTTGATTTTAATATAATTTTCCCCATTGAAAAACATGGCGCGTTTCCTATATAATATAATGTCAGAGCCAAGAGGTGTCACCATGATGAATCAAAATTCTAAACCACAAATCACTGAAATCATAAACGCAATGCAATCGCCCACCAAATGGAACACATATAAAATGACCCAGGCCCGTAGAATCGCCGGCAAAATAGAAAAAACAAAATCAGAACAATTTGCGGAATACGTTGATGGTGTTTTTATGTCGGTTTGCGAAGAATTAAATGTCTTTGATATGGCACGCGATTGGGCGAAAAAATCGGCCCCCGAAAAATTGGCTGTGGCGGGCAACATTATCAAACGTTTTGTTGAACGCGTACAATCGGACACCCAAACAGGTCGTGCGAAAAAGTATAACGATAAAGTGGTGGAATCCGTTCCAAAAATTTCCGTGTCGCACGTGACCGACGGTCAAATGTCGGTATCACAGCGGGGCATGGTCAATGTGAACCCAAATTTTCGGTATTATGATAATTTGATAAATTTTCTTATGGACCTGCGTCACGAAAGCACCCATATCGTTGACATGTTTTTCCCGTCAATTAGTCCACTTGATACGAATATTCGTGACCTTTCGATGGCGTTTTATATAAATCCACGCGAAGATATGAATTTATACAAACAAAATCCATTGGAATTAAACGCGAATATGCGCCGTCGCGAATTTGGTAATAAATTACAGGAAAAAATCACGCTATGCGAATATGTGCGGGTGCAAAGGTTGGTTGGCAATGCGGTTGCACGCGGAATTCCACGGGGGCGTTAATGTCGGAAAAAAGTTTCAATGAAAGTGTTTATGAAATTGTGGCGAAAATTCCCGCCGGTCGCGTGGCAACATTTGGTCAAATTGCGCGTATGATTGGCCGACCGAAAATGGCGCGCTTTGTGGGGTATGCATCAAATAATAAAAAAAGTTGGAACTTGCCGTGGCATCGCGTTGTGTTCAAAGATGGCAGTATTTGTAGCCAACAATTTTTTGACCAATCATACAAGGCGTTAAAGGCCGAAGGTGTAAAATTTACCCGTGACAAACGCGTAAAAATGCCGGATTTTCAATGGCAACCGGAATCTGAATCCATGCCCGCCGATATTCGCGATTGGCCATTAAAGTTTTAAAAATGGGCGCAACCGCGCCCAAAATTATTTCTTTTTATGTTTGTTCGTTTTCTTTTCGGTATTGATAAGTTTCCTGTTTGTGATTTTATTTAGAATCATTTCCGGACTTATTGATTTAAATTTCAAAAACCAATCGCGTTCGCCGGCATGCCGAATATCAGAAATTTTGCTCGGGGCGGGCACGATAACATCTTCTCCGGGAATCCATTCTGCGGGCGTTGCGACATGAAACGCATCCGATGTTTGCAACGCGATAACAACGCGCTTTATTTCCGTGATATTGCGCCCGACCGATTTCGGATAATAAAGAATAGTTCTAATAATCCCGCGCGGATCAATTATAAAGACGGCACGCACGGTATCTGTATTACCTACGGCATCATGAATCATACCATATTTGCGCGCAACATCGCCGGACGCGTCCGCCACGACCGGAAAGGTTATTTCCATATTTTTCCAACCCTGATAGTTTATATCGTTGCGAATCGTTTGAATCCACGCCATATGCGACGCATTTGAATCAACCGAAAGTCCAACCAATTCTGTGTTTAATGCGCGAAATTCATCCGCCATCGATTGAAACGTCATAAACTCAGTCGTGCAAACCGGCGTAAAATCGCCCGGGTGCGAAAAGAACACAACCCAATGCCCGCGATAATCATGCGGAAAGTGAATATATCCGTTTGTCGTATTTGCACCAAATTCCGGCGCCGGTTCCCCAATAAGCGGTATATTGCTTTCGTAATCA
Organism: Alphaproteobacteria bacterium; assembly: GCA_017427405.1. Taxonomy (GTDB): domain Bacteria; phylum Pseudomonadota; class Alphaproteobacteria; order Rs-D84; family Rs-D84; genus Enterousia. The sequence continues at coordinate 68,164 of JAFRSV010000011.1, forward strand.
CAGTTAAATTCATTCAAAAAATCTTTCATAATTTTCCCCCTTTGGTTGATTGCATGGTATCAAATATGCGCGTCGTTTTCCCCAAGATAGAATTCTTATACAAAGGACATTACTACTAACACTTGAATTATTTTTTTATTGGTGGTATTATCTTGAAACCAAAAGGAAAAAGAAATGAAAAGGTCTGATATTATACGCACTATTCGGGTTCAATTTAGGCGCATGCGCACCGTTGATGCGGCGGCGGTGTTGGATACGGTGGTGGACGCGATGATTGATGCGGTGGCGCGTGGTGACCGTATTGAAATCCGTGGCTTTGGCACGATTCGTCCGCGCCCGCGTGCCACAAAAATCGGATATAACCCCGTGACCGGGCAACCGATGCATTTGCCCGCAAACACGACGATTTTGTTTCGCCCAAGTCGCGAACTAACCAAAAAAATGAATGGATAAATTATGCTCTTTGGGAAAAGTTCCGGAATAAAAAATAAAAACCGTGAAAAATATGACCGCGTTCGCAAACTTATGTGGATAAAGTGCGAATCTTGCGGGAAATTGGTTTATTACAAGGATTATAAAAATAATCATTATATTTGCCCCCGTTGCGGTCGCGCATTTATTATGAACCCGAAACAGCGGTTTGATTTACTGTTTGATGACCGCACGTGGGAAAAAATCCCATTGCCAACCATGCCGGATGACCCATTGGGCTTTGTGGACCGGATGCCGTATTCCGAACGATTGGCCGAGGCACGAAATGACACCGGTTATAACGATGCGGTCACAACAGCGGACGGAAAAATCGGCGGAATTCCAACGACAATTTGTATCCTTAACGGCGAATTTATGATGGGTTCAATGGGGCGCGTTGCGGGCGAATGCATTGTCGCATCGGCCCAGCATGCAATTGATACACACCAACCTTTTATTATGGTCGCATGCAGTGGTGGCGCCCGGATGCAGGAAAACATTTTGTCACTGATGCAAATGGCGCGCACGACCGTTGCGGTGAACAAATTGCACGCCGCGCGGATTCCATACATTGTATTGTTGACCGACCCGACATACGGCGGCGTGACGGCGTCTTTTGCAATGTTGGGCGATATAAATATCGCGGAATCCGGTGCGCGAATCGGCTTTGCCGGGCGGCGCGTGATTGAACAAAATATCCGTGAAAAATTGCCGGCGAATTTCCAAACGGCGGATTACCTTTATGAACACGGTATGGTTGATATGGTTGTTCCGCGTGCGGAATTAAAGGCGCGGCTTGAAAAAATCTTGCGTGTGTTGATGAATGTGCCGGGCGTGCCACACGAAATTTCGGTGCAAACCCCGCCCACCACAAACGAAACATCTAAAAAGGCACGCGGCATGGGTGAAACACCCGCGTATGACAAGGTTTTACTTGCGCGGAATGAAAATCGCCCGCATTTCTTGGACTATATAAACGGAATTGTTGACGATTGGACATACCTTGCGGGTGATAGATTGTTCGGCGAAGATGCGGCAATGTGTGGCGGGATTGGTCTGTGGAATGGCACGCCCGCGGTAATTTTAGGTCAGGAAAAAGGTCGCACCATTGAAACGCGTCAGTTGCATCGTTTTGGCATGCCAAATCCAGAAGGTTATCGCAAGGCCCAGCGTTTAATGCGGCTTGCCGAACGATTTAATTTACCGGTAATATCGCTTTTTGATACGGCGGGTGCTTTTGCGGGATCGGCCGCCGAAGAACGTGGCCAGTCGGAGGCCGTCGCCACATCAATCCAAACAGGGCTTTCAATAAAGACACCATACATCGCCGTGAACGTGGGCGAAGGCGGTTCCGGTGGCGCAATCGCAATTGGCACCGGCGACCGTGTTTTAATGCTTGAAAACGCGATTTATTCGGTGATTGCGCCGGAATCTTGCGCAAGTATTTTGTGGAAGGATAATAAGTTCCGTGCGACCGCGGCGGCGGCAATGAAACTGACCGCGGCGGACATGATGGAAATGCGCGTGATTGATAAAATTATCCCCGAACCCGCGGGCGGGGCGCATACCGATTGGAAGGTGACAATGCAGAATTTGTCAGATATGATTAGCGAGCAAATAAAACTGTTGCAAAAGACCGCACCGGAAAAATTGCCGGAATTGCGTGCGGAAAAATTCCTTAAAATGACCCGTAAAATCGACGGCGAAAGCGCAAAACGGGGAAAGTAATCATTGGCATTTGGTCTGGTACTGAAATTTTTTAAGCCCGCACTTTTTGTGCGGGCTAACAAAATTTCGTGGCGGAGCGTATAGGACTCGAACCTATGGACCGCTATAACACGGTCACGGATTAGCAATCCGCTGCATTACCACTCTGCCAACGCTCCGCAGTGTGCGGATGTGATTATATCAGACCAAAAACAAAAAAATCAAGGTAAATTTGCCGTCAAAGAAAATATTTTTCCTGTACGCTTTCCGGTACGTGCCGCAGGGCGATTTCAACCTTGTGCCGAATATGTTTGATATAATCCAACGCTTCATCCAGGTTCGTGACCGCCAATTCCACATTGCCTTTTGGTGCCTCTATCTTGGCAATCGTGACAACATCCTCGATTTCTTGCAGTGTTTCAAGTATGCTCATCTGTTCGGCGGTAAAAGTGCCAAATCCTTTTGTGTATTTCATCTGTGCCCCCTTTGCTATCAACATTTTATCCGTTCGTGTTCATAAATTCAATGCGTAAATTCCGTTTTCATATATTTTTAGTTCAATTTCGCGTCGGCGAATAAGGCCAGAACTCACGCGACCGCTGGTTTTGTTCCATGCCCGCCACGCCGCGCCCAGATTAAAGTATCGCGCACTTTTGAAATTCGGATTGTTTATATATTTTACAACCGTCGAATTTGCAAAATTCCGCGCGCCAATGTTAAAGCACAGCATTACCAAGGCATCAAATTGATTTTGCCGCAGGTTCACCGTTATCGCGTCGCATACCGCGCGTTCCGCGTATCCTAAATCCGCGCGCAAAAGTTCCGTTGCCGTATCTTCATCAATTCCGTCACGAAAATCTTCACCCGGTTTAATTAAATGCCCATATCCAATCGTTGCGCCAGCCGGCAGGGGCGCACCAGTCGTGATCGGTTGCCCGTTTTTATCGTCGTATATAACATGCCGGCCATTACGCATGACGCGGCCTTCGCATTGTTTCAATATGCGAATACCATTATCACTTAGTTTCATATAAAATCCTTTGAATAAAGTTTATTAAAAAAAAGTTCCGCGCAAAAAACGCGGAACAAAGGAGTCAGTAACAATTACATTATGTATGTATATTATAACACAACATAAAACAAAAATCAAATTATAAACAAACAGTGCAAAAATAAAAGTTATGTTTCTATTAAAAATAGAATTGCTTGAATATATTCTTATTTATGACACAATCGATTCGTTACAAAAATAAAAAGGAGAAAACATGACTAATGATCAATTATGGGATGCAATCATAAACCTTGCCAAATGGTTAAATTTATCGTGTTCGGGGCTTGCGAAACTTGCGGGATTGGATGCAACAACATTTAACAAAAGTAAACGCATCAACCGTTTTGGCGAAAAACGTTGGCCGACAACATGCAGTTTGGCCAAGGTCCTGAACGCCACCGGATTCACCCTTGCGGAATTTGCCAAAAAATTCATGCCAAAGGATAATCGATAATTTTTTTATTAAACAAAAAGCCCTTGTATTAATTTTTGTTATTTAGTATATTGCCATCACAATAGGGGAAAGGGGTTAATTTACTGTATTTGCGGGTATCAGATATGAAAAAATTGTGTGCAACAATTTTTTTTCGCGATTTATGTGTTGGCCGTGGTATCTGTGCATGTCAAGCAATTCGTAGGCAGAATTGGTAATGTAAAGAATAAAAAATCATGGGGTATACGAACATGTTACAAATAATACGCGTATTACACAATAAATATACAAGGATAGTTGATGCTTTACAAGAACGGCTGTTTTTTTGATTGTATAGGTGATATGTATAAATTTTGCATAGGGGTATTTTAAGCGGGATGTTAAACACTAAGAAAAAAATTTTTGATGCACAAAATATTCGCCGGATTGCGTTGCGACTGTGTTGCGCGTTTGCATTTATTTTTATTATGTTTACCGCCGCAAACGCATGTACCACGAACCAAATAACCCTAAGTGATAATTCCTGTGTTGATGTTAAATTTACAATCACAACAACGGCCATTAAAAATAAATCTATCAGCATCAATATCAGTGCCCAAGGTATGTTTTATATAGAGTGGGAACCCGGTAATGTTGAAGTCGTTGATCGTACCAATACAACAACAAATTCAACATACAGCAACAGATATGGAAACAAAAACACTGAAAGAACCATTCGCATCGGTGGGCTGGCCACGGCATATTCCACCAGTGACACGACCGCCGCAATTTCATTTACATCTTCGGCCAAGTATATTGCAGGAATAAGTGGTTCATTAACAGATTTGTTCCCGGAATATGGAACCGGGGATGGACAATCGCCGATTTTTTATCGAACTTTTTATAATTGTTCAAATCTTGAATCAAATATTCCGGAAAATCTTTTTCGTGGTATAACGACCGCATCAACTTACACGTTTTATTACACTTTTTCTGGCTGTACCAAGTTAAGTGGGTTTATTCCACCGTCTGCGTTTGGTGGGCTGATTCAAAATAATAGCCCATATACAGGTTCCATGATGAGAAATATTTTTTATAACACATCCGCCCTGGCTACATCGTGTGTATCCCCGCACAGAAATTACACAACCAATTATGAATCGTATTGGGATTCCAGGGTTTCTTGTGGAACGGAATACGCTTTGACCTATGTTATGAATGGTGGAACAAATTATGCCGGTGCGCCAACGACATTTTGGGATGATGCGGCGACAACTATAAATGGTATTCCAACAAAAACAAATAACGTATTTACCGGTTGGTGCACGGATTCTGGACTGGTTAACTGTTCTATGACCCACACGATTCCTATTTATACAATTACCCCACAAACACTTTATGCGGCATGGCAACCATGTAACGCGTGTGCAACAACAAACGCAAGTTGCACATTAAATGTTGTAAACAACACATGCACATATACAACAACATGTAATGCGGGATATGAAAACATACAAAACAATGGCGCATATAATGCCGTTTGTTCACCAATATCCACTGGGACATGTCCCGCGGGGGATTATCGTGAAAATGGCGTATGTGTCGCGGTCGGTGCGGGATATTGGTCTGCAGATAACAGTGATATCCGCACACAATGTGCAACGGGACTTACCACCGTTGGATACGGACACGGTGCGGACGAAGCATCGGATTGTGGGCGTAAATTACACCTTGGGGACTTTATATTATACACCAAAACAACAAAACCGACATTGCCCGCAATAAATGTTCGGGTTGAAAACGATAGCACAACACATTATGTTGGGGTCAGTGATACGGACCAGGCACTAACACCAATTCATGTGACCCAAGGAAACACACAATACACCGCCTTTGACGACAGCATTTTATACGGTGAACGTGATTTGGAAACCAACACGCGTATTACACAATAAAAATTTCACCTTGATACTCGTCATCCCGCAGTAGTGCGGGATCCAGTGCGAACGAAGTGAACACTTGCCCCGCAGGGATTATATGTCTGCGACGCAAGTTTTTGCATTCGCAAAAACTGGGCCCCGGCCTTCGCCGGGGTGACGGGTATCAGTTGGGCATGACGAGATACCGATTTGCATCGGTATGACGATGTTGCCGTCGGGATGATTATCCTTTGTTATGGATTATTAAATAAAACGGAAATTATTCCAACCAAATGGTTGCACGTGTCGAACTGGTTGTGGCGCCAACGGGAATGGTCACTTCACTTTTGGTGACGGTGACAACACCGTTATTGGCGGTGACCGCGGTCACCATCGCCCCAGAATTTGATTCAACAACATTTGTTGATGTTAATTTATCTTGTTTTACCGCATCAATTGCGTTATACGCGCCCTCTACATACGATGCGGTTGCTGCAACGGCGGCTTTATTCACCTGGTCACCCATCGATACAGACGGGGAGACCGAAATTAACGCGCCCAAGATATAAAATAATTTCTTCATATTCTAAATAAAAGGTCTGGAAATTTCGTCATATTATTATACCAAATATCGGCAAAATTGTCCAGACCCAAAACTAAGACGTTCTATTAATTTCCTGTTGGATAAGCAATTGTCCCTGGAGTAACTGCGCCTGTGGTATTGCCTGTCAAACCCGTAACCGCAACGGTTTGGGTCAAATCTACAGTAGCACTTACAGGAGTGTTAGATGCTGCGGTGTCACCCCAATTAGCCATAACTGGAACACTTGCAGTCGCACTCCCTGTAACAGCCCCAGTTTGCACACCTAAATTAGAAAGATCTGCTGTTGCATTGGTAAATGCGTTAGTAACAGTTGTTGTCACACCAGTCTTTGTCGCATAATTCCCAGAAGCATTTTGCAAAGCGGCAACATCTGCTACCAAACCACCATTGCTATCACCGACTGTTCCTTCTAATGTGGTAATCTTACCTTCCGCAGTCGTTACACGACCAGCCAGAGCTGTATCATCGTATATAGTAACATCTGCGCCACCATCAACAGTTATTGTACCGTTTCCTGTACCTTTTGCTACAGTTTGAACGGCACCATTCGTAATAGCATTATCAACTTCCGTCTTTGTATAAGCATCAGTGATGCCATATCCACTTAATGTCGTCGCTTTATCCGCTTTACCTTGGATTGCAGCACCAACAGTACCAGCGGTATAAGTTCCGTTGGCCTCATATGTCCCCACGGTAGCAATGTTTGCTTTACCAGTATTACTTCAAATTACCCAAATCCTGATTTGCAGCATTACCTGCTGTTTCTGAAACTTTGTTAATTGCCTTGATTGCTGCATTATATGCACCTTTGACATACCCGGCGGTCGCAACCACGCCGTCAACATTGGCATTAGCTTCGGCCAACTGGTATTTTGGCGCGGCAATGGCGGTAACATTCTCCGCAGTCTGTCCGGATGGTGGGTTTGTTGCGATATTTGCCGGGTCCCCAGCGACCGGTGCAGCATTCGCCGCCATTGGTAAAATCGCCAAAGCCGCGATTACCGATATGTTTAAGATTTTTTTCATTCTCTTTCTCCTTGTTTGTTTTTGATTTACCTGTATGCATTATATCACAATAAAAAATTTTTTTGAACAATATAATGCATTGTTTTTAATTTTTTTGATTTTTTTTTTACGGTGTTGTTAAAAAGGTCGGATCCCATGTATCTGCGACTTCCATTTCGCTCCATGTTCCGGCACCGTTGGCATCGGTTTTGAAAACATATGTTGTGTTCGCAGATGTGGTCACATCCAACCCGATTGTCGATGGGTTATCGCCGGTTCCTGGTGTGACCTTGACACCGGTTCCCGCGGTGTAACCATTGGAATTTTCCAAATCGGTCACCCGTTTTACCAATCCACTGGTTTCATTGCCAACGGTTTTCTGCAATGCCTCAACATCGCCAACCAAACCGGTTGCCGGATCGCTACCATTGGCGGGCGCACCAACAATGTTTTGCAAACTTTTTACCGCACCATCCGATATTCCACTTGCAACCTTGTACACGTATTTCAACCCGTCATCCACATATCCCTTGGACGTTAATGCCGCAGAACTGGCATCCGGAACCGGGTCCGCGTATGCGCCGATTGAAATCATCGATACTGATGCTATCAAACCACACAAAAAGTTTCTTTTCATTTCTATCGTTCCTCCTTTTTTTGTTAGTTTTTTTTGTTTGTCTCTCTCGCCCTATGGTTGACCTTGGGTGCCACCGGTTTGACCGTCATGCAAAAAACTGGGGTCAAATACCTTTACAACCTTTGCATTGGCCAAATCGCCTACAATCTGGTCAACGTATTGTTTGGTATAATAATTACTTTGCAGATATGTTTTGGTTCGGTCAATAGTATAATACTTTGTGACATCAACAAAGTCGGTTAAGTTGCCTATTTGTTGTTCCATTTCGGCAACCTTGGCCGGCAAAATCGCGATTTCTTCGGTCACGCCGATTGTGTTACCGGTAATGTCAATTCCATCGCCCGGTTCCAATGTTTCCTGTTTCGTGGCCATTTGTTCTTCCAACGCAACGACCCGATTTGTTAAGTCAGACACATCCGTATTCGAACCCGTTGGTTGTTGCGTATTGCCAGGGACCAGTTTTTTCTCTATGCCGTTCAAAAAGCGGACATGCGCCAATCGATTTGAACCTGTCGATGCCACCGTCGATGTTGGTATGCTCGGGCTTGTTGTGGCGTCATTCGTACTGGTCTTGGGCTTTATATATGAACCCGATGTGCGTATGGATGATGCCCGCATTGTTGTTTTTGGTGGAACAACGTTGTTGACTTGTGTACCACCGGTGTTTGTTGCACCCAACCTTTTTACGGTCGGCGCACCCATCGCCGGGTGCGCACAAAAAACACCCGTCGATACCAACGAAAACGCCAAAAAAAACACGTTTCGATATAACATCAAAGATTCCTATCAACACACATTTTATCATAAAAATACATAAAGGACAACGGTCAGATAATATGATCTGAAAATTTTATGCTTGACTTTTTTTGCGTTTTTGTTTTTTGGTGAATTTTAATGAATTATTGTTGAAATAAATTTTGGGTATTATTATAATATTCTCATTCTTGGCAAGGGGGACGATATGAAAAAAATTCTTTTGTTAACAGGTATGATTTTTATTACTGATACGGCACTTGCGCGGTCGGTAAATACGCCAATTTATGTTTCGATAAAAGCGGGGCTGGGTGATACCACCATATATGTAGATAATGATACAAAATTGGGGGATTTTTTGGTCGAAGATAGTGGAAATAATAAATATGATGCGTCTGGTTTGTTGACGGAATTTTCTACGGCATTTGGGGTGGATGCGACCATGAATCCCGGGGGCTGGTTCCATCTAAGATTGGAAGGTGAATTAGGCTATAATTATTATTACGAAAACGGGAACATAAAAGATTACTATACCGTTACAAATGAAATAAAAGTAAAACTAAATCAATTTTCCGTTCTTGTAAATGGATATGCGGATTTTAGGATTGACAATGTTACTCCTTATATTGGAATCGGATTGGGGTATGGTTTTGGCAAGAATGAAATAACCGTAAGTAATACTTTGGGTGAATTTAGAGAATCAGCCACAGATAACGGTATACTTTATGCGCTGTATTTGGGCATGGCTTATAGATTTTCTGATGTAACAACCTTTGATTTGGGTGCACGAAGGGTTTATGCGCCCGCCGAAGACGATGGGCAATATGTATTCGATAGCATAAGATTGGGGTTCAGATTTCGTATATAGTGTATAATTCACCGTTGCGGGGCGCCACATGTGCCAAAAATATACAAAAGAGCGCGCAAACCAACTTTTACGGAATGTTTTTATAAATGCGTAATTTCAATATCTGGTAGTATTTCTGCAATATATTCTACCGCTAATCGACGATGACACTGCACGGCGGTCTTTTCTGTGCACAGCAAACATATTCTATCAAGTTTAGATATATTGCAATTATATAAAGGGGCGCGTTTTTGCAATAATTCGCGATACCTTTTTTCGTATTCAGACCATGTAATTTTTTTGTCTTTATATCTTGCCAAAATATCAGCGGTTGGGGCAAATTCTGGATGATATTCATAGCGATTGCTCAAAACATTCGCCAAATTATCACCGTTATAATATGGAACATAGGTGCTTAGTCGCCATTGACGGATATCCCACACACAACTTATGCGCGCTGCGTTCAACACGTCCAGAAATGCTTCTGGGCTTTTACCACTAAAACCAATTGTAAATATCTTTGTCATATCAGTATTTGACTTCGTTTAATATCAAATAAAAATCTGGGATATGTTTTGGTGCCATGCCATTTAATAAACTAACAGAAGCAACCGAACCGAATGGCGCATAAAAACCGGCATCAAATTTTATAGTATTTACGAATACATTCGTTGATTTGTTTTTCTAAATCAGATATAGACATATGAATCATCATATCCCAAACTTTTTCTTGAATTTCATCGTACTTATAATCGCTAAACCTGTAATTATCCCAGAAATAAAACAGAATTTGTTTTGCTTGTTTTTCATTTAAATCTTTTATATTTTTTGGGAAATGCGTAGCCCGATACATATCAAGTTTTTCTTGATTTACACCATACGCATTTATTTGTGTGGCATTATTGTCGATTTGTGTGTTTTCATATTCAAGTATTTTATTAACAAAATCACTACGCCTATCAGCAACAGCAACCATTGGGACCAGCAATAATAATACAAACACTAATTTTTTCATACACCTATTATTGCAGGATATATACAAAGAAATCAATATGTTTATATGTGTAACGAATATGTCGTATGTTAACAAAATACCTTGCTTAAATCAGTATAAATGGCTATGCTAGTGATGATTTAATAATGGTGATGTGATGATAAAATCATTTAATTGTCGCGAAACGGAAAAGATCTTTCGGGGTGAACGGTCTAAGAAATTCCCAACCGATATTCAGCGACGGGCATTTCAAAAATTGGCTATGCTGGATGCATCTGAAACTGTGGACGATTTGCGTATACCCCTGTCTAACAATCTGGAAACTTTGTCTGGTGACCGTAAAGGGCAATGGTCTATTCGTATCAATCATAAATATCGGATTTGTTTTACATGGGCTGACCACGAAGCAAATAATGTTGAAATAGTAGAATATCATTAAAAAAGCACTTGACTTTTATGTGTTATATATTATATAATACATAACAAGATAAACAAGAGGTATCAAAATGTCTAATTATATTGATATTGACCATGTTGGAACAATTTTGCGTGAAGAGTTTATGGAACCGTTGGGGTTGTCCATGAATGCTTTGGCACGTGCGATTGATGTCCCGGCAAACTATATTCATGGCATAGTACATGGAACACGTGGTATTTCTGCTGCGATAGATTTGCGCCTTACTCGGTACTTTGGTTTATCCCAAGGATACTTTCTGCGTATTCAAACGCATTATGATATGGTGTTGGCCTCTCGTAATATAAGTGATGCGGAACTAGCCAAAATTATCCCACTTGACCGACCGGCAAATAGTGATTTGAATGTTGCTGTGATATAGCGTTGGTTAGTTTTTTGAATGACACGCCCTATGAGGCGTGTTTTTTTTATTTGTATATGTTGTGTAATGTGCTTTGTGTAGCTAATATGTAGATTTTTGTTTTTATGTTGGTATTCCGCCATAAATAGAGAAATTTTTTAGCAGACACACGGACCGCAGTGCCAGTTTCCTGCGGGTTTTAAGAGTTTTTTTATTGTGACATACGGACTGGTCCGTATGTTTAGGGATGTTTTTTGTAAAAATGGCCATTTTTATGCTTTTATAAATGATCAACATTTTATCAAATTTTCCCGGAAATCCGCAGTTTTTGCATATGTTATTTGTCTGGTAAATTGACATACGGATTAACAGTGGCCCCCGGAAAATCGCAAAAAATTTATACACGCCTTCGCAACGCCACAGAATCTGCGGGTTTGAGAGAGTGTAGCTGTGTATCCGCTGTGTAGCAGAATTTCATTGTGTAGCTTCTGTGTAGCAAAAAATTTGCACTATCGTGTAGCCACATGTGTCAAAAACACACAAAATACAAAACGTGTAAAACACGACTTACGGAATATTTTTGGTGATTTTATAGCGACTAACGAGCTAAATTTTGCTTTTGATTTTTTCAAAAGAAACACCAAATCCGTTATATTCGATTTTTCTTCTTACTCGTTTGTTTACAGCAATAACTCTGCCGGTTGGTATCTGTGTTGATAACCCCGCGTTGTATGCGTACCAATAGGATGATTTGTCGGTTTTGATGCCAAGTTTTTGTAGTGCTTCTTCTGCTAAATTGCCTATAGGAGCATTTGGTGCTACAACTCCATTACTAAAAGTACGTGTTTTAGCATAAATGCCGCGTCCAATTTTTACCAGCGTACCGTCTTTTACTAACATACGTAGCGCACGCAGCACTTGATCATAGTCATATTCCACAATAAAATCATCAAAATCCCTTAAGACAAAAACATTGTCTTTGCTTCTCCTAATGCTAAAAAAAACTTTATCTAAAAGTGTGTTTTTCATTGTGTTATTTCTGTGAATCAAATCAGTATATTCGTACATTGTCAATATACGACAATTTTTTATAAAAACCAAGTTTTTTTAAATTGGGGTCAAATGGCGATGTTTTATCAATAAATAACAAATATTTTTATAGAAAAACATATGTATTTTTCTATAAAAATCGATTCGTTTGAAAGTGATGATTTTTGGGTTGGGTGACGTCGATGAAGGGGTATCAAAAAAACTTGCAAAAATTGTATTTAATATGCTTTTATATGCTTTAACTTGCTTTTGATACATTATGATACAATTTTATTGCTAAAAAAAGTCATATTTTCTGCGGCTTTTACAAGACTTTTATTTTTTAGCATGCTATAATTTGCATGTAAGGATATCAAAAATTGCTGTGAGTTTAGATGATACTTTATAGCGTTTTTGAACCGAACAAAACCATCAAAACCCAAAGGAGAAAAACATGGAACATGAGTTCTTGAATTATGGGGGGATGGAGAGAGAAGAAACAGATTATAGATTCATAAATATAAAGAAAGACGTTTTGGAAAGCAGACTTCTTAAACCAAGAGAAGCGGCTGCATATCTCGGATCATCTGTTTCGGCATTAAGCCAATATCGTGCGCTGGGGATCGGACCAGAATACTTCAAAGTCGGCAAAATGGTACGATATCGCAGATCTGATATAGACAAGTGGCTTGAGCAGAAGAAAAGCAGCAAAAAATAGTTGTTTCTACTGGATATTCCGTATTTATCGTGCATTGTTGTGTAGCTGTAACAAAGGAGTACACATATGGCAGAACAATGGAAATGTTATACCAAGGCGTTTCGCGATACATGGATACGTCTGTTAAATTCGGATATCAATTTGCAGGTCAGTGATGGGACAATACCTGGGCTTTTCCTGCGATATTCGGCGGCAACACGCGCCATTAGGTTTTTTCTGGGCTGTAAAATTGATAACAAGAAGTGTAATTTATATATTGGACGATATAACGATTATTCAATCAAAGATATTCGCGATATGGCATGGAATATGCGACACCAACTTGCCCAAGGGCACGATCCACGTCGTGAGAAAATAGAGCAACAAATGAAAGAAAAAGAGGCTCTTGGCGAAAAATTTCAAGACCTTTTTCCACAATATATGGATAAATATTCCAAGATTTATAAGAAACCAAGGACACAAGATTCCAACTGGGGGCAATATCGACTTTATGTCGGACCAATTTTTGGCAAGATGTACATGCGTCAAATAGAAGAAAAGCACGTAATGGACGCTTACACCAAATGGGTAAAAAAGACATCTTTTTCAACAGCTAACAAAGCATTGTCGTTATTATCTAATTTCTGGGACTGGTGCGAAATGTACAAATACGTAGATCGCAATACAAACCCTTGCAAATATGTCCGTAAGGGTGCAAACAAAGTTTATAAACCGCAAATATTGGATCAAGAAGGATACAGGGCATTATCGCATGCGCTGGATATTGGACCGGCTGTGTCCAAAATGCATCCACGTTTGTTCAATGCATTACGGGTACTTATGCTGACCGGATGTCGAGCCTCTGAAATTACAGGGTTGGAAGTGGACGAGCTTGTCCTTATGCATAAAGTGATACATTTGAAAGACAGTAAAACGGGTGCTAGAGATGTGAAATTATCTGATGCGGTTATACCTTATTTACAAACTGCGCTGGATGAAGCTGTTGCGCTGGGTAGCAAATATGTGTTCCCGGGCGTTGGTAATATACGACGTCCTATAAGCAATATCCGCAAACCGTTTGAATGGGCGCTTGAATACGCAAAGTTACCTCATATGCGGATACACGACCTGAGACACTCGTTTATCAGTATGGGGGCAAATATAGGCGAAAACATGGCCGCCATGAAGGAAGCGGCAGGTCACAGCCGCATAACCACCACCGAAGGCTATACTCATATAATGGACAGCAGCACTTACAAAGCCATCAATAACGTTGCTAATGCAATATGTGGTTAATTGTACGCTGGTGTATCGTGGTGAGTCGCTTTTGCCCCTTTAGGGGCTTCTTATTTAGGGGGTAACGGCGAGCGCAACACCTTGTTACACACAGCGTGTGAAAATGTGTTCGCAGTTCGCACTTTGGGGTTGTAAACCGCAGAAATCTAAGCAAATAGGGGTGCGAACACCTAGTGCGAACACCTAATGTGATTTGAAGGTATACTTGCGGCCTTTGTTCTGACCGGTGGCAGTCAAAAAGCCTTTATTTACCAAAACAGTAAACAATTGACGGACTCGTTGGGGTGATTTACCAGTCATCCTTACCGCGTCTGCGGCGGCGATTTCACCTTTGCTAATAATGACTGCTGCGATGGTTACAAAGAACCCGCGTTCGGTATCGCTCAGCATATCGATAGATTTATCGCTAGTTATATCGCTAACTTTTTTATCGCTACTAGCGATATATTGGTCACAATTTGAATTTTTATCATACATAAATTTGTGCCTTTTCTTTGATTCTAACCCATTTTTATGAAAAATCTAGTTTTTTAATAATCGTATAACAGCCCTGTATCGTGATGTATCATCAAATATAAAAAGGTACTGTCGGGACATTTTTCTACTGAGGGTAACGGCGAGCGAGGCACTTCGCTAGCGTCAGGAATAAAAAAATGGTTCGCAGGTTCGCGCTTTGGGGATTTATTGCGTAAAAACAAAACGTTAAGTGCGAACCTAAGGTGCGAACCAGGTTCGCACCCTAAATACAAAACAAATTCTCTGATTTCAATTCTGAAATCAATACAGAAATCAGATCTGATATCGTGAGTAATAGAAGAAAGAAGAAAAGAAAATAAAATATAAAATA